>JADFOI010000042.1 GCA_022562935.1 Acidobacteriota bacterium
ACGTACTGATCAGTCCGGGGCAACCCCGTCGCTTCATTTACCTGCTCCTTTCTGGTCATTTGAGTATCCACCTGAACAAACTGATGACCGACCCCATTGTGATCCTGGAACCCGGGGAAGTGGCGGGTGAAATGTCGGTCGTGGATCATCTGCCCGCCTCGGCCTACGTCGTGGCCCAGGAGGACTGTAAAGTACTGGTACTGGACGAAAAGGCTATCTGGGCCCTTGTGGATCACTATCCCATCGTCGCCCGCAATCTACTCTATGTTCTCTCCCAGCGTGTGCGTCGCGGGAATGTTCTCATTGAAGCTTCGCTTCTCGAGAAGGTTTCGGAGCAGGAGCTGGAGGAGTTTCAGCCCGAGGAGGTCATTAAAGCCAAGGGTCGGGTTCAGGGAGAAGTTGCCGCCGAGATGCTCAACTTATACAAGACCGCGACCAGCTATGTCCTGGACTCGATCAGCCGGATTCAGGAAGAGAAGAACCTCAATGTGAAACGGGGGGAACAGCTGGCCAGGTCCATGGTCAATTCCATCGTGGACACTTCAGCTCTTTTGTTGTTGGCCACCGATAGAGTGCAGGAATTCAGGGCGAGTACCCACTCCGTAAATGTGACCATTTTGTCTATTCGCCTCGCACAGACCTTGAACTACAGTCAGGAGGATCAAGTCAAGGTGGGGCTTGCTGCGCTTTTACACGAGATCGGGGTGGCATGGCTCCCCGAGCGACTGCTTCATGAAACAGGGCAGGTGAGTTCGGAAGTTCGGCAGCGGCCTGTTTATGGAGCCAAGATTTTGGGGTACTTGAAGCCACCCTTTGATTGGATTGCCCAAATTGTGGGACAAGTCTACGAACGAGAGAATGGACAAGGGTTCCCTCTGGGATTGAAGGGAGAAGAGATCTGCGAGGAGGCTAAGATCCTGGGCATCGTTGATGTTTTCGAAGCCTGTATCCACGATCGTCCTTACCGCAATGCCTTGACGGGCTATCAGCTACTCGAAGAGTTGACTCACGACGACACCAAAAGCTTTTCCGATCGCATCGTGAAGGCCCTGCTGAATAGTTTCTCCCTCTATCCCTATAACGAATACGTCTTCCTGAATACGAAGGAACTGGCGCGGGTGGTGGAGGTCAATCCGGAAAACTCATTCCGTCCCCTGGTCCAGATTCTTTACGACAGTAATGGAGTACAGTTGGAGGAACCCAGAGAAACGGACTTGGCCCAGTCCTCGCTGCTGTTTATTACCAAGGCGATCAGCTATCACGAATTACCCGAGGTCTAGCCCGCAGATTACATCCATCTAAGCGGATCTTCGCGGATACAGTCTTGTCCGACTTCTATCTACCCTTGAACTTGTCTGTTGTCTGTGGTCAGTTATCTTTCTCGTTCTCTAGGATGTCCTGTCTCAGAAGCTTCCTGGCCAGATCGAGGAGGGCCTCATCAAGCAACTCGACATCATCTCGTTCAGTGGCGGCCACCAGCATGGATAACCGTCTGCGCCAGCTGGTGCCCTCCGTAGTTACCGTGCCCCTTTGTTGCGGTACGGACGATGGGGGGAGTGTGGCACCGGCAGGAAAATTGTGAATCTTACGTCGCTTTCCGGGTGCTTGAACCGACACCCTCCGAATCCTCCCTTCGGCTGCCAGCCGGGTGCAAATGTAGTAAACCTGCTGCCTGGGCTTGATGCCCGTCTTTTCAGAGATTTCGTCGTCGTCCAGACCCTCCGGATGCTTGCCGATCAATGTCAGGAGGGTGTCCGCGTTGGTCACGCTTCGATTCCTTTTCGATACATGAAATAGACTATCAACAACACGCGATAGGCTAGCTTAAGTTCAATTACAATTAATAAAGAGTAACATGAACTGTAAAAATTAAGAATGATCCATACCGATTCGGGTTGGCGTGACCGCTGTCACCAGAGCACATTAGCTCCAAGGGAGGAAAAATGATGACAAGAAGTGTCTTAGCGGCATTGATAGTCTTCTTGTTCGTGCCATTTTCGGGAGCAGCTCAGCCTCGCCAAGAGCGGGATCGAGCAGGTGTGGGAGACGTCGGAAATGACCAGGTGAAATTCCGGGGTGTTGGCTGGGTTGTCATACGGTCCCACAACCGGGATCGCTTAGCAGAATTCTACCGGGCTCTGGGTTTTGTGCAAGGAGGCAACTCAGAAAACGTTGTCGGGCTGTATGTCGGACGCCAGGTCGCCCTGGAAATTGGTCATCTAGACCCTGATGCAGCTCCCAGCCGGGCAAAGACATCCCGCACTCAGGCTAGGACTGTTGCCATTTTTGGGACCACCAACGTCCAGGAGGTTCTGGACCGGGCCAAAAAGGCGGGTGCCACGACGATTGAAAAGGTGTTCTCCGAAGGTAATGACACTCTTTATTACATATGGCGACCCTGACGGGAATGTGGTTGGGTTCTCGGAAATAGGCCCGATGTGGAGGGATAGGAACGAGTAAGTCTCTGTGTCGGGATAAGGGAGAGAATTTGGTGGAGCTGAGGGGGCTCGAACCCCTGACCCCCTGAATGCCATTCAGGTACTCTTCCAACTGAGCTACAGCCCCACACCGAGAAACTTAATCATCAACCGGCAATGGAGTCAACGAGCAGGCGGTTGATTTCGATCTCGTTCTCCTCGTAAAGCCTGTCCACCACGTTTTGCACCCAGGACACAAAGAACCGGGACCGCTTTTCATCGGTCATCTGCAGGGTAAGCCCGTCTCTTTCCTTTTCAAATTGTTCTTCATCGACTTCACTTTTTTCCGTCACTTGAAAAACAACATACTTGCCGGAAACAGAGAGCGCCGGGCTACTCTCATTTTCCTCCATACGGAAAGCTCGGTTGAGGATCTCTGCTGCTGATCCCAGGTCGTTATCCACCGCCGTATTTCTCTTGAAAAAGTCGGTCGTCGTAATGGTCAGCTTTTCCCTGCCAGCCACCCTCTCAAAGTCAGGTTCTTCCTCGAGGGCCTGGGTGAAGGCAAAGGCCCTTTCCCGTGCAGTCTCTTCTCCACGGCTTGCCTTGAAGTCCTTACTGACCTGATCCTGAACGGCCTCAAACTCGGAGAGCTCAGTCTCCTGGACCTCCAGGAGCTGGGCCACCAGGTAGGTCCCGCCCCGGTCATAGGCTTCCGTCGCCTGCCCGGGACTCAGCGCGAAAACTTGTTGATTGAAATCATTGCGAACACCCAAATCAGGAATGACATCTCCCAGCGTGAAAAAAGGAGTTTCCTGGATCTCCAGGCTATATCGCTCAGCGGCCGTCTCCAACCCGGCACTGTCTCGGGCCTGGTGGGCGACCTTCTCGGCCAGACTACGAGCCAGAATCTCACTTTCTTCCTGCCTCAACTCGGCTTCAGCCAATGCGCGAGAATCCACTCTGCGCACGTCCGTGACTTTGATAATGTGAAAGCCGTATTGGGTTTCCACCAGATCACTCAGTTCGCCGGGTTCCAGTGAAAAGGCCGCAGCCTCAAATTCAGGAACCATGGCCCCGCGTCCAAAGAAGCCGACATCTCCACCACTAGCTACTGAGGCTTCATCCTTCGTGTGTTCTTTCGCCAATTCGGCAAAATCCGCACCGGCACGAAGCTGCTCCAGGAGTGCTTCCCCTTTTTGCCGGGCATTTTCGTCATCCAGGGTGAGGAGGATATGACTGGCACGAACCTCCTGTTTTTCAGGGAAGGCGGTTATGCGCTCTTGAATCTGTTCTTCGGTCAGTTCCACCTTCTCAGGCTCGAGCGCAAAGATGATGTACTTCACCTTCCGCTGTTCAGGAGTTCGGTAGTTTTCTTTCTGTTCTTCGAAATAGGTTTTCAGATCCTCCTGATTGACTGTTTCCGGAGCCACCTCCTTCGGGTCTATGGCAACGTAGCGGATCTTGATTCCTTGATTACGGTCCAGAAACTCTTGTCGCACTTCTTCCGGTGTAGCCCGGATCCCGTCCGTGACCACTCTGAGCAGCTTGGTCTGAACGATTTCTCGCCTCACTCCGTCTTCGTATTCCGATGCTGGAAGGTTGTTAGCTTGGAGGATTTGCAGGTAGCGTTCCGTTCCGATGAAGCGACCGTCTTCTTGAAAGGAGGGAAGAGTGGTGATGTATTCGGCAACTTCCTCACGGGTCGCTTGAATCCCCATGCTCTGAGCTCCATAGCCGATCGCGTATTCGCTGACCAACTGATCCAGTGCCTGGTCGGCAATGCCCAACAGCTTCAGAATCTCCGCACCGCCTTGATCCAAGGGGTACATTTGTCGGTAGTTATCGTAGATTTGGTTGTAAATTCTTCGATACTGGTTCACGGTGATCGAGTTGCCAGCCACGATGGCCACATTCTGGTTGCTTAAACCAAGTCCCGTCCCACCCGGAGACTGAACAAAGAACAGGAGCATACCCGCACCCAGAACAAGGATCACCAGCCATAGAACCCACTTCAAGCTGCCTTTTCTTCGTCGAAACAGATCGAGCATTCGTATTGTCCTGTGTTGAGAAAAACCAGTATAACATAGGTATTCAGCCCTCCAGCCGGAGTTGTTCCTGGGGATCCCACAAGCTCCCCAGGCCCCATCTCCTGTGACTAGGATCACTTGTGGGGTTGGGTCGGAGGTATACTATTCATTTGGATGCGCTGCAGGACAAAAACAAGTTGATTTTCTTGCCGTGAATGGGCGGAGGAGGAAGCCAGAAAACGTCTTAATTTCTTTCAGTCCAGAGGTTTGGAGATTTGATCTTGCTCGCGACCTAAGGACGGAGCATAATAAGGCCCGCGTTTTAGGGGAACTGGCGGGGACGAGGGCGAACAACCACCTCATGAATTGTGGCGGTTTGGCCGAGTGAATAGCTCTCGAGTTGTCGAAAAAACTGCTGTCATAATGCTGTGCCATACTGAAAAGCTGTCATGCTGAACCTCCGCTCAATCTTCAGTTATTTTTCAGAGGATCTTGCCATTGATCTGGGTACGGCCAATACCCTTGTTTATGTCCGAGGCCAGGGTATCGTTGTCAACGAGCCTTCCATCGTCGCCATTAATACGATCAATAATAAGATTGAAGCCATTGGGCGTGAAGCCAAAGACATGCTGGGTCGAACACCGGGCAATATCGTTGCCATCAAACCCATGAAGGATGGGGTGATCGCTGATTTCGATATCACCGAGGAGATGCTGAAATACTTCATCAGGAGAGCTCACAAACGCAATATTTTACTGAGTCCCAGGATTGTCATCTGCATCCCTTCGGAAATCACCCAGGTGGAGAAAAGGGCTGTTCGAGAGTCGGCTTTCAGAGCCAAGGCCAGCGAGGTTTATCTGCTGGCAGAAGCCATGGCTGCGGCCATCGGTGCTGGACTTCCCATAACGGAGCCGGGTGGAAACCTGATCGTGGACATCGGAGGGGGAACGACGGATATCGCTGTGATCAGTTTGTCGGGTCCCGTATACAGCCGCTCAGTCCGGGTGGCGGGCAATGAGATGGATGAGTCCATCATCCAGTACATCAAGAGAAAACACAATTTGTTGATCGGGGAACGCACGGCTGAGGAGGTGAAAATCACAATCGGCTCGGCGGCGCCATTGGAGGAAAGTCTGACCATGGAAATCAAGGGGCGCGACCTGATCGAAGGCATTCCCAAGACGATTACCATCACAGATGAAGAAGTGCGCGAGGCCCTATCCGACACCGTGGACATCATTGTGAATGCTGTTCGGGTAGCCTTGGAAAGAACACCTCCTGAACTGTCCGCTGATATCGTGGATAAGGGTCTGGTGTTGACGGGAGGCGGAGCCCTTCTCAAGAACCTGGATGTAAGAATGAAGAACGAGACGGGGCTCCCCATTTTTCTGGCCGAAGATCCTCTTTGCTCGGCAGTCCTGGGAACGGGCAAAATGTTGGAGGATATCCCACTACTTAAGAGAATCAGTATGCAATGATCGCCCTGCTCCAACGAAAGCCGTTCATTCCATTAGCTGTTCTGCTTTTGGCCAATCTCTTGCTCCTCTCCGTGCAGGTGCGAAATGCTGAAGGGCGCTTGTTGCTTCGCTCCGGAAGTCTGCTGCTTTTTACTCCCATCGCATCCACGGTGCACTTTATGGTGGACGGAGTCACGGGTGCGGTAAAACAGTATGCTCTTTTGTACAGCGCCCAGAAGGAAAATCTTCTGCTTCGTGAAGAGAACGCCCGCCTGGGGGTCGAGTTGGCCCAGCTGCGGGGGATCCACTCTCTCGTTTCACGCCGAGAAGAGGGTCTCATGCTGGAAGAACAGTTCCTGTTTGATACCTTCCTGGCCCCAGTCATCTGGAAGAGCCCTCCCTTTTATGCCCACCGGCTTGTCATCAATGCCGGAAGCTTGAAGGGCATCCGTAAAGATGATGCGGTGATCACACCCCAAGGGATCGTCGGCCGGGTCTGGGCCACCACCCCTTTTACCTCGGAAGTGGAGTTGATCACCAATGACAGCGCTGCGGCCGGTGCCATGCTTGAAGATTCGCGCTTGCAAGGGGTGATTCAGGGTGACGGCTCCGTTACTTTGAAGTGGAATTTTATTCCCAACTATGAGTCGGTGGAGGTGGGAGACATTGTCTACACCTCCGGCACCGATCGATTGTATCCCAAGGGTTTTCCCATCGGCAGAGTCGTTCAATCCCGAAAAGGAGTGACTGTTTATCGCGATATACAGGTTGAGCCTTTCGTTGACTATCTGCGGCTCGAGGAGATCATGGTGGTGAGGGGCCGCTCCCGGAAGGGAGGGGGGATTGAATGAGATCATCCGCAAGTCGGAGGTGGTGCTTCTTCTGGCGGCCACGGCAGTGGCCGAAATTGTCTTTGCCAACTACCTCCCGGTCGCGCTTTACCTGGATTTGTCGCTGGTCCTTGTTCTCTATATTGGTTGGAATTCGTCACCTGCTAAGGGAGCAGTTAGTGGGTTTGCCTTCGGTTTGCTCCAAGATGCCATTTCAGGCATCTATTTAGGGCTGAACGGCCTGAGCAAAACCCTCATGGGTTTCGGAGGGGTCTACCTGAGCAAATGGCTGTTGTTGGAGGGCTTACTCGCCAGGTGTGTCCTCATTGGGCTCCTGTCTGCGGTGGATGAGGGAGTTGTGGTGGGAATGAGAGCATTGCTTGGACAAACGATCCAACAGGAGGTTTGGTTGAGGATCCTGATACAGGTTCCGGTCACCGGTATTGCAGGAGGTGTGATTTTTCACTTCTATGACCGGATCAAATTCCCCGAAAAGGACTTCCGTCAATTCTAGAGAATATCGATGCCCATTTTTCAAGATAACCGGGAACTTGTACGGCGCCTGAACTGGCTTCGCATTTCTTTCGTCCTGGTCTTCGTTTGTCTATTCGCCCAGTTGTGGTCCTTGACGGTACTCGATTTTGATTACTATCAGAATCTCGCCGAGCGAAACCGAGTGCGGATTCTGCCCCAGATCGCTCCCCGCGGCCTCATTCATGATCGGGAGGGTAGAGTTCTGGTGGACAACGTGTATGGGTTCAACCTTCTACTCTTCCGGGATGAAATGAGCGATCTGGACGCGACACTCCAGTTTTTAATGGATGGGCTGGATATCACCGAAGAGGTTCTCAGGGAGCGGTTGAAGGCGGCCGGGAGTTACAGCATCTATCAGCCAGTGGTGTTAAAGGAAAACCTTTCCATGGAGGAAACGGCCTACCTCCTTGCCCGCCAGTCCGAACATCCGGAAGTGGAAATCCTGACCCAGCCGCGCCGGATTTATCGCTACGGAAGCCTGGCTGCCCACGTTGCAGGCTACGTCGGTGAAATCTCGCCTGCTCAGCTTCAGGAGCCTGAATTTAGGCAGTATAAGGCAGGAGATATAGTCGGTCAGTTTGGGGTGGAGCGAACCTACAATCAAACCCTGACCGGTCGTGATGGACGACGTCGTGTGCAGGTCGACAGCCGCGGAAGAATTCTCCACGATTTGGAGCAGATTGATCCGATCCGGGGAGAGGATCTGACCCTCACGCTTGATCTGGATCTGCAGGCCACGGCGGAGAATCTGCTGGGGGAGGATACGGGTGCGGTGATCGCCTTCGATGCCCGCAACGGTGAAATCCTGGTCATGGCAAGCCGACCCGCCTTTGACCCCAACCAGTTTGCCATCCGCATTTCCAGGAAAGAGTGGGATCAACTGCTGGAAAATCCTGATCACCCGCTTCAGAACCGCACCGTCCAAAACGCTTTCTCGCCTGGATCGACTTTCAAGATCATCATGGCCCTGGCGGGTCTCGAGCGGGGAATCATTGATGCCGAGACTACCGTCACCTGTAAGGGTAGCGTAGATCTCTATGGTCACCGGTTCCATTGTTGGAAGGAGGAGGGACACGGAGAGGTCACTCTTCTGGAAGCCATTCAGCACTCGTGCAACACTTACTTCTATCTTCTGGGGCAGAAATTAGGCCTCCAAGAGATTGCCCACTTTAGTCGGCAATTGGGGCTGGGCGTTCCCGTGGGAATTGATCTTCTGGGAGAGGCATCCGGGTTGGTTCCTTCCGAGGAGTGGAAAAGGCAGGCTAGAGGGGAACCCTGGTATCCCGGTGAGACCATATCCCTAGCCATCGGACAGGGCCCCATACTGGTGACGCCGATCCAGTTGGCGCGCGCCGTGGGGATCATTGCCACGGGAAGGAGCCCCCGACTTCACCTGTTGAAAGGGGACTCCCAGCAAGGCTCGACAGCGGGTCGGGAACTCTTATCTCCGGTCTTTGCTCCGGAAAACCTGCAAACGATCCGGGATGCGATGTGGAGCGTGGTCAATGAGGGAGGTACGGGGCAGGCCGCCCGACTGGCCAATTACCAGGTCGCTGGGAAGACGGGAACTGCCCAAATCATTAGCCTTTCAACGCGGGAACAGTTATCGGAGTCCGAACTGGAGAGTCTAGAGGATAATGCATGGTTTGTCGGTTTTGCTCCCCGAGACGATCCCGAAATCGTTGTCGCCGTCATCGTGCAAAGAGGGGGCTCGGGAGGGTCCTCAGCTGCTCCCTTGGCCAGGGAGATCTTCAGACTCTACCACGCCAAGTATAAGAACCGTGGGCCTGCGGGTGTGGAGGTGGCTTCACAGGCAAATCAGGAGAAGAAGCTGTGAGGGGGTGGGAACGAGGAATACTCACACAATTCGATTACGCTCTCTTTTTGGGAGCCTTGATTCTAGCCCTGCTGGGAGCACTGGGAATCTACAATGCGAGCCCCGACAGCGGGGATTACAGCTTCTTTCTCCGCCACCTTCTTTGGATCTCTGTGGGAGTGGGCGTCTGTCTTTTCGTCATGTCCCTGGACTATCATTTTCTGGCTGATCATGCCTTCCTGTTCTACGCTTCTTCGACTGTACTCCTCATTGGTATTCTGTTCTTTGGAACGGAGATCAACGGCAGCAGGAGTTGGCTCACCTTCGGAGGACTGAGCTTTCAACCCTCGGAGTTGGCGAAACTCACCGTGATCCTTCTGTTGGCACAGTACCTGGGTCAACTCAATGAGAATTATTTGGAGGGTAGGCATTTCCTGATTCTCGCTTCTATTACCCTGTTCCCCATGATCTTGATCACCATCCAGGGTGATCTTGGAACGGCTCTCATGTTTCTTCCCATACTCATGGGTATGGTGGTGGTGGCGGGTGTCAAAAAACAGCTTCTTGCCGGTGTGCTGGTTGTGTCCCTGTGTGTTGCTCCAGTGAGTTGGTTTTTTCTCCAGGATTATCAGAAGCAACGCATCCTGGTCACTTTTGATCCGGGACTGGATCCCCAGGGAATCGGTTATCAATCTCGACAGTCTCAGATCGCCATCGGCTCAGGAGGCTTGTTTGGCAAGGGATTGGGACAGGGACTGCAAAGCCAACTGGGTTTTGTTCCCGAGATTCACACCGATTTCATCTTTGCTATCCTGGCCGAAGAGATCGGATTTGTCGGCTCCATACTGATCTTGATGCTCTATCTGTTCATTTTGATGCGCTTGATTCATATTGCCGAAACAGCCCGTGATCGCGTCGGAATCCTGATTAGTACGGGTGTGGCAAGTCTCATATTTTTCCATGTTGCAATCAATGTGGGAATGACTCTCGGAATCGTGCCTCCCATTGGCATCCCCCTGCCCTTGCTCAGCTATGGCGGATCCGCTACGGTGACCGTCTTTGCTGCCCTGGGCCTGGCCCTGAACGTCTATCAGCGGCGTTTCGTCTATTTTTAGAGCCAGAGAACTCCCGACTCTCCCGTTTTTGTAGCGGCCGCTCCTAGAGCGGCCCGAAACTATGGCCTTCCTGCAGCACCGGAGCCGCTCTTAGAGCGGCCGCTACAAGTTTGAGACAGCTCCTGACAGCGCTCCCACTATCCCAATCCGGGGCCTGCCCAAGGGCTGTGCTATAATAATTGCTAGGAATGATAAGAGCTTATAGAGACTGTATTTCAGATAAGAATTTTTATTTTAATTTATTCGGAGAAGCTTTTGAGACGGCAGGTCGCTGGAAGGACAGGCGCCTGCCCTTCTCACACGTGACCTATTACGCGGGTGGAATCCTCCGCCCTGACGGTGTTATCCGCGGTGGGTAATGGAACCACCAGCAGGGGCCTGATGTGCCCTGTCAGATCGGCGATTCCGCCGCTCCCGTGTATGGAAGAGAGTTTTTGGGTAGGAACGATTCCGATGTTTTACCTTCCTTTCTTGATCTGCCAGCGGAAATGAGATGATTGAGCACCTTGAGGAACCTCTAGGGCTTGCGGAAAAAGACTCTTCCTTCCCCTAAGCTTCTCCCGGTTGGTGAGGCGAATTGGCCAAACCTGGAGAACACATGTCAAAAGAATTGTTGATTTCATCGACGAGCTTGGAAACCAGGCTCGCCATCCTGGAAGATGACCAGGTCACTGAAATATTTATCGAACGGGCTAAGAATCGCAGAATCCTGGGGAACATCTACAAAGGAAAGGTGACCCGAGTGCTGCCGGGAATGCAGGCAGCCTTCGTCAATATTGGCCTGTCGCGGGACACCTTTCTCTATGTCTCGGACTTTTCCGAGGATTTAGAGCAGTACGAAGCCCTTTTCGAAAACGAAAAAGGGGAATTCTCGGGTCCGCTTTCCGAAGGGCCCGCTAAAAGTCCGTCAAACTCCGACTCAGATCCACCCCCACACCCTGTCCAGGAGCCGGTGGCCGAAGCCGGACAGATCTTGCCCGAGAGTCTGGATGTTTCGGTAGGTTCAGGAGCTCAGCCTACAGCTGGAAGCGCGGGTGTTGGATCGGAGGTTCGGCCCGAGAGGCGAGGTTCTCACATCCTTCCCAGGTTTCTGCAGCCCTTTGCAGTCTTTAAGAGCCTGGGTCGCCCTCAAGAGAAGCCTTCCCCTCAACCCGAGTCCCCTGAAAAGAAGGCAGATCCACCACGGCAGGATCCGCCTCGGCAGGATCCACCTCGCGACTCTCGCAGGGGGCGGCGGAAGAACTCCAACCACCGCAACGGGCAAGCCTTGATCGGAGACCTCTTGCAGGAAGGACAGGAAATCTTAGTTCAGGTGGCCAAGGAGCCCATCGGTCGGAAAGGAGCCCGGATCACCTCCCATAGCGTTTTGCCCGGACGTTACCTGGTCTTTATGCCCACCGTGGAGCATGTCGGAGTGTCGCGAAGAATTGTCTCCGATAAAGAGCGAAAACGCCTCAAAGACATCGTCGTCAAACTGCGCGAAAATTCCGGAAGAGGTTTTATCGTACGAACCGTAGGTGAGAATAAGGATAAAGCAGACTTTCAGAAGGACATGAGCTATCTCACCCGTCTCTGGGAGGATATCCGCCGGAAAGCGGAAAAGACGTCGGCTCCGGCCCTGGTCTATGCGGAACCCAGTTTGAGTCAGCGGGTGGTGCGGGATTACTTCAGCAAGGACTACCGGGCCATTCGTATTGATGACGAGGAAGAGTACGAACGGATTGTTGATTTTGTCAATCAGTTCAATCCTTCACTGGTCCGGCGAGTCCACCTCTACAAGAAGAGAAAACCCATTTTTGACACCTACCGGGTGACCCACGAAATCGAGAAGGCGCTGCGGCCGAAGGTGTGGCTCAAAAACGGCGGTCACATCGTCATCAACCAGACCGAGGCTCTGGTGGCCATTGATGTCAATACGGGAAAGTTCGTGGGAAACACCAGTTCTTTGGAAGATACCATCACCAAAACCAATCTGGATGCGGCGATAGAGGTGGTCCGTCAGATTCGTCTTCGTGATCTGGGAGGGATTATTGTCATCGACTTTATTGACATGGACGAGAAGAAGAATCGTCAAAAAGTCATGAGCGCGCTCCAGGTGGAGCTGGATAAAGATAAATCCCCTTCCAGAATTCTCCAATTCAATGAATTTGGTTTGGTGGCCATTACCCGCAAACGCGTCAAACAGTCACTGGAGAGACTGCTTTGCCAGCCCTGCACTTCCTGTCAGGGAAGTGGTATGACCAAATCGGTGCGGACCATCTGCTACTCGATTCACCAGGAAGTCCAAAAAATGACTCCCCATCTGGTGAATGGCCGTGAACTCATGATTCGCTGTCATCCAGATATTGGCAAGGCACTCCGAGAGGGAGAAAAGAGGGTGATGGAAGAGATCGAAGAGATGACGGGTAAATCGGTTTCTGTTCAACCCGATCCTCTGATGCACATCGAACAATTCGATGTGATCGAAACTTGAAACAAGAGACTTTCCCTTCACCGGCACTCATAATACGATAGCGGGCGTGAACCGTCGGGAAGACTATTTTCAGAAACTACTGGAGCTGATGGATACCCTCCGAGGACCTGGGGGCTGCCCCTGGGATCAGGAGCAGACCCGGGAGACGCTGAAGCCTCTGTTGGTGGAAGAGGCTTTTGAAGTTCTCGAGGCCCTGGATGGGTCCGACTCCAACGAGCTCTGTGAAGAATTGGGAGATTTGCTGTTTCAGGTGATTTTCCACAGCCGCATTGCCAAGGAGAAAGAAGAATTCGATATCCATGACGTATGTCGCAGAAGCTACGAAAAGATGGTTCGTCGACACCCCCACGTTTTTGGAGACGAACATTACCGGGATTCTCGGGAACTCTTAAGACATTGGGAGGATATCAAAGCCGCTGAAAAGAAATTGGCCGGAGGTAAGGTGACTCGGGAATCCTTACTGGACGGGATCCCGGAAAAGATTCCGGCTCTGTACGCCACCTATCAGATGTCTTCCAAGGCAGCTCGGGTGGGATTCGATTGGAGCAGTATCGAGCAAATCCGAGATAAACTTGTAGAGGAGTTCGAGGAGCTTCAGGATGCCCTCCGGCAGGGGGAGGAGAAGCAGATCAAGGAAGAGGTGGGGGACCTCCTTTTCGCTTCTCTCAACATCGCCCGTTACCTTCAAATTGATCCTGAAACGGCACTGAATCAGGCCAATCGGAAATTCTCAGCACGTTTTAGAGAAATGGAAGAACATTTTGCCTCCCAGGGGAGAGCTCTCAAGGAAGTTCCTATGGAGGAGATGGAAGCCTTTTGGCAGGACAACAAGCAATCAGTATGAGGAGTAGTCCAGGACGGAGGGGCTTGTTAACAGCACGGTTTGGTCGTTGCCTGCAGGCTAAGCCTACGCTCCGATCGCTGATCAAAAGCAGTCAGAGCCGTGGGCTTTAGCCCACGGGCCATTTGGCCAGCTAACCTGGAACCTAACCAGCGCGTGCGTAGCGCGTTACGGAGGATGTACATGGATGACGAAAAAGAGGAAACAAGCGCATTTAAGGTAACCGATCGGCGCATGTTCACCACCGAAGGGGAGATCCGCGAACAACAGCAGCCGGATCCAGGTGAACAAGTTCCTTCCCAGAAGGAAGAGCCACCGAAAACCAGCCAGGAGGAAAAACCCAAAGCGAGTCAGGAACCCGGCCAGAAAGAAGAAGCGGAGCGCACAGAGGAGCAAGACCCCAGCCAGGGAGTCAATTTTGCTTCCTTTCTTCTTTCTCTGGTCACCACCGGGATGGTCCACCTGGGGGAGATACCGGAACCGAGTAGCGGGCAGAAGATGGAAGATCTGGAGGCGGCCCGCCAGATGATTGACATCTTGGGCATTTTAAAGGAAAAAACCGAGGGCAACCTGTCTGCTGAGGAATCCCACTTGTTGGAGAATGTTCTCTACGAGTTGCGCATGAAGTTTATGGAAAAATCCAAAGCGACCAAGCTCTGATGCGGGTTATTTTCTTAGGCACCGGAACTTCACGTGGAATTCCCACGGTTGGGTGCGACTGTAAGGTCTGCTCCTCCCCGAATCCCAAAAACAAAAGGCTGCGCTCTTCGATTTTAATCGAGAGCGAGGTCAATATCGTCATTGATACCTCTGTCGACTTTCGCACCCAGATGCTGCAGCACAATGTAAAGCATGTGGATGCCGTTCTTTACACCCATGCCCATGTCGATCATATCCTGGGCCTGGATGATATTTACCCCTTCAACCTGTGGTCGAGGAAGACCACCCGTCTTTACGCCAGTCCGGCAACCCTGAAGGAGCTGAAAATCACCTTCCGTCACCTCTTCAAGGGGGAGTTCCAATCGGGCGTCCCCTGTGTGGAATTGATTCCGATCGAGGGGAATGTTCGCATCGCCGATCTGGAGTTTGAACCCGTGGAAGTACTGCATGGTGATCTGCCCGTCTTGGGATTTCGGGTGGGCCGCTTCGCCTATGTCACCGACGTCAGCTTTATTCCCGAGAAGAGTCTGGGACAACTGGAAGGACTCGACTACCTGGTTCTCGACGGTCTTCGCTATGAGAGTCATCCCAAACATTTTAGCCTTTCTGAGGCAGCCGAAATGGCACAGAAGCTGGGTGCCAAGCAAACATTCTTGATTCATATGAATCATGATGTTGACCACGATGAGGGGAATGCCTTTTTACCCGAATCGGTGAGATTGGCCTATGACGGTCAGATACTAGAGATGGATTGAGTGATATGCGAATCGTCGATGATCTTGCCCACTTTCCTCAAGCCTTGAACTATCCGGTGATGACCATCGGTGTCTTCGATGGAGTCCATCGAGGACATCAGGTCATCCTGCGCCAAGTAGTGAAGCGAGCGCAGGAAAGGGAAGGGACATCGATTCTCTTGACCTTTAACCCTCACCCTCAAAAGATCATTTCCCCCAACAACGCCCCTCCCTTGCTTCAAACCGAGCACCAGAAAAACAGGATTCTGGAAGAGCTGGATCTGGACATGATCGTGTGTCTGCCCTTTACACGGAAGCTGTCTCTTCTCACTCCGGCCGACTTTGCCCACCAGATCTTACACAATCACGGAATTCGCGAGATTCATGTGGGAAGCAATTTTCGCTTTGGCCATCGCCGCTCCGGAGACATCGAAACTCTGAAATCCCTGGGACCGGAGTTTCGGTTTGGAGTCTATGAAATCGAACCCGTTTACTTTCGGGGCACCCGTATCAGCAGCAGCTACATTCGAAACTCGCTGCGAGAGGGAAGGGTGGCTCTGGTCAGAGGCCTGCTTGAACGTCCATACCAAATCCAGGGGACGGTAGTTCGCGGCTCGGGGAAGGGAATGGAGCTGGGATTTCCCACGGCCAACCTGGATTCGGAAAATGAACTCATTCCCGCCAACGGCGTCTATGTGACTCTGGCTCATCTCAGTGGGAAAACTTACCCCAGTGTGACCAACGTAGGAGTTCGTCCCACCCTGCATGAGAGGGCCCAAGACAGCCCTGTCGTGGAACCCCATCTGCTCGACTTCAAGGAAAACATTTATGGGAAGTGGATGGAACTGGATTTTTGCTTCCGTCTCAGAGCGGAGAAGAAATTCACAGGGGTCAACGAGCTTAAGAAACAAATCGGTAGGGATGTCGAGGCAACTCGTAAATACCTACGACGCATCCACGAAAGAGTCTGAAAGGAGAGAAACATTGCCCATTGGCACCCGGGAAGTTGAAAAGATTGCCGACCTGGCCCATTTGAAGTTTGATCCCCAGGAGCTGGAACGATTCGTCGGCCACTTTCAGCAGATTCTGGAGTACTTTGCCCAACTGGAGGCTGTTTCAACCGAAAATGTGGAATCCGCTCATCAAGCCGTTGAGGGGAAGAAGCGGGCCACTCCCACCCGAGAGGACGAGGTAAGGCCTTCCCTTCCTGTTGCCACGGCCCTGGACAATGCCCCTGAGTCCTCCGAAGATCACTTTCAGGTTCCTCCGGTGATTGAGTAATGGGGATTACTGTAGGGGCGAGCCGGTGGCTCGCCCGAACGGTCAGGATTGCACAAACCGGAGCCACTCGGGCAACGGAGGTAGTCGATGACTGAGTTTGGCCAGATGCCCATCAAGCAGCTCCGTGAACTCATCCAGCGCAGGGATGCCTCCGTCACCGAGATCACTCAGAGTTTCCTGAGTCGGATCCGCCAGTGTGACGATAAGATCAAGGCCTTTTTGACCGTCGAAGAGGAACCGGCTCTGGCTCAGGCCGCCCGGCTGGATCGTCAGCTTGCTTCAGGAGAGTCCAAAAACGGACTTTTATCAGGAATTCCGCTGGCCATTAAGGACAACATCGTGACCCAGGGTGTTCGAACCACCTGCGCTTCGCGGATTCTTGAAAACTATATTCCCCCCTACGATGCCACCGTGGTGAGCAGGCTCAAGGAAAGCGGAGCGATTCTCTTGGGAAAGACCAACTGTGACGAGTTTGCCATGGGCTCGAGCACGGAAAACTCCGCTTTCTTTGCCACTCGAAATCCATGGGATCTGGAACGGGTTCCGGGGGGATCCAGTGGAGGATCGGCTGCAGCGGTGGCTGCCGGGGAAGCGCCGGGCGCGCTGGGCAGCGATACTGGAGGGTCCATCCGCCAGCCGGCGGCCTTTTGCGGAACCGTGGGGTTGAAGCCCACCTATGGTCGGGTCTCCCGCTATGGACTGGTCGCCTTTGCTTCCTCCTTGGATCAAATTGGCCCGGTGGGCAACAGCGTCTCTGACGTGGCTCTCCTGCTTCAGGCCATCGCCGGATCGGATCCTCAGGATTCCACTTCGGCGGCCCGACCCGTAGAGGACTATTTAAGCGAAATCGACCAGGAGGTCAAAGGTCTGAAGATCGGAGTTCCCAAAGAGTGGTTCGGGTCCGGACTGGATGGACAGATTGAGCAGAGCCTTCAGGCGGCCATTAAGAAGCTGGAGGGACTGGGCTGCTCCCTTCTCGAGGTCAGTATGCCCCAGACGGAATATGCCATTAGCACCTACTACATCATCGCTCCCGCCGAAGCCAGCTCCAACCTGGCTCGTTACGATGGGGTGAGGTATGGACACCGCAGCGCCGATCAAAAAGACCTCGACAGCATGTTTAAGTCCACCCGCAGTGAGGGATTCGGTGAGGAAGTCAAGCGACGAATCATGATCGGAACTTACGTCCTGAGCGCCGGCTACTATGACGCTTATTTTATCAAGGCCAGCAAGGTTCGAACCCTTTTGAGAAACGATTATCTTGAAGCCTTCAAGAAGGTGGATTTTCTGGTGGGACCCACAACTCCCTCACTTCCTTTTAAGATCGGAGAGAAAAAGAAAGATCCGCTGGAGATGTATCTGATGGATGTCTACACGGTGACGGCCAATCTCGCCGGTATCCCAGGTCTGTCCCTGCCCTGCGGTTTCAGCCAGGAAGGCCTTCCCATCGGTTTGCAGATCCAGGCCCCCTATTTTCAAGAAGCCCGGCTCTTGAATCTAGCTCATGCTCTGGAACAGGAACTGAACGTTAAACGACCAAAGCTGCCAATATGACGAACCTGACAGAAATTCAAAATTCAAAATCCGAAACAAATTCAAAATTCAAAACCTGAAACCTGAAGCTTGGAACTACAGACAGGGAGTTCTGGCTTCTGGCTTCTGGATTCCTTCTTCTGTCTGTTCTCTGTTTTTGGATTTTAGATTTTGAATTTGTTTTGAGTTTTGAGTTTTGAGTTTTGAATTTTGAATTTTATTCGTCAGCTCTGAGCTTCGTTCCTGCTTTTCCCTCAAGCGCATCCAGTAGGGCATTTTCCTTGAGGCCGCTGAGAATCTGCACCTCCTCCACTCCCCTCTCCAGGACCTTCAGCGCTGTCTGGACCTTGGGGATCATACCGTGAGTGAGACGTCCTTCGCTCAGGAGCGCCTGGATCTCTGTCGTACTCAGTTCCGAAATACAGCTGGAGGCATCGTTGATGTCCAGATAGATTCCCTCCACGTCGGAAACGGAGATCAGTCGAGCCGCCTTCAACTCAACAGCGAGATCAGCAGCCAGGGTGTCGGCATTGATGTTGAGGATCTGGCCGTCGGAGTCGGCACCCAGGCAACTCACAACAGGAACCCATCCGCTCTCCCAAAATGTTTCCACGACGGAAGTGTCGATACTCTCGATTTCTCCCACCAGTCCAAAGTCAATGGGCTCGCTGCTCGGATGGCCGGAGGAATCGGTTGTGGTCATGGATAGAGGTGGCCTTTTACGGCAGGAGGTGAGGCGGCCATCGAAGGCTGAAATGCCGATGGGGGACAAGCCCACGGCCACCAGACCGGCAACCAGGTCGCGATTGATGGCAGAGAAGACCATGGTAGCCAACTCCAGCGTGGCCTCATCGGTGACTCGGCGCCCCTGATGCTGGACGATGGGTATCCCCAGACGCTCGGACCAGTCCGTCAGCTGTTTGCCTCCGCCGTGGACCACAACCAGCTGGTGGTCGTCTTGAGCCAGCTGGGCAATTTGCCGGCACAGTTGGGCACGCAGCTTGTCCTGCTCCAGGACTTTCCCGCTGAGTTTGATGACCAGGATCATATCGCCTTCACGGCCTCCACGAAGAGATCGGCTTCACGGCGGGTGATGATCAAAGGCGGCATCATCCTGAGAACCTGGGGATCCATCGAGGACCCGGCCAGTATGCGCTGTTTCAAAAGCCCTGTTTGCAGCTCCTTGGCCGTTTTTGGTTCACGGACCTTCACACCCAACAGCAGGCCTCGACCTCGTACTTCCTCAATACCATCAATGCTAGAGAGGTTTTCCTTCAAATAATCGCCCATCAGGCTGGCGTTTTCGATGAGCTGTTCCTTGTCGATGACCTCCAGGGTGGCTTCCATGGTGGCGCACGCCAAAGGGCCGCCGCCAAACGTGCTCCCCAGATCGCCGTTTTTGACGTTCTTGGCCAGCTCTTTGGTCACCAGTAGGGCGCCCGCGGGAAAACCGGAGGCGATTCCCTTGGCTAAAGTCACCATTTCAGGATGAATATTCACCAGTCCCGAGTAGAGAAAAGAGCCGGTTCGGGCCACCCCGGTCTGAATTTCATCAAAGATCAGGAGCGCTCCATGTTGTTGGCATTCTTTCTGGATTTGACTCAGGCAATCCAAAGGAATTTCCTTCATTCCCCCCATACTCTGTATCGGTTCGACCAGAACGGCTGCCGTTTCCTCAGAGACAGCCTCGGCCACGGCTTCTGCCGGCAGGATCCGATGCATGGGCACAGGCGTGTTCAGGTAGTTGGCATATTTAGGGATTCCCGTGCTGGAGAGACTGCCGTAGGATCGGCCGTGAAAAGAGCCGGAGAAGGAGATGATTTCCTTGCGCCCGGTGATGGCGCGCGCCAGCTTGAGGGCGTTTTCATTGGCCTCGCTGCCGGAGTTGACCAGGAAAGCCTGGTAGTAGGGCTCACCGGCCATCTCCAGGAGTTTTTTCACCGCCCGGGCTCGGGCCGAGTTGTAACTGACATTGGAGTAGAAGATCAGCTCGGCGGCCTGTTTTTGAATGGCTTTGACAACGTGGGGATGGCAATGCCCTGTAGAGGCCACGGCATGGGCGCCATAAAAATCAAGATACTTGTTTCCCTCCTCATCATAGACGTAGCATCCCGCACCTTTATCGATAAAAAAGGGAAACTTCCCGTAGGTTTGTAACTGATAACGATCTTCAAGACTTTTCAGGTCATCCGCTATTTGCATTGTTCCTCCCCTATATTGCTTTTCCCCGACTGCACGACTGCACCACAGCACGCTCGGCTTAGGGGTGCACCGGTGCCGTGTCTAACCCCGTCTCCTCCGGGAAGCCACACATCAAATTCATATTTTGAACGGCCTGACCGGCGGCACCCTTTTGCAGATTATCCAACACCGACCAGACGATCAGATAGCCCTTTTGAGTTGCCGCACCGATATCCACGAAGTTGGAGTGGCGAACGAAGCTCACATTGGGACATCCGGGTATCCAGCGAATGAAAAAGTCCGAGCCGTAGTAAGATTCATACAGGTCGGCAACTTCCTGGTCCGTTACCGACTTGCCCAACTCCATGTAATGGCTGGCGAAAATGCCCCGCACGAAGGGAGCCGAGTAGGTCTGAAAGATCACGGGAGTGTCGGGTTTGCTCAGAAGCTGTGTGATCTCGGGTAGATGCTGGTGCGCAAAGGGCTTGTAGGGGAACAGGCTATTACTACGCCAAGGATGATGGGTGGTGGCGCCCGGAGAGTTTCCCGCTCCCGAAGAGCCCGTTTTGGAATCGACAAAGACGGGTCCTTTGATCCAGTTCTCCTGAAAAAGTGGATAAAGGGCCAGCAGTGTGGCACTGGCAAAGCAGCCCGGATTGGCGACCCGCCGTGCCGAGCGAATTTCCTCCCGCTTCAATTCCGTGAGTCCGTAGACGAACGATTTCTGCTCCTGGGGGCTGGGGGGTGGAAGATGGTAAAACTCCTCAAAGGTTTTGGAATCGGCGATCCGAAAATCACCGCTCAAATCGATGATGATCAGGTCTTGGTCCAGGCCGGGGACAATTTTCATCGCCTCTCCGTGGGGCAAACTCAGAAAAAGGACATCTAACCCTGAGGTGGGCAGCTCCTCGATGGGCGAAAAACGCAGGTCCAGCAACCCGCGCAAGTGAGGATAGACTTCTTCAATTTTTTTACCGGCATGTTGTTGGGAGGAGATCCAGGCGATCTCAACCTGAGGATGACGCCGGAGAATCTGAACCAGCTCAACCCCTCCATAGCCCGAACCGCCGGCTATTCCGATTTGAGCCATGGCATCAGAGATTCTAAAATGAAGGTGCAGATGGTTCCTGTGCTGTCTTGGGCATTTCCCGCCGGCAGGTCCCAGTTCTGCTCAATGTAACGGATGCCTTCGGCGCTGTCGGTGACCCGTCCTGAGATGAGAACCGGATATTTTCTCTCACCCTGCTGGGACAGCCACTGCATCGCTCCCCACACACCCATTAAGTCATTGGCGCACAGGATCATCGACATGCAGGAGTCCATGAACTTCTCATCCTCAAAGAGGGAGGAACCTTGATAGCCGCCCAGCACTCCATCACCCATTTCTATAATGATGAAATCAGGGTGTGACTCAGACAGATAGTGCACCATGGAGCGGGCGATGGGGGCAACCGTTTCCAGATGTGCCGTGGAGGGCAGGCCAAAGTCCTGGAAGCTCAAGATTTCCCCAGCGCCCTCCTTCTTCATGGCCAGCGTGTCTCTCAGGCAGCCCACCCCAGCCACTTTGCCGGCGTTGACGGAAAACCCCTTTTCCGAGAACAACTTCAGGAGTTGTCTGCAAACGGCTGTCTTCCCGGAATTCATGCAGGTCCCCACAATCAGGACCACCGGAACCTCGAGAGCCGGGTTCTTGACCAGGGGGAGGGCGTAGTCCTGCAGATTGGCCGGCCCGCCGTTCCAGGAGACCGTGCCTAGGTACTCCAACTGGGTCGGCCATCCCAGATCGCGATCAAAAGCCGAACATTCTCCAATGACACCCCCTCGATTGAGCAGGTGAAGTTCCATGCCCGGTTTGAGCTCAGAGGGAGGATCGCCCGAAAATCCATGCAGAGCTTTGCGGCTTCCCAGCACCCCGATCATCAATTCTCCTCCAGCCAGAGTTTTCTCCTCCCCGTCCAGTGTCTCCAGCAACGAATAATCGGTGTTGATCTGCTTGACTCTCACCAGGATGACATCGCCGTGACGAGCGGTTTTCTCCTCGGTCACCTTGAGCAGCCCGGAGAGGGGAACCCGGTGGGTGGTGGAGGCAATCAGATCAGGACTGACGCCATCCGCTGCGGAGTAAGATGTGGGATCCAATACGACTTTTACTTGCATCAATGGGCACCTCGTGGCAGCTGCATACTGTATAATTATACATATAATAACGAATATGGCAAGGTTTAAGTGTATAATTATTGCAAATTTACTCTCCGCGCCGCGCTTTTCCAGCTTCCACCTGATTATAGATCTCTCGCCTGGAAAGGCCGAGTTCTTGAGTAGCTTGCTTGATGGCTTCTTTTTGAGTGAGTCCGCGAGTCTCTATGAGTCCCAGAACATAGGCGGCCGCATCGACTTGAGAAGAGACCTGATCCTCTTGAGAGGTTTGACCCTCGAGCACTAACGTATATTCACCGCGAGCAGGTTCCTGCTCCAGAGTGGTGAGGACCTCCTTGAGGCGACCGAAGTAGTGGGTTTCATGAAGCTTGGTCATTTCTCGAATCAGGAAGGCTCTTCGATTCCCCAGGATTTCCACGATTCTCTTCAGGGTGGGTAAAAGACCATGGGGAGAGATGTAGATGAGGAGGGTGGACTCCTGCTGGGAAACTTTTTCAAGCAGCGCCCGTTGCAAGGCCGCCCGGCGGGGAAGAAAACCGATGAAAAGAAAGCGATGAGCCGGCAGACCGGAAACCGAGAGTGCGGCCGTGGCTGCCGAAGGACCGGGAATCGGGAAGACGGGAATTTCGTTTTCCCGGCAGGTCTGAACCAGCCGGTGCCCGGGATCCGAGAGAAGTGGAGTGCCGGCATCCGAAACCAGGGCGATCCGCTTACCCTCCTGCAGTTGAATCATCAGGGCGCGGGCTTTGGTGTCTTCGTTATGTTCGTGGTAGCTGGTCGTGGGAGTTTGGATGGCAAAGTGATTCAGGAGCTTTCGAGTATGCCGGGTATCCTCACAGGCGATCAGATCCACCTCTCCCAGGATCTTAAGGGCACGCGGACTCAGATCCTCCAGATTCCCCAGCGGAGTGGCCACCACGTATAGAATTCCCAACATATCCGGGTTCATCCGTGTTCTATCCGCGTCATCGGCGGGATGTCATCAGCGGGCTGGGTTCATGGCCTCCAGCATTTCCTGAACCGCCCGTTCCATTCCCACCAGTGAGGCTCTGGCAACGATATTGTGCCCGATGTTCAGTTCCACAATTTGAGGAATATCGGAGACGGGACCCACGTTTCGGTAGGTGAGGCCGTGACCGGCAAGAACCGACAACCCGGCAGATTCGGCCAATTGGGCTGCCGCGATAACTTTCTTCAGCTCGCTCTGGAATGCCTTGTTCGATTCCTTGAGTCCTTTGGGAACGGCCTCGGCATAAGCAGCCGTATTGATCTCAATCATGGTGGCTCCCACACTTGAGGCTCGCTCGATTTGATCGGGTTTAGGATCGATAAAAAGGGAAACTTCCAATCCGGCTTTCTGCAGTTTCTCGGTAGCTTCTCTGATCGTCTTCTCATTTTTGATCACGTCCAATCCACCCTCCGTCGTGACTTCTCCCTCCCGTTCAGGGACCAAAGTGGCGCTGTCGGGGCGCACCTCCAGGGCAAAGTCCATCATCTGTTCGGTGACGGCCATTTCCAGATTGAGTCGGGTGGTGATCGTCTGTCGTAAAATTCTCACGTCGCGGTCGCTGATGTGGCGACGATCCCCCCGCAGATGAACGGTGATTCCGTCCGCCCCCGCCAGTTCAGCCAGGATGGCTGCTGCCACCGGATCCGGTTCAGGCGCCTGACGGGCCTGGCGAAGGGTGGCGATATGATCGACATTGACTCCCAACTTGGTCATGGCTTGCAAAGGTACAACAAAAAACAGACAACAGACCAGTCTGAAATTCAAAATTCAAAACCTAAAACTCAAAACAAATCCAAAATCCAAAATCCAAAACCTGAAACCCGGAGCTTGGAACTATCCGGCTGGTCCGGTTCCCAGTTTTGAATTTCTAGCTGTGAATTTTGGATTTGAGACCGGTCAGGTTCCTCTGTATCTCCCCCTCACATCATTCCACCTGATCCTCAACAGATCCCACGCCATCTGGAAGGCATCGGGCGCGAATCGTACCCTGCTGCCCTCGAAGTTCCGCCACACTACGGGCACCTCTTTGAGAGTGAGTCCCCATTTGCGGGCCATATAGAGAATCTCCACATCAAAACTGAGACCCTCGATGGTTTGCTTTTGAAAGAGGTCCCTGCAGCTGCTCATTTTGAAGAGCTTGAATCCGCACTGGGTATCGGCATAGGGCAGGCCCGTGGAAAGCCGTACCAGTCGGTTGAATATCTTGCCGCTGGTCTCCCGAAACCAGGATTGGCGAACCTGGATTTCTGATTCCTTCAGGTCACGAGACCCGAAGGCGATGTCGCAGTTCCCATCAACGACTTCCTTCTCCAGTTTGGAGATTTCCTCGATGGGCGAGCTCAAGTCCGCGTCCGTCAGCAGAGCGTAAGTGCCCTGAGCTTCCAGCATTCCACGTCGAACGCTGTAGCCCTTTCCCCGGTTCCTGTCGTTGGGTAGTAGGCGCAAACTCCACTCGGAATTTCCCCTGGAGCCGAACTCCCGAGCGATGTCGGCCGTTCGATCCTCAGAGCCGTCATCCACCACCAACAGCTCAAAAGGGCGGCCGCGTGGTTTCAGGTAACGGAGGATCCGTTCCAGGCTGGAGGCGATTCGCTGCTCTTCGTTATAGGCTGGAATGACGATAGACAGGAACAGATCATTCATTGTAAAAGGCTGGGGACCTTGCCCAGGCGCTCGACTGTCTTGTCCTTACCCAGGGTGACGATCACATCGAAGAGACCCGGGGACGCTGTCTTTCCCGTTAAGGCAACCCGAATGGCCCCCATAAACTTTCCCCCCTTGAGGGAGTGCCGTTCACCCACCTCTCGCAGTATTTTCTCGATGTTTTCCAGATTGAACACTTCCAGTTTCCGGTAGGCTCCAGAGAGTTCCTCGAGGGCAGCCACCAGGTTGGCGGCCTCTGCAGGGTCTGCAAAGGAGAGATTTTTCCGGATCGCTTTGGGCTCGTATTCAATCTCGTCGGAGAAGAAGGGCCTTCCCATGTCGACGAAGTCGGTCAGCTTTTTAGCCCGCGACTTGAGAAGTTCGAGGATGCCCAGGAACTGGTCGCGGCCCTTGTCTTCCCAGGCCTCATCCCAAAGCTTCTCCTCTTTGAGAAGGGACTTCACCTCCGGTGCCAATTCTTCGGGTGTCGCCGTCGAGATGTATTGTCCGTTCATCCACTCCAGTTTTTGGGGATCAAACAGGGCATTGGCCTTGTTAATCCGGCCGATGTCGAAGCCTGCGATCAGATCCTCTTCCGTGAAGATTTCCTGATCATCGCTGGGTGACCAACCCAATCGAACCAGATAATTTTTCAGGGCAGCCGGCAGGAAGCCCTGCTTTTTATATTCCAGAACCGAGGTGGCACCATGGCGTTTACTGAGTCGCTTTTTATCGGGACCCAGGATCAAGGGAAGATGGACGTAAAAGGGAACGGGCTCGTCTAGAGCCTGGTAGAGCAGGACATGTTTGCTGGTATTGGGAAGGTGGTCCGCTCCCCGCACCACATGGGAAATGTTCATCTGGGTGTCATCTGTCACCACGCAAAGATGATAGGTCGGGGTTTTGTCCGAGCGAAGAAGGACGAAATCCTCAATATTTTCAGTTTCCACGTCAATGGGACCATAGACCAGATCTTCGAAGTGAACCTTCTGCTTGTGGGGAACCTTAAATCTCACTGCAAAGGGTTCCTCGGCTTTCAGGTATTCTTGGATCTCCTCCTCGGAGAGTTCGCGGCAGCTGCGATCATATCGCCAGTCCAGTCCTGCAGCACGGGCTTTTTGTTTTTTACTCTCCAGGAGTTCAGGAGAGCAAAAGCAACGGTAGGCACCTTCTGTTTCCAACAGCTGCCCAGCGATGGAGCGATAAATTTCAAAGCGCTGGGACTGATAGTAAGGTTCTTCGTCCCAATCAAGTCCCAGCCACTGCAGGCCCTCCAGGATATCTTCCACCATCTCCGGACTGGAACGCTTCACATCGGTATCTTCAATGCGAAGGATGAAGGTGCCGCCTTCCTTGCGAGCTAAAAGCCAGTTGAACAGAGCAGTACGAGCCCCTCCAATATGGAGATGACCGGTCGGACTGGGTGCAAATCGAACTCTGATGTTCATACCGATACCCCCAAAAGGAAACCTTGATTATAACGGCTTGGACCAATGGAAGGGCAAACGGGGCCGGTTTCCGCGGTTCCTCCGGAATGTAGGAGGCACCTCAGGTGCCGAATCCGGTACGACGATCTAGACTCTCACAAATCCTCATTGAAAGGGCCCCATGATAGAATTGGCTCCGCTTACCTGCCCGGGTGGCGGAATTGGCAGACGCACAGGACTTAAAATCCTGTGAGGGTTTCCCTCGTGAGGGTTCGAGTCCCTCCCCGGGCACGCTCCTGACGCGGGTTTTAGCCAAGTTGAGTCTTCCCGACTCAACCCGAAAATACCCCAATTGTGCCCGAAGTGTGCCCGCGGCAAACTCACTCCAACTCATTCCAGCCAACTCAAACCAAAATAGACCGCCAATTTTCATTGCTTTCATGGCACCTCAAGACTTAGCATTGAAGGCAACTGCATTGCAGTGAGGGGGAATTGTATGGTCGGCACGACCATTAGCCATTACAAGGTTCTTGAGAAGATCGGTGAAGGAGGCATGGGCGAAGTGTATCGTGCCACCGATACCAAGCTGAACCGGGACGTGGCTATTCAGATACTGGCGGAGCACCTCTCCAAG
>JADFOI010000155.1 GCA_022562935.1 Acidobacteriota bacterium
AGCCTTCATCGACAAGTCCTCCTACAATGTGGTGAGCGATTCTTCTCAAGCGGATGCGGTTTTTCAAGGTGTGATTTCCCAAGTAAGTGCCAATCCCGTTATTTTCGGAGAACAAACTTTCGGGTCCACCTTTCTGGTCACCATCATTGGGCGTGTCGAATTGAGAGAGCGAGAAACCGCAAAGCTACTTTTTGAGAATAACAATTTCATCTTTCGAGAACAGTATGTCATCAGTGTCGATGTTCGGAACTTCTTCTCGGAGCTCAATCCTGCTTTGGGGCGCATTGCCGATGATTTCGCCTCCAGTGTGGTGACGACGATTCTGGAGAGGTTCTAGCCCGGACTATGCCTAATCCGGGCTAGTTTTCTATACAGATCTACAGACAGAACATGGATTTTTCCGAGTTCCAAAAGACGATCCAGGCCCCTCAGCCCGCCTACCTCCTGATCACGGATCAGGACTACCTCAAAAAGAAAGTGTACGAGTGTTGCCTGAACCAAGTGGCAGAAGAGGTCCGTGCCTTCAACTGGTCGGTCTATGATCTGGACAAGGATTCCGTCTCGGAACTCCTCAACACGGCAAGAACGTTACCCTGGATGGCATCCCGTCGCTGGATTTATGTAAAGAATGCGGATGTGGCGGGTGGGAAGTTAAAGGAGTACCTACAGAATCCTTCCCCTGGCACCAGCCTGGTTCTGGAAGCCAAGAGGCAGTCACGGACCTGGTCCCATCTTCCCACCATAGAACTGCCCGTAGGAACGGATCCCTTTCGTTGGGTGATGAGCAGGGCCAAGAGAGAAGGGTATGACCTGGATGAACGGGCAGGAAGGGCTCTGGTGGAATTGATCGGAGAGAATTATCAGCAACTGGAGGCAGAGCTCGAAAAGCAGTTTTTGTGGGAGCTGGAGAGTCGAAAAATCACCCTCGATTCGGTGCTTCGGATCACTCGTCAAGCCCGTGAATACGATGTGTTCGCTCTGATCGGAGCCATTGCCGGCGGGGACGCGGACAGAGCGCTGCGCGTTTTGGATCGACTCCATTATTCGGGGATGACCGTCCCACAGATCGTCTCGATGCTCTATTGGAATTTTCGTCGGGTCCTGGTGGCCCGGGAGATGCTGGAACGGGGCCGGCCCTTCCGCTCCGTCCTAACGGAATTGAAAATCTGGAGTTATAAGGACAGGGAAAGAGAAATCCGAAAATATTCTTCTGAAATTCTGACCGACATACTGATTCGCTTGCGTGAAACGGACCGTCTGTGCAAAACGACGAGTACCGATCCCAAGCTCCATTTGGAGCGGGTGATCATTGACACCTGTGGCGGCCACTCCCTATAATGAGCCGACCGAGGACAGTCTATGCCTAATGTGAAGTCAGCTGAGAAGCGAATGCGGCAAAATGAGACAAGAAAGGGCAATAATCGCCGCAGACGCAGTGAAATGAGGACAGAGATTAAGAAATTTCGGCAACTCTTGAGCGACAAGAAGGTTGATGATGCTCGAGATGTGTTAAAGGTCGTGTATTCAGTCATTGATCGGACTGCACAACACGGTATCATTCACTCAAACACTGCCGCACGGTATAAGTCTAGACTGGCCAATCATTTAAACGAATCATCTTCCTAGGAGAGTTCGGGGACAGTCCCCGAATTCCGGGGGGATTCTTGGGACAGTCCCCGAATTCTCCAACCTTCTGTCGCTTCGCAAATGGGTTCTGAACAAGCTGACACACCAGCCCGTTTGAAAAAAAAAGCTTCACCTGATTCCGGCGCCGAAAGTCCTTCCCGGGTCCCCAAGGGCGGAGGCGGAAAAATCGTTCGTATGATCGGTGTCCCCATGGACCTGGGGGCCGGCCGCCGTGGTGTGGATATGGGACCCTCCGCCCTGCGAATCGGAGGCTTACAACAAAAACTAGAAGCCGTGAACATCCCCGTAGAAGATGGGGGAAATGTTGAGGTCAAGATCGCGGAAGAGGCCGTTCGTGGTGAGAAGAGACAGATGTTTCTCCCGGAGATCGCTCAGGTCTGCAAGAGGGTGGCTGCTCGGGTCATGGAAACTCTGGAGGCAAAGAAATTCCCTCTGATCCTGGGGGGCGATCACTCCCTGGCCGCCGGGAGTATCGCCGGAACTTCTTCTTTTTTTCGGAGACAAAATGAGAAGATAGGGTTGATTTGGATTGACGCACACACTGATATGAATACGCCTCAGAGCAGCCCCTCCGGGAATGTCCATGGAATGCCCTTAGCCGCTGTTTTAGGGCTGGAGCCCTGGGAATTGAGTGAGATTGAGGGCTTTTCACCCAAAGTGCGAGCTGCCAATGCAACGGTTATCGGTACGCGCAGCATCGATTCTCGGGAAAAGTCCAACATCAAGGAGGCTGGCTTGAGAGTGATCACCATGAAGGAACTGGACATGCGAGGCATGAGAGCCGCTGTGGAAGAGGCTGTCGAGAGGGCCACCGACGGCACTGGAGGATTTCATTGCAGCCTGGATCTGGACGTGGTGGATCCCCAGGTGGCCCCGGGAGTGGGGACTCCGGTTCGTGGTGGTATTACTTACCGGGAGAGTCACCTGGCTATGGAGATTGTGGCGGACAGCTCCCAACTAGTGGCTCTCGACTGTGTGGAGCTCAATCCCGTTCTGGACAGTGAAAATGCCACCGGGTTGTTGGGAGTTGAGTTGATCTGTTCGGCCTTGGGAAAGAGGATTCTATAATCGGCATGAAGCATGTGGTGGTCCTGTGCGGTGGAAGATCGGCAGAACATGAAGTGTCTCTGATCTCCGCTCAATTAGTCCTGAAGCACCTGAACCAGGAAAAGTATCAGGTTTCAGTCCTGGCCATTGAAAAGGATGGGTCGCTTTATCCGCCGGAAGCCGCGTCCCAAAAACTGGGGTTGCACTCGAGTGGGCCGTTGAACTTTCCCTCCGGTAAGCATTGGGTGAGTGTTTTGCTGGAACTGAATCCGGTTCCCGACATTGTTTTCCCGGTATTGCATGGTCCTTTCGGGGAGGATGGGGCGGTACAGGGAACGCTTGAGGTTCTGAATCTTCCCTATGTCGGTGCCGGTGTCTCGGCTTCAGCAGTAGCCATGAGCAAAATCCGCAGCAAAGAGGTTTTGCGGGGTGCCGGTTTGCCCGTCCTTCCCGCTGGCTCCCTGGTCCAAACCCAGTGGCAGGAAGACGCCGAAGAGTCCCTGAAGCGGATGGAGGAAGAGCTGCATTACCCGGTCTTTGTGAAACCGGACAATATGGGGTCTTCGGTTGGAATCAACAAGAGTCGAAATCGGGATGAGTTGACCGAGCACATTGAAGTGGCCTTTCGCTATGACGACCGCATTCTGGTTGAACAGGGTATCGAAGCTCGGGAAATCGAGACCGCTGTTTTGGGAAACAGGCAGCCGGAAGTCTCCCTAGTGGGAGAGATCATTCCCTCCAGGGAATTTTACAGCTACCAGGCCAAATATCGCGACCCAGACAGCCAGATTGTGATTCCGGCTTCGTTGTCTGAGAGGCAGGTGCAACAGGTGCAGGAGCTGGCTCTGAAAGCTTTCAGAGCGCTGCAGTTGGAGGGAATGGCTCGGGTCGATTTTCTCATGGACAAGGAAACGGACCAGTTCTGGGTGAGCGAGGCCAATACCATTCCGGGGTTCACCGAAATCAGCATGTACCCCAAGCTGTGGGAGGCCTCCGGAGTGGCCTCTCCGGAGCTTATGGACAGGCTGCTTGACCTGGGTTTGGAACGCCATATCCGGCGCAGTCGCTTCTCGGTGGAAGGTGGCGAATAACCTCTTGATCGCCGGGACCTAATGGACTAGACTTAGGACACTAAGGATGTGCTTCAGCCAACCGGTCCAGCCAGTTAAACATTCATTTTCAGAGGAGGTCAGTGTCTATGAATGACGTGGATGTCAAGGAGTATCTGATCCAAAACGACCAGGAATTTCGTCAACTGGTGCAGCGGCACCAGAGCTATGAATCTAAACTGGAGGAATTGAAGAACAGATCTTTTCTCAACGAACACGACAAATTCGAAGAAACCATTATCAAGAAGAAGAAGTTGGCCGTGAAGGATCAGATGCAGGTGCGGATCTACAATTATCAATCTGACCACGCCCGGGGTTAGAGACCATTGATTGGAGTTGATTGGTAGTCCGCTGGCAAGGCTTCAACCGCCTTGAAGCGGGCTTTTTTCTTTTTTACCCCCCCCCACCATGGCCAGGGACGCATACATCTTTCTCATTCCTCTCCTTGCTCTGCTGCTCTTCTGTTTCTGGGCGGGGTACCTGGGGTTGGCTATAGTCCTTCTTTTCCTGTCCGGGTTTGTTGCTTATTTTTTTAGAGATCCGGAGAGGGTGATTCCTGAGGACTCCAGGGCGATCGTGAGTCCAGCCGATGGAAAGGTCATTCGCCTGGATCGGGAAGGTGAAGGATGGATCCTGAGTATTTTTCTCTCCCTCTTTGATGTCCACATCAACCGTGCGCCCATTGAGGGAACCCTGGTCCAGCGGGATTATCGGCCCGGAAAGTTCAGGGTGGCATACGACGAACGTGCTTCGGTGGAGAATGAGCAGTTGACGATCACCATTGCCGGCGAGCGGAAACTGACTTTTACCCTGGTTGCGGGGATGATCGCCCGGCGCATCCGAGTCTGGGCCAGCGAAGGCTCACAGGTCCAGAAAGGTGATAGAATAGGACTGATCCGATTCGGCAGTCGAGTGGATATTATTTTACCTCCCGAATGTAAGGTTGTTGTCGGCAAGGGCGATCGAGTTTACGGCGGATCGAGCGTCATCGCCTACTGGAAGGCAGACTCGTGATCGGAAGAGAAGGAAATTATCTGGGGAGAGCCAGGCAGGCGGTGAGGCGGCCCCGAAAACTTCGCCGCAGCATTTATCTCCTACCCACGGCCTTCACCGTTGGCAACATCTTCGCAGGATTCTTTGCCATTACTGCCACCTTAAACGGTGATTATCAAGCTGCAGCCGTCGCCATCGGCATTGCCGTCGTTTTAGACTGCCTGGACGGACGAGTGGCCAGGCTGGCCAATGTGACCAGCGACTTTGGCTCACAGTTGGATTCTCTGGCCGATATCATCAGCTTTGGGATTGCTCCCGCCGTCCTCATCTATTCCTGGGGGTTGGGCGAGTTGGGCAATTTCGCCCGTTTTTCCGTCTTCGTCTTTCTCATCTGTGGGGCCATGCGTCTGGCCCGTTACAATATCCAGTTGAAGGACCTAAAATATTTTGCAGGACTTCCCATCCCCGGTGGCGCCGGCTTTTTAGCGGCCACCGTTCACCTTTTTGTCGAACCGTTGGACTCGCCTTTGTTCACGTTCTTTTTAGTGGCAGTCGTCTATCTGCTTTCCTTCCTCATGATCAGCGCCATCCGTTATCCTTCCTTGTCCCAGCTGAACCTGGGACGTGGAAAATCTCACTTGAATGTGTTGCTGATTGCGCTGCTTGTGGCTGGAGTGGCTTGGTATTCGCAGGAAGTCTTGATGGTCCTGGCGACGCTTTATGTTTCTACCGGATTGTTCTCCCGGGCCCACCAGTTCGTGAAGTACCGTCTGCACTCCGAAGAACTTACCCCCAAGGAGTCCCAGATCGACTAATCAAGCCGTAGGCAACATCACCTCTATTTGCTACGGTTGAGGTCTTCCAGGGGAGAATTATGCCTACTCAAGTGGATGTGATCAGCAAATCGGTTCGAGATCTGCTCGAACGAAGTGAAGAGCACCGCCTTGCCGATGTTCTGGGCAATCAGGGAGAATCGGTGACACGCACCTAGTGCCCTGACCGAAAAAACTTCTGTCCCCATCTCTGCCCTGAAATTTTTCTATGCTGGCTTCCTCCAGGACCGTGCCCGTCGCGCTAATCACTCCCCGATCTGCCATGGTGGATCTCCTTTAGGTTTGCGTGGAAAGAACCCGGCGACTTCTCCATCAGGCGGGCAGCAATCTCTCGGGTTGGCAAGCCTCTTTTGCTGGCCCCGCGCAGAATCCGTAGGACGTTGTATTGCTTGTCCCGAAAAGGTTTCTGTCCCCTACTCTCCCCTTGTCTCCTATACTCCCCTACTCTCTTTCTGCCTTCCCCGTTCACGTAGGTTTGACGTTTTGGTTGAGACGAAACAGATTTGTTGGATCGTATTTGTTTTTGACCTCAACCAGTCGCGGGTAGATGGAGCCGTAGGCTTCCTTGACCCGG
>JADFOI010000156.1 GCA_022562935.1 Acidobacteriota bacterium
TGAAAAAGCCAATTCGCTCCAGCTTGCGAAATTCTGCTGCCAGCCAATCATCCAGGTAGGTACGATTAAAAGGCGCACTCAACAAAATGTCAGGGCGCGAGCTTGCGATTCTCCGGCGCAACTTCTTGGCCTGTTCCAGCCCTTGCGGGTCAGCCCACGCATAGGGATTGATCTTCGTCGTGATCACTTTCAAGCGTGGGTCCAGGAGGGGCAGGATCCTTTCGTAGTTGCGACGCAAAACAACGGTGGTTGGGTATCCCTCATCGAGCAAGGCACTGAACAGGGGCTGTCTGAGAATCAGATCACCCAGGGTATCCAAGGAGAGGATCACAATCGATTCTTTATCTGAGCTCGGCAATTGAAGTGCCTTCCTACATTTGGGCTTTGACCTGCTCTGCGATCCAGGTGTAAGTGTGCTTCAAACCTGTTTCCAGCGAGACCTTGGGTTCCCAGTTGAGAGTCTGGTTGAGCAGGCTGTTATCGGAGTTGCGGCCACGTACACCTTGGGGTCCTGGTATGGGTTTCCTGACCACCTCAATTTCCGCGATGTCGGCAATCATGTCCAGCAACTGATTGATGGTGACCAACCGATCCTGGCCCAAGTTGAGGGGCTCACTGTAGTCAGACTGCATCAACCTGTAAATTCCTTCGACACAGTCGTCAATGTAGCAAAACGACCGGGTCTGTTCGCCATCACCCCAGATTTCAACTTCCGGATTTCCCGTCAATTTGGCCGTGGCCACCTTTCGACACAGGGCGGCGGGGGCTTTTTCACGGCCGCCGTTCCAGGAGCCCAAAGGTCCAAAGATATTGTGCAACCTCACGATGCGGGTCTCGATTCCCAGTTCTTCCTGATAATGGATACACAAACGCTCTGCAATCAGCTTCTCCCATCCGTAAGCGTCTTGGGGCTGTGCCGGATAAGCATCCTGCTCCTTGAGAGGAATCACATCAGCCTCAGCCTGCTTGAGTTCAGGATAGATACAGGCTGACGAAGTGAACAGATACCGCTTGACCCCATTCACCTGGGCCGCATCAAGGGTGTGGATATTGATCAAAGAGTTATTGCGTAGGATTTGCGCATGGTTTGCCGAAATGAATCCCATGCCCCCCATGTCAGCAGCCATCGCGTAGACGTTTTCCATCCCGGTAGTGGCCTCGACGCAGTTGTCCCAGCGTCGAAGATCGAGGAGATGGAATTCATCTGCATGAGTCTCCTTAAAGTCGGGCTTCTTGATATCCACCCCACGAACCCAATAACCTTTCTCTTTCAGATAGGTCACAAAATGATGGCCGATGAAGCCTCCAGCTCCTGTCACCAGCACCCTGGTCTCTTCTGTCCTATTCTTCATTCCTTCGCCTCAAACATGCCAAGCCCGGATTACGCATAAATTCTCTACTGCACCGCCGAAATCACTCATCCTGACTGTGTTGCGGCTCGGTCGGCCTCCTCAGCGTACCATACAGCACGCTTGCGGGGACCTCGGTCGCGGGTGGCGTGGCGCAACGCACTCAGGCCGCCGCTTTTCGGCGCTTCGTAACAAGAACCTATGCATAATACGGGCTAGTATATACGTATATTCCCGTCCCCAACCAGCCCGGTTTACTCACACCTGATCGTAAGCAATACTGGACGAGTTTGGGGAAACTTGTGCCCTTTTTAATTTGCACAGAGACGACCATTACCGATATCCTGTTGTGGTTATTGAAAGGGTTTGCACCTCTTCTGAATGCTGACTTCTGGTTTCTGACTTCTGGCTTATGAAAGTTCTTATTACAGGCGGCACGGGATTCATCGGTTCTCACCTCTCGGAATATCTTCTGGAACAGGATCATCAGGTCTTTGTCATCGATGACCTTTCCACCGGTAAGATCGAGAATATCCTTCATCTGAAAGCGAATCCCAATTTTCACTACACCATTGACACCATCATGAATGTGCCGGTGACGGCGGAACTGGTGGATCGCTGCGACGTGGTTTTTCACCTGGCCGCAGCGGTTGGAGTCAAGCTGATCGTGGAAAGCCCGGTCCGTACCATTGAGACCAATATCAAAGGCACTGAAATCATTCTGGAGTTAGCCAACAAGAAGAAGAAAAAGGTGGTCATTACCTCCACCTCGGAAGTCTATGGGAAAGGAAAGAACATCCCCTTTTCGGAAAACGAGGATCTGGTCATGGGTCCCACTCATCTGGGGAGGTGGAGCTACGCCTGCAGCAAGGCGATCGATGAATTTTTGTCCCTGGCCTACTGGCACGAAAAGCGGCTCCCCGTCATCGTCGTACGATTATTCAACACCGTAGGACCTCGTCAAGTAGGGCGCTACGGAATGGTCTTGCCCACATTCGTGAAGCAGGCACTCTCGGGAAAGAGCATCACCGTTTTCGGAGACGGCAGCCAATCCCGCTGTTTTGCACACGTTTCGGACGTGGTGTGGGCTCTTACCAGGCTTTCGGAAAAAGAAGAAGCATTGGGCAAGGTCTTCAACATCGGCTCAAACGAAGAGATCACCATTCTGGAGCTGGCAAAAAAAGTGAAATCCATAACTGCCAGCAAGTCCGAAATCGTTTTTGTCCCCTACGACGAAGCCTATGAAGAGGGCTTTGAAGATATGCCCCGCCGGGTTCCCGATCTTTCCCGCATTCAATCCCTCATCGGCCACCAGCCGAGCAAGGACCTGGAACAGATCGTCCAGAGTGTGATCGATTACCAGGTTTCTCTTGTGAGGACCTAACCAAGAGGGAGTCGTGGCCGTGAGGGTTCAGCACAGCCACTCCGGTAAAAAATCCCAAATCCTGGGCAATGTGTGCGTAGAAGGCATCAGCATCGTGGGGCAGCAGAAGGGGGAGCGAGGCCGACAACCGACCATCGGAGCTTTTCAATCGCAGGGAGCCATTCACACTGGCCGGTTCCAGAGAGACCTGTATCGGGTTCAGCCGTGCATTCCCCTGATCACCCAGGGCACTGACCCTCAAGGTTGCCCAAATGAGACCAGCCGTCAAAATGAGCAGAAATATCTGGGCCAGATAGTAGAAGAAGACTTCATAGCCAAAGAGTGTGTACAGGACGGAGTAATACAGGACCAAAGCAGGTAGATAACGATCCACTCCAGGAAATGTGCGATGGATCCAATCGTTGAGAAGAGCCTTGGCTTCTCGCAGTAGGACACCCATGTCCAGAAGTTCCCACTGGGGATCGAGCAGGGTCGGATAGGTGGCAAGAAGAGCCAGAAAAGCAATGACGAAGCACTCCAACAGGGGAGAATTTCAGAGTTTGTTCTGACTTGCTTTCATTCAGCTCCTAGAACTGGTAGGACCACGTTTTGATATCCTCTCTGAATATTCCAGCCACAATATCCCTGCCTTCCGGGTCGTAGTAGTCTCGATAATGCCCATGATCTGAACGGTTTACGTGAGGTAGAGCCAATGATAGACCGATCTTCTGACAAATGGTCTCAAAGTCTGCTTCCAGGGTCTCGAATCTCCCAACGAAATCAACCCCAATATGACCCGAGTCATCGACTAACCATTTCTTTTGAGGTCGAAGGTCCAGTGGGTGAACACCATGGGGTTCTCCTCCTTTTAGCCATTGAAGAAAGGAAAGGGTTCCCGGTGGATAGTAGCCTCTTGGGTTGAGCGGCTCATGGGGACGATCATTGAACTTCTTGAGATAGGAATACCTGGAGAGCATTCTGTCCCAGGGATTTCTCACAAAGGCAAATTTGAAGTACTCCTGAAGTGTCTCTTTGCCCGCGATTTCACGGATTTCCCTGGCTGTGTAATGAGGATAGTCTTTTTCCCATCTGGCCTTTCTAAAATCCAGGTTTTGGTGATCCACCCAGGGTTGTAGCGCCTGATGAACACTAAAGCCAGCTGTACGAGGTATATGGATGAAAATAAACCTCTTACTGTCGGAAACCAGCATAATACGGCGGTCCGTTTTCCTCTATTATCGGACAGGATCAGATTATAGTGTACTTGGCGAGCTTGGAGAAACTTGTTGACCTTTCCATTTGCACAGAGAAGACCATTCCCGATATCCTGTCATTGCAACATGAATGATTTACAAACTGTGCTTCTGACTCCTGATTCCTGGCTCCTGTCTCCTAAGCCTATGAAAGCTCTTATTACCGGTGGTGCTGGATTGATCGCTCTCATCTATCGGAATATCTTCTCGCACAAGGCCGCCAGGTTTTTGTCCTCGATGATCTTTCCACCGGCAACATTGAAAATATCCTTCATCTCAAGACTAATCCGAATTTTCACTACCCCATTGACACCATCATAAATGTGCCTATGACGGCAGAACTGCTGGATCGCTGCCATGTGGTCATTCAGTTGGCAGCAGCGGTTGGAGTGCAATTGATTGTGGAGTGCCCGGTCCGCACCATTGAGACCAACATCAAAGACACTGAGATCATCCTGGCACTGGCCAGCCTTTGAGGGAATCGAGCTGTTTCTCGATGAACAGTCGGTCCTCGATCGTAAGCACGATTCTCCCTCGTTTGCTTTACTCGCTGTAGCGGAGGTCCCTTTTTGCGGTGGGATTGTATCCTGAAGCCAAAAGAGGGTCAAAAAAGGAGTATGGGCGCAAGTTTAGCATTCGCGTCAGCAAGAGATCATGAGCAGAAAGGACTTTCCATTGCACCAGGGGAGCTATGGTCGGAAGTTGTGTATGAGAGTCTGAGAGGCGGCGTATCCTGAATCCGTGGTTAGCAATCATGGATTCACCCGGAGAACCGGTAAGGAGGATACGCCATGAAGAAAGATACCGTAGTTTCAATCGATGAGCCAGAGACAACGAGAGATGCCTTGACGGAGGTTCTGCGGGAGGGAGCACAAAAGCTGATCGCTGAGGCGGTTCAGGCCGAGCTGGAGGAGCTTCTCGAGCAATACGAAGGTCAACAGGATGGGCAGGGACGGCAGCGATTAGTTCGCAATGGCTACCTTCCCCAAAGAGAGGTCCAGACGGGGATTGGCGGGATCCCTGTGCGGATCCCACGGGTTCGAGACCGGGGATGCGGACAGGAATCCGAAGAGATCATCCGCTTTCGCTCCAGCCTGGTGCCGCCCTATCTGAGGCGCAGCAAGAGTGTGGAGGAACTGTTACCTCTGCTGTACTTGAAAGGCATCTCGACGGGGGACTTCAGAGACGCTCTGAGTGCCCTGCTGGGTGCGGATGCCCCGGGGTTATCAGCCAAAACCATCAGCCGGCTCAAACAGCGGTGGGTTCAGGACTACGAGCAGTGGCACAAGCGGGATCTCTCCAAGAAGCGCTACCTCTACGTCTGGGCTGACGGCGTGTACTGCAATGTTCGTTTCCAAGATGCTCGACTGTGCTTGCTGGTGCTCATTGGAGCCCGTGCCGACGGGAAGAAGGAGCTGATCTCGGTGGAGGATGGGTACCGGGAGAGTGAGCAGTCCTGGTGGGAGCTGTTAAGAGATCTGCATTCAAGAGGGCTCACCATGGAACCCAAACTGGCGACTGGAGACGGAGCTTTGGGCTTCTGGAAGGCCCTGGCCAAGGTGTACGGGAACACCCGCCAGCAACGCTGCTGGGTGCACAAGACGGGCAACGTGCTCAACTGCCTGCCGAAGGTCGTGCAGCCCAGGGCCAAACAAGCACTCCATCAGATCTGGATGGCCGAGACTCGCCAGGATGCCTACCGGGCCTTTGACGAGTTCATCGCCACCTACCAACTGAAATTTCCAAAGGCCACGGCTTGCCTGGCTAAGGATCGAGAGGAGTTGCTGGCCTTCTATGATTTTCCGGCTGAGCATTGGCCACATCTGCGGACCACCAATCCCATTGAGTCGACCTTCGCCACCGTCAAGTTACGGACGGCCAAGACTCGCGGCTGTTTGTCCAGGCAAACCATGCTGACTATGATCTTCAAGCTGTGCCTCAGTGCAGAGAAAAGATGGCGCCGGTTACAGGGCTACCGACGCCTGGGAGAGGTCATTGAAAATGTGAAATTTATCAACGGAGTCCGGGAGGATGAGGTCGCCGCCTGATGGTTCCATACACAACTTTTGACAATAACTCCAGAGGCTTACGAGGAATAACCCTAAAAAGTTATTGTCCTAGCCTTACCACTTACTCTGAAATTCTTGGACCACGTCCTCTGGTGAAAGGTTCAGATATATTTCTGTGGTAGTCAGTCGGTCGTGC
>JADFOI010000043.1 GCA_022562935.1 Acidobacteriota bacterium
AGGCGGCCCTGTTCAATATGCAAAAGTGGATCACACGGCTGGACGATAAGGGTCGTCTGATTAACCCGGAGGAGAAAATTGATCGCAGGGAAGCCCTCTACATGTACACTCTATGGGCTGCCCGTTACAGCGGAGAGCAGGAGATCCTCGGCTCCATTGAGCCCGGCAAATTGGCCGATTTGGTGGTGCTGGGTGGAGACTTTATGACCTTCCCCGAAAACGACCTGGACAAGCTTCGAATATTGATGACTGTCGTGGGGGGGCGAATCGTCCACGAGACCGCCGGAGCGTTTTAGGTGAATCTTGACAGTGTTTCTTGGCAACTCTAGACTCAAGTGCCTCGGGAACCGATACGACTTCGATGACAACGAAATCGGGTGGATCGGCGAGCCCATCACCGTAGAAGAGAAGAGAGAAGCGAGCCTCATACAATAAGCTCCACGGAGGAAATAATCATTATGAATCAGCGTCATTGGAAGAATCTTTTTCGCGTATTGTTGTTTCTATGTGTCCTAGCTACCGTCAGGACCGGCTGGGCTCAGAGTCCCGCAAACCTGCCGCCCGAAGTGCTTGCTTATGCGGACATGGTTTTTTACAACGGTCAGATTCTGACCGTCAACGAGCAGTTCACGATTGCTGAAGCGGTGGCTGTACGAGACGGAAAGTTCCTGGCGGTGGGAGACAACCAGAGAATTCTGGCCATGGCGGGGCCCCAGACCCGGCGGATCGACCTGGAGGGCCGCACGGTCGTCCCCGGCTTTATGGATACCCACCTGCACTCCGCTTGGGTGACTCGCGTTCCGGGCCAGGCCCGGGAGGAGGAGCTGAATTATGAGACGCTGGAGACGGCGCTGGAGGGGCTACGGGCTAGAGTGGCACAGGCGAAGCCCGGAGAACTCATTGCACTGAGCGGACCCAGCAACCCCGTCGTGAATCATGAACTGAACGTCACACTTCTCGATGAAGTGGCTCCCGAGAATCCACTTTACATCGAGGCCATGAATGATCAGATTGTCGCCAACAGTCTGGTTTTGAAGCACGTTCCTGACCAGATTCCGGGCATCGTCAGAGACGAGAAGGGGCAGAGGACCGGCCACCTGAGAGGAGCCGCTGCCGGGGTTCCCACCTACGAGCTGAAACCTTGGCCGGAGGTGGAGGCTTTGCTGGAACCTCAGAAGGACTCCTTTCTCCGCCACAATCGTATGGGATTAACCACCTTGATGGGACGGGCCGGCGGTCTGGAGGTGACTGTCTTTCGGGATCTGATGACCCGAAATGAACTGACCATGAGAGTTCGCGTGGCCCACCACTTCTTGCGACAAAATGGGTTTGCGGAGGCTTACTTGAAGAGGTTGGGTAATTTGACCGATGTTGGAAATGACATGTTCAAGATCATCGGGACCTCGGTCCAGGTGGTGGACGGCACCGCCGGCAACGGGTCCTCTGCAACCACTCAAGCCAAAATCAAAACCCTGGCGGGAGATCCTTACGGACCTTACGGCATGAACAAGTGGGAGGAAAGCGGTGATCTGGCCACCAGTGACCGGCAGAGCATCATCCTGGCCAATCGTTACGGTTGGACGGTCTCCTCGCTGCACAGCAGCGGTGACTTGAGCAATACCCTGATGTTGGAGGTCTTTGAAGAAGCCCATCGTGAGCGGTCCTTGGTGGGCCGTCACTTCGCCATTGATCACGGCTTGATGTGGAAGCCGGAGCACTATGCAAAGCTCAAAGAGATGGATGTGATTCCCAGCGTCTACGCCAAAGCCCTTTACAACAATGACAACCTGGTTGAAATGTACGGCATGGACGCGGTTTACAAAATGCAGCCGGTCAAATCCTTGATCGATTTCGGACTCAGGCCGGCAGCCGAAGCCGACGCCTTTAATCCTCGCACCGCGGCACCCCTGTTTACCATGATGAAATGGATCACCCGCTTGGATGACAAGGGTCGACAACTGGACCCGGATGAGAAAGTCAGTCGGGAAGAGGCCCTTCGCATGTATACCATCTGGGCCGCCCGCTACAGCGGCGAGGAAGATACCCTCGGTTCCATCGAAGCCGGGAAGCTGGCCGATCTGGTAGTACTGGGCGGAGACTATCTGACCTTTCCCGAGAACGATCTGGACAAGCTGCGGATCCTAATGACCCTCATGGGAGGACAGGTCGTCCACGAAACATCGGGAGCGTTCTGAGCACCGGACCCCAGATTTCTCGTGTAGGGGCGCACGGCTGTGCGCCCCTACAAGCTGTTGATAAAGCAGGATTTGTGGGCTCTCAACCGTGTGACCCTACAGGCCTTGGCCAAAATCAAATGGGGTCTTGCGACAGCGTCGCACGACCGAACAACAGCACGAGCCCGCGCCCAGCGCGCGTTAGCCGGGTGGGAGAGTTCGGTGCCAGCCCCACAAATTCTCCTTTGAATTCAAGGGGTTCCGCCAGAATTCTGGGCCTGTCCCTAGGGGCTAGAGTATGGGTGCGAAAAGCAGATGAATGAGCGTCGTGATCACGAAGATCAGCAATGAGGCTACCACTCCCACTTTGATCATCTCTTTCATGTCCAGAAAGCCGGAGGCGAAGGCCGTACCTGCCGATGCTCCGGCCCAGGGAAATAATATCCCCACCGCGGCATTGGGGATGAGGATGGCCATACTGGCAGGGTTGAAGCCAATTTCCGCGGCCGTGGGGATAAAGATACTGCAAAAGAGAGTGGATGCAGCTGTTCCTGAAAAGAGATTGGTTCCCACCACCGTGACCCCGGCAGCCAGGAAGGGCAATCCCGTTATCCCGATGCCCAAGCCCCCGATCACGCCATTTGTAAACTCCAGGAATCCAAATTGGCTGAGGGCGTCAGTCATGGCCACCGCACCCGTACACAGGAAGATGATGTTCCAGGGTGCGTGCTCAACAACGTCACGCCAGACCAATGTCCCCTCACCTTTTTGAACATTCACGGGCAGAAGGAAAAGCAGGAACAGAATGGCCGGCGGGACCAGCCAGGTGGGCACAGCGTTGCGCAGGTAAGAGGCCACAGGATGATCCACCCCCAGAGCCAGAGAGAGTACTGAGGGGCCTATGAACAACAGCACCATGCACACGAAACTCACAAGCACATTGATTTCTCCGACCGTCATCTTTCCCAGTTTCTTCAGTTCACCCTGAACAAAGTCCCGGCCTCCTGGGATCGTGGCAATTTCCGGAGGAAAAAAATAGCGGAGCAAAAAATAAAAGCTGACCAGCAAGACCACGAAAAGCGGTACTCCCACCTTCATCCACCGGAACCACCCGATATACGTGTCAGCCAGACTTTCAGCCAGAGAGACCCCGATAGCGTTATGAGGGAGACCGGCTATGGTCGCCACCCCCCCGGCCACGGCTCCATAAAGCGTCCCTAAAGCCAGAAAAGAAGCCAGTCGGCTTTTCTTGCCAGCCTCTGGAGCGATACCCGTGACTCCGCTGATGTAGGCAAATAGTGACATTCCGATTGGCATCATCATCCCCACCACCCCAACATCGGCGATGAACATGGATATGAGTGCGGTCACCAACATATACATAAACGTCAGCTTAGCTGTGCTGTTGGCAACGCCTTTCAGGGTCAGGAATCTGAGGGCCACCCGCTTGGCTACCCCGTGCTTTTCAAGAGCATAGCCGAGCATGGTGATTCCAAGGATCCAAAAGAAGATCCTTTGGCCGTAAAGAGCAGTGGTTGCACGGATCGACATCACGCCCAGGACCGGGAACACCACAAGGGGGAGCAGGGAAGATATACCCCAGGGGATGGGTCGTGCCATCCACCAGACAACGGCCCAGACGAAGGTGGCAAAGGCGACACGGCCATTGTATGGAAGCCCCTGCAAAGGTAGGAGATAGATCAGAAGAAAGGCTGCAGGGCCTGCTAGGATCTTGGCAAAAAAGACCATGGAAAGCGATCACTCAAGTTGATGGGAAGGCCGCAGTAGAGAGGGTATGGGACCCGGCTAACCCTGTCAAGAGACACTAAACTTGACTCGTAGGCTCAGTTACGATTGTATAGATTCGCTTAAAAGTGGTAAATGGTTTTATGTAAGGGAGAGTATCCGATATGCAATTAAAAGGAAGCTTCACCGTCAAGGCCAATCGGACCGAGGCCTATAAGTTCCTGATTGATCCTGAAAGAGTTACCCGTTTTATGCCCGATGTGGAGGGGGTGGAGATAAAGGATGAGAATAACTTCACGGTTAAGGCCAAGGTGGGGATATCCCATATCCGGGGGACTATGGTCATGAAGCTCCGCCTTACTGACAAGGTGGAACCGGTGAGTGCCAAGGTGATCGGAAGCGGATCAGGAATGGCAAGTGTGGTGGACACGATCACCAGTTTTACTCTGGAGGAAGCTGGAGAGGGAATGACTACAATCAACTGGACTGGTGATGTGAAGGTGGGGGGGAAACTAGCGGCTTTTGGTGCCGGAGGCCTGATGGAACGTGTGGCCAAAAAAAATCTGGAGAAGTTTGTCTCCGGTATTAAAATCGGTATCGAGGCAATTGGAAACTAACTTTTCGCTGCAGTGGAAGAAGTGGTTCATATCACAAGAACACTTCACACTGGACGGGTGTCGGGTTAGAATTGAGGTTGGCAATCACCCATTGGTCCACCTGTTTAGAAAGGCCAGTTGTTTATCTGGACCAGGTTAAGGGGGCAACTCATGTATAAGTGCTTATTGGGGACTTTTTTACTGGTGAGCCTTGGAATGATTCAGATTCTCGCCCAGGGCGAAGAGGCAGCCCAGGGCGAAGAGGCAGCCCAGGACGAAGAGGCAGCCCAGGACGAAGAGGCAGCCCAGGGCGAAGAGGCAGCCCAGGACGAAGAGGCAGCCCAGGACGAAAAGGCAATTGTGATCCTGGCTTCTCCCCATGTTTTACCCGGAGAGCGGGCCTATTTGACCCTCCTCCTCGCTAACGCTCCCGACGTTGCCGTGGCCCAGTTGGATCACTGGCTCGAGTTCCCCAAGGGGAAGCTCGTGTATGTGAACTCGCGCCTGGGTATTGCTGCCGATCTGGCTAAAGCGGTTCTCAATGTGGAGATTCAGGACAAACCCGCTTCGGGAACAGCAGAGGAAGGGACCGTAGTACTGCATTTGTCGATAAAGAGCGAGCGGCCTATTCCCGATGGGCCTCTCGTGGAAGTGAGTTTTAATGTGGCCAACGTCCAGCCTCAGACGATCGTCTTCGCCCATCGGTGGGAAGCTCTCAATACGGAAGGAGAGGAAATCTCAGACATTGTTTCCACCGATGGTCAGCTGGAGGTCACACATCAACTGCCGGACGCACCGCCAGGCATTTTCAGCTGCTTCTTTTACATGCATTAGGCCTTAGTGCCTCGCTTCATAGATACGAGGACGTTTGTGGCCAACGCGACGGCCGTGGACACCCAAGGCGCCAAGAGCAGCCCTCCCATCCAGCGCCTCTCCTTTTAACCCCTGGCACTCCCTCTGATCAACGCTGGCAGGGCTTTTATCCGTCAGTATGTAGATGTTATACTGTAAGTTTGAGGTGAGTGGATGCAGAACAGATTAGGCTTCTTCTTGGTCAGTGCCGTTCTCGTTACTGCGCTTCTGGGTGGATGGTTGGGCGAACCGCTCAGTGCCAGTGCCCCTCTGGAGAGTGAGACCGAGAGGCTGCTTCAGGTATTTACCGGAGCCCTGGCAGCGATCCAAGAGCACTACGTGGAGCCGCTTTCCACCGAGGAATTGGTGGAAAGCGCCGTGCGAGGCATGCTGCGGACACTGGACCCTCATAGCTCCTTCTTTACCGTCTCAGACTACAATCGGCTTCAAGAGGAACAGCGAGGAAGATACTACGGCTTAGGGATCACGATACGTGCAGAGTCCCCGGGTAGTGGAAGGGTAGCTGTCGTGGAACCTCCGGCACCTGGAACTCCAGCCTATAAAGTTGGATTAAGAGCGGGTGATGTGATTTCCAAGATCGAGGGTCAGCCTATCGATGACTGGGATCTCAATAAAGATGTGATCCCCCATTTGAAAGGTCCCAAGGGGACAGCAGTCAATATAACTGTTGAGCGTCCCGGAGAGTTGGAGCCCTTCGAGCTGACCGTGATCCGTGACGAGATATCCCTCTATACCATCAAGTACGTCTTTCATCTGGATAGGAACGTGGGCTACATCAGAATCAACAAGTTTTCGGAAACAACGGGAAAAGAGCTGAACGATGCCTTGGAAGAGCTGGACGAGGAACACCTGTTGGGTCTGATTCTGGATCTGCGTGACAATCCCGGAGGCGCCCTGAACCAGGCTCTTGCCGTTTCGGGGCGATTTCTTCGCAAAGGTCAGGTCATTGTGAATACCCGGGGGAGAAGCTCTCAAGGGCGCGAGTTTCGTGCCCAGACTGGGCGCTCCTTCGACTATCCCATGGTCGTCTTAATCAACCGAAATAGTGCAAGCGCAAGCGAGATCGTTTCCGGAGCTCTACAGGATCATGATCGAGCCCTCATAGTCGGTGAAACAAGCTTTGGCAAAGCCTTGGTGCAGACTATTTATCCCCTGGAAGGGAATAGGGGCTTGGCCTTAACCACCGGACAATACTACACGCCGAGTAACCGGCTGATTCAACGCGACTATTCCAATAGTTTCTATGACTATTTCTTTAGCCGGGAGGTAACCACCACAAGTGGAGGTGAGGTCCATCACACCGACAGTGGCCGAGAGGTGTTCGGAGGCGGAGGAATCACGCCCGACGAGCAAGTGAGCCTTGTAAGCTCCAGCAGGCTCGTTAGAACGATCGAGCGAGAAAAGTTGTTTGTTGAGTTTGTGAATAAGTTAATGGATGGAGAAATTCGATCCGGCCTCCAATTCAACCCTGAAGTGACACCCGAAAATCGAGAGGAACTCATACAGAAGTTGGCCATAACCGATGAAGTCCTGGGGCTCTTCAAAACTTTCCTTCAGGGCAAGGAAGTGGATGTCACGGACCAGAGTTTTGAAGAGAGCCGCCAAGTGATTGAAAACAAACTCCAACAGAAACTGTTCCTGAACCTGTTTGGAGATGAAGAGAGCTTTAAGGTTGCTCTAGAGGTCGATCCACAGGTGTTGAGGGCAATCGAACTTCTCCCCGAGGCCACCGCCCTGACCCATATTAATATTGCAAGGCATTAGGCTGAACCTTTGCGTTCCGTTTCGCAACCTGGGGTATTTTGCATCAGTACAGGCGAAGATTAATACAAGCTGTGGGCGTTTGTGGGCTGTTGCTGGTTGCAGCTTGCAGCTCTGGCCGCAATGTCTCGACGCATACGGTAGCCCGCAAGGCTGACCCGTCGGGTCCACCGGTCGTTCAGGTACCCCCTTCGGAACCCCTGCCCAGTGACTCTCCCCTGGAGACGATTGTTGAACAGGAGGATCCCCTCGAGCTGTTGATTGAACAGGCCTGGGACCTCTTTAAGAAAGGGCAAACACTTTTCGAGGGGGGAGAGATTCAAGAGGCTCGCAGTTACTTTCAGCAGGCTCTGGATACACTCAAGCACTCGGGATTCGAATTCTTCCTCAATCCTCATCTGGAAAGTGCCTACTATGATTTATTAGGAGGTATCCAGGAGTTAGAACTTCAGGCTTGGGTCAATCCTGCGGAGATACAGCCTCTGAGTTTGGTATCCCCTCACTTCGAGGAGATTGAAAACCTGAATCTCTTTGCCATTCAGGTCGATCCTCACTTGAGGGAGTTGGCTGGCCAGGACCTGCTGAAAACTCGGTTCGATATTCCGGTGGTTCTCAATGATGATGTCCTCAGATTGCTGAATTTTTATCAGAATCGTGGCCGTGAGATCATGGAAGAGGGCTTGAAGCGCGCGGGAAGGTACGTGCCCCTTTTTAGAGAGATCTTTCGAGAAGAGGGAGTGCCACTCGATTTGGTCTACATGGCTCATGTGGAAAGCCACTTTAAACCCAATGCTTACTCCCGAGCGAAAGCCCGGGGACTCTGGCAGTTCATGCTGGCAACCGGAAGAGTGTACGGTCTCAGACAGGATTGGTGGATCGACGAGCGCTCCGATATCGTCAAGTCCACTCATGCCGCTGCCCAACACCTCAGGGATTTGTATGAGCGCTTCGAAAACTGGGATTTGGCGATGGCAGCCTATAATGTCGGTTCCCGCCGAATCGACAGGGTCCGCAGGCGCTATGGGAAACTCGATTACTGGACCATGGTCAAAAGGAGAATGCTGCCCCGTGAAACGAGGAGTTTCGTTCCCTCAATACTGGCCGCACTCATCATATTTCGAAATCCGGAGAGGTACGGTTTTTGGATCGAGCCAGATCCTCCACTGCAGTTTGAAAGCGTCGATCTTAAGGAGCAGGTTGATTTGCGGGTTGTAGCCGAAGAGATCGATGTTCCAGTGGCTGAACTGTTCGCTCTGAACCCCGAATTGAGGCGGGGTATAACCCCGTTTCATGATGATGACTACAAGCTCAAAGTGCCCCTGGGTAAGGCTGATCTTCTCAAGAAGCGCCTGGCGAACCTTCCCCAGGACCGGAAAGTACAAGTCCGGCATCACAAAGTGAAACGTGGGGAAACTCTGGGTCTGATCGCCCAAAGATACCGCTCCTCGGTTACGGCGATTGCGCAGATGAATCGAATCCGGAATGTTCACCGGTTGCGGGAAGGTCAAGATCTTCTCATCCCCTTGGCGGGTGGATATTCGGCAGCCTCGGCAGCCAGATCGGTGAAACCCACTTTCCAACAATTACCCGCTACTTACCTTGTGAGACGAGGAGACTCACTCTCCAGAATTGCCGGAAGGTACAGGGTATCCATCAGCGATCTACTGCTCTGGAACAATTTGAAGGTGGACCAAATTATCTATCCAGGCCAGAGAATTCGCATCCTCGATAAGAGCAAGTCGGTCGCTGAGAACTCCCAGAACACCGGCGCAGACCGGTGAGATTCTGCAGTTTTTCCCTCCAGAGCCAGAATCGTTTTGGATTTGAACTCCAAGAGGGAAGGATTGTGGATCTACTCGAGGCTGGAGGCGAGCTGGCCATCCGAGGAGAGCTTTCTACATCGGAAGAAGAGCTCCTGGATACCCCGGATCTCAAGTCCTGGCTTTCACGGGGAGCCGAGTCCATTGAGGTTGCCCGGAGAATAGGCGAGTTGATCGAGGAGAACTCAGAGGCGATCTACCCAAGAAAGGATGTCAGGTTTTTACCCCCGATCCCCAATCCCGAGAAAATCATCTGCATAGGGTTGAATTACAGGGACCATGCTGAGGAGCAAAATCTGTCTCTTCCCCAAAATCCCCTCATCTTTGCTAAGTTTTCCAGCAGTCTCATAGGTTACGACGATGCGATCAAACTCCCAGCTATCAGCCAAAAAGTAGACCCGGAAGCGGAACTGTGTGTCGTGATGCTGGAGAGCGGTAAAGAACTGTCGCCAGAGAGAGCACGTGAAGCCATCGCTGGTTACACAATAGGGAATGACGTCAGCGCCAGAGATCTGCAATTTGCCGACAAGCAATGGGTTCGAGGGAAGTCCTGCGACACCTTTGCCCCCTGCGGTCCTTTTCTGGTCACGGAAGATGACATCGGGGACCCTCATCAGCTGAATATCGAGCTTAGTGTGAATGGGAAGGTGCAACAGTCCTCCAACACCCAAAACCTGATCTTTGATTGCTACACGTTGGTTTCCTATATTTCACAGAGCATCACATTGAAAACGGGTGATCTCATCTTTACGGGGACACCGGGAGGAGTGGGTGTGTTTCGTAAGCCCCCTGTGTTCCTGAAGGCTGGGGATGTGGTCGAAATTTCGATCGAGAAGATCGGAACCTTGAGAAATCCGGTAACTTAACAGCCGACAGACCGGCTGAAATTCAAAATTCACAACTCCAAATCCCAAACAAATTCAAAATTCAAAATCCGAAATTCAAAACCTGAAACCACAGGATTTCAGCCAGGACTCGTTAACCAGCTGAGCGGTTTTGGAATTTGAATTTTAGGTTTTGGATTTGTTTTGAATTTTAAATTTTGAATTTTGAGTTTCTCCTCTAGTCCGGACTAGAGGAGAAGTCTCGGATAAAGGCATGAAAATCCCGTATCTTTTGAAAGCCGAGGCGGTCATAGAGTCGGCAAGCTCCTCCATTAGCCTCAGACACCGACAAGGTGATGCGCTCCAGCCCGCACTCGCGGGCATCTTTGAAATAGGTCCGTAAAAGATAGGTGCCGATTCCCTTTCCCTGACAATCGTTTCTTACTGAAATTTGGGGGACCATGCCGGTATCCGGACTGATCTTTGAAGTGAGTAGAACCCCGCAGACCTGCTCTTCAGAATCCAAAACGACATAACTGGTCTGGGGGCTAAAAGTGCCACACCCAGGATGTTTGACCAGGTTGTTCAGGAATCGAATACAACCCTCGCGAGACTGGTAGTCGTGGCACAGCTTGTAATCGGTGGAACCTTGGTAGCTGTTGCAGATCACATCAGCTACCGGGAAAAAGAACTTGTTTTCCCACCCGGAGACTCGAAAGTCCGTTTGAATTCGCAGTTCCTTTTCTTCCAGCCGCTGATCCAGAGGAAAGAGAAGAAAATGCCGCTTTATCGCCGTAAATTCATGTTCTTCAAACAGAGGAACCAAGTCGCAGTTGAATGCAAAGATCTGGCTTTCGATTCTCCGGATCCTATTCCCGTTGCTCAAGGAATGAAGAATCTTGTTGAGAAGCTCGGCATAAGCTGTGGCAGTGGCACACTCGGATTGGACGTAAAGATTACCAATGTAGGCGACCGGCTCATTGATGACGTAGTAGGAATAGCCTGAAAGAGCACCTGAGTCTGTCTTGATGGCCCAGCCGGACAGAATTCGAGAGGACATATATTGCTTGATCACGGATACGGCCGGCTGATAGTCCCAGAAAAGCTCATCCTGCCAACACTGGATCTCCTGCTGAAAAACCCTCTCAAGATCCTGGGAGCTGACTTGGGAAAGGGCCACAATGTCCATTGCCTCATTTTACACAACCGCTGACGACTGTCAGCGGAAATTCTAAATTCCAAACTCTAAATCACAAACAAATTGTGTCTAAAATAGTCCTTGAAACGCCACTCAGAGGTCTTGAAGTTAGAATTTAGGATTTGGAATTTGTTTAGGATTTAGGATTTCAGCCGGTCTGCCGGCTGTCAGTCCGGGGTGTTATCTTGCTGACAAACCATGAAATTCATCAAGTCCTTGCAGGAGAGTGAGTCCGTTACTTCCTACGGTCAAATTCGCAAAAAGCAGGTCCGCTTGAAGAAGAACGGGGAGCCTTACTTGCGCTTGGTGCTCGGGGACAGTACCGGTCGAATAGAAGGCAAAATGTGGGAGAACATCGAGGTATTTGAAAAGGAGATTCAAGAAGGAGATATCGTCCAATACCAGGGCGTGGTCCAGACCTACAACGGACGTAAGCAACTGATTGTAAAGCGAATCCGAAAAGCGCTTCCGGAGGACTCCAGCAACGGCTTTGACATGAAGGATCTGATTCCCTGTACGGAATATGACATTGACGAAATGTGGCAGAAACTTCGCTCCCTGGTCCTTGAGCAAACCACGCGGCCCTGTATTGTCACGCTTTTGAACAATGTCCTGGAGGCAAATGAGGAACAGATCAAAAGTTATCCAGCCGGCATTGAGATCCATCACAGCTACTGGGGTGGCTTTCTGGAACATGTCTTGTCTGTTTTGGAAAGCGCCCTGTTTTTTGCTGACAAATATCCGGACTTAGACAAGGATCTGTTAATAGCGGGTGCCATTTTGCACGATATGGGGAAATTGGAAGAGTTGAGTGGCGCCAGCAATCCTTCTTACACAACCCGAGGTTACCTGATCGGCCACGTGGTCCTGGGGCGCGACCTGCTGCGCAAAGAGGCAGATCGGATTCCCGGATTCCCCCCCCAGTTGCTTATGCTGCTCGAGCATCTGATCTTGAGCCATCAGGGAAAACTGGAATGGGGTTCTCCCCGACGGCCTAAGATGCCGGAGGCTCTCCTCCTTCACCATATCGATGATCTGGATGCGAAGATGAATCGATTCTATCGGATCCTCAACGAGGATCCCGGAGATTCCGACTTCACCGCATACGACCGGTATCTGGAGAGAGTCCTGTTCAAAGGCGATTATGACGAGCCTTCCGACCGCCGACTGGTTGCCTCTAGTTCCCAATAAGCCCTATAATTCGGGGCGGGATGAACCTGAAGATTCAGCACCGCCATTTGAAGGTCACAGAGGTTCTGAAACGCCTTATTGATCGGCACGCCTATCAGTTGGAGAAGATCTTACCTACCTTTGCTTCTCGTGACCTGGATCTTCACATCAACCTGGAAAGACTGCCCCGAGGAAGGCAATATCATACCGTGCTGGTGATGACCATGCCCCAGAGACAGATCCGTGTAGAGAGGATGGAAAACAATCCCGCAACCAGTGTGTTGAGGGCGTTTGACGAGCTGCTGCGAAGGATCAAAAAATTCAAGAGCCAGCTTAATCGAGAGAGTTTTTGGAAAAAGGAGCCCGTTTCCGCGAGTACAGAGTCTCGAACCTACAAGACACGCATACTCGAGAGTGCGATCAACCAAAATCTTGACAAGATAGAGAACTACATCCGCCGTGAGCTGCACCATCGTGCTTTGACAGAGGACATTCCGACTGGGCTTCTGCAGGCCCGGGCCGTAGTGGATGAGGTCTTCCTGGAGGTGAACTCCAGGGTCATGGATCGACCGGAAGCGCTCCCCCTGGATCAATGGATGTTACAAGTTGCCCGCAGGGTATTGAACAGTCGATTTCTGGAGTTCAGGGCAGCCCGTGAGGAAGTGCACATCGAGGAAAGAGCCGACACGTCTTCGCGCTGGGATGACGAGGACCTGAATTTCTATCAACCCGATGAAGTACTGAGCCTTGAAGATCTTATACGCGATGAGCACTCGGTGGACCCCGAGCGACTCTTGGCCCAGGAAGAGGCCAAGGACGAACTCCAGAAAGCTATTGCATCTCTTCCCCATGTGGTTCGCGAGCCCTTTGTTCTTTTTGCTCTGGAAGGTCTTAATTCCGATGAAGTGGCAATGATTTTGGACAGGAGCCCCAGGGAGATCGTACAAGACGTGGAAACTGCACGCCTGGAGTTACGGAAGCGCCTGGGTTCGTAAGGCTGGAGAAAAAAATACAGTGAAATTGACTAAGAGAATGGCCAATATTTCCCCCTCACCCACCATGGCGGTGATGCAGGCAGCTCAGCAACTGAAGAGTCAGGGTATCGATATTGTGGATCTGGGAGTGGGTGAACCGGATTTTCCTACGCCGCAGTCGATTAAACAGGCGGGCATCGATGCGATTGAAAGTGATTTCACTAAATACACGGCTGCTGCGGGCATTTCGGAGCTGCGCCAGGAGGTGGCGGATCAATACAATCGAAGGTGGGGTAGTGACTTTTCGGGGGCCAATGTCGTTGTTTCCTCCGGATCTAAACATTCCATTTTCAATGTCTGTATGGCGCTGTTCGAGGAAGGTGATGAAGTTCTGTTGCCTACTCCCTATTGGGTCACTTTTCCGGAAGTGATTAAGATGACGGGTGCCGTGCCGCGGGAGGTTGAAACTTCACAGGAGAACGGTTTCATTCTGCAGGTGGAAGATGTCGAAAAGAAGATCACCTCCAAAAGCAAAGGGATCGTTGTGAATACCCCCAGTAATCCCACCGGGGCAGTCATACCTGGCCCCATCATTGAAGAGCTGGTGGACCTCGCTCGCAGCAAGGGATTGTTCATACTTTTCGATGAAGCCTACGATTGCTTTACTTATGGTGAGACTTCGCACGTATCGCTAGCCTCTTTCGTCCAGTCTTCAGAAGACTTTTACGCCATTGTGGGTTCGGTATCCAAAACCTATTCGATGACGGGCTGGAGAATCGGTTTTAGCGTAGGCAATGCCGACTTGATGAAGAAGCTGACCGCGTTTCAGAGTCATCAATCGGGTAACCCCACCTCGATATCACAGAAGGCCGCTCTGTATGCTCTCCAGAGCGATCCTCAATTAGTCCAGGACATGAAGGAGGAGTATGAGGTGCGGAGGGACTTTGTACTGCGTTCGCTGAAGGAGCTTCCCGGTTTTTCCTGCCCGCCGCCGGATGGAGCATTTTACGTGTTCCCCAATGTTGAATGTTGCATGGAGAGGATGGGACTCTCCACCTCTGCAGAATTCTCCAGATTCTTGATCGAGGAAGCAAGAGTTGCCACTGTTCCCGGTTCGGCCTTTGGAATGGAGGGGTACATCCGAATTTCCTATGCGGCTTCCGTGGATCAGCTCAGAGAAGCCTTCTCACGAATTAAGGCAGCCCTTAGCTCGAGCCTGAAAGAAGCAAAAACGAGGCCTTAAAACGAACGATTCCCTGAGCCATATTTCCGTTGTTCTCGTTGAAACCCAAGAGGGTGGAAACATCGGTTCAACCGCCCGCGCGATGAAGAACATGGGCTTGCAGCACCTCAAGCTGGTGAGCCCCGGGGAATGGTTTAACGAGCAGTGCCGGAGGATGGCGGGAAAGGCCATTGAACTAGTCCAGTCAGCCCAGATATATTCCTCTTTGGATGAGGCGCTCACCGGGGAAAACGTGGTCATTGGGACCACATCTGCGCGGAAGCGGAAAGCCAAACAACGCATCCACACGCCCCGGGAAATCGCAGAGCTGCTCCGGAAGTATGGAAAATCCCATCGAGTGGCACTGGTGTTTGGTCCTGAGCGGAGCGGTCTGACCGACCTGCAATTGGCAAGATGTCAGCACCTGGTCTCCATCCCTTCCAACCTGGAGCATCCGGTCCTGAACCTATCCCAGGCGGTGCTGGTTCTTGCTTACGAAATCCTTTCTTCTGGCCCGACAAAATCCAGAGGAAGTCTCCCACTTGCCTCTGATGAAGAGCGCGAGCAGATGTTCTCGGACATGCAGCGTGTTTTACTGGAAATCGGATTTCTGAATCCCCGAAATCCGAGCCATATCATGCGCTCCATCCGGCGATTTCTGGGTCGTGCCGATCTCACCCCACGTGATGTCCAGATCCTGCGAGGGATCATGACCCAGATGGAATGGTACGCGAGCGAGCGGGCAGCCGGCAGACCGGCTTAAATCCAAAATCCCAAATCCTAAACAATGTTCGGATTTTGAATTTGTTTTGAATTTGGAGTTTGGGATTTGGAATTTCCGCTGACCGCGGTCAGCGGCCAGCGGTGTCAGCGGTCAATCTCCATCTTCATCAGGACCAGTCCTGTGAGTAGCTTGGGATAAAAATCAGTAGACTTCTGGGGCATTTCTTCACCCCGCTCTGAAACTTCGTAAACCTGTTTCAGGCTGGTGGGATTGAGGAGAAAAGCGAGTTGATATTGGCCTTCCTCCACCCGGGTCATGAGTAGATCACCCTCTCGAAAGTAGTCGACATGTGTTTCCGCCGCCAGCTCTCGAGGGCCAATGCCAAGAAAGGGGCTGAGAATCCCTTCATGCAGCACATTGACATCAAGCTCCCGGGCGGGTCCAGTGATGCTCGGCATGAAGGTCGAGTCACTCTCCATACCTTCCTGAAGGCATAGCCCATAGCAAGTCAGATCCTTCCGGGCAACCAATCCCATCCGGGTCCCTGCTTTCTTCAGCTCCAGCTTGAGCTGAGGGAGGCCGGCCACTTTCTGAATTTCAAAGTGCGGCTCCAGCCTGGAGAGAAAGGTGCCGAGGTCAAAATCCTTGAGATTTCGAATGCCCCGGTGGGTGGGCAGAACCTTTACACCGGGACCCTCCATGTCAAAAAGAGCGATCATTCGCTTGTCAAAACTCTCTTCAGCGGCTGCTTCCCAGCCCTTCTCCTGACATTCCTGAAAGTAGAGCTGAGCGCTCCTGAAGCGATGATGACCATCGGCAATGTAAAAGGGAAGACCGTTTAAGGTCTCCATGATTTGTTGTTGAGGACCTTGTTCAGACAGCTGCCAGAGGCGGTGCGAGACCTGATAGTCGTCCACCAGTTCGGTGACTGGCGTGTTGTCCTGTTTGAATTCAGAAAGAAGCTGTTCGACCCCTCTGGAGGGATCAGAATAGAGCATGAAAATCAGACCCTCGTTGGATTCCGTGGAGCGGATCAGATTCAGGCGGTCCTCGAGTTGCTCATCCAGAACTCGTTCATGCCCCTTCACCGAGGCAGCACCGGCCTTCAGAGAGACCAGTCCGATCAATCCCATCCGTGAGAGAGTTTGGCCCTCAAACTCGAATCTTTGCTCGTAGGGGTAAAACGAGGGCGAGTCGTCCTGTTTCAAGACGCCGTTTTGCATCCATTGTCGTAAGTTCCGTCCGGCATCCTGGTGATCACGATTTTTGATGATGTGAACCATGTTTTGGGGATGGCGCTCAAGATACTCCCGGTACATCTCCGGAGTGATCTTGTCGTAGGGTTGGGTGACGACGTCACCAATCTCATTGATCTTGTCTGCACTATAGCGGTATCCGCGAAACGGAACTACTTGAGCCATGGGACCTCATTTTATGGGAGCAGCGCGTGATTTGCTATACTGCGGAGCGTCCGGATCATACCCCAGAAGCCTTTTTTTGCTCCGAGAAAACTATGAGCAAATATCTATCAGGCAAGAAGATCGGGCCGGGGCCCATTCAGCCTGACCTGACCATTACAGAACTGATTGACTCGGTGTTCGAAGCCTACAACGCGGCACGATTGCGAGAGGCGTGCCATTTGTTTGTTCAAAGGATGCTGGCTGAAGATGTTACGGTCGGATTCAGTTTGACCGGAGCCCTGACTCCGGCTGGATTGGGAATGTCCTGTCTTGTTCCTTTAATCGAACGAGGTTACATCGATTGGATCGTCTCGACGGGCGCGAATTTGTATCACGATGCTCATTTCGGTCTTGGGCTCTCCATGCATCGGGGAAATCCTCAGGTGAGCGATGTGCGTCTTCGCCAGGAGGGAGTGGTTCGAATTTACGATATCTTCTTCGACTACCAGGTTTTACTTTCAACAGACCTGTTTTTCAGAGAATTGATTCGGGCTCCTGAATTTCAGAAGGGAATGAGTACCGCTGAGTTTCACTACAAGGTTGGAAAATATTTGGCCGAGAGAGAGCGGGTCCTGGATACGGAAGGCAAGTCCTTGCTGGCTTCCGCTTATCGGTACCAGGTGCCCGTTTACACTTCTTCACCGGGCGACAGCTCCATAGGGATGAATATCGCTGCTGAAGCTCTGCGAGGAAACAAACTGCTTTTGGATGTCTCACGCGACGTCAACGAGACGGCAGCCATTGTGTTGGCAGCCAAAAGGTCTGGAGGCAAGAGTGCGGTCGTGATTCTGGGAGGAGGTTCTCCCAAGAACTTTATCCTGCAGACAGAGCCTCAGATACAAGAAGTCCTGGGGATCGAGGAAAAGGGGCACGATTTCTATTTGCAAGTGACGGATGCCCGCCCGGATAGCGGCGGATTGTCAGGTGCGACGCCTGCAGAGGCGGTGACCTGGGGGAAAGTGGATGCCGATGGTTTGTCCGATGCCGTCGTCTGTTATCTCGATTCCACGATCGCACTGCCCCTCCTGACTGCCTACGCCCTGGCAAACCACCCTGGGCGTCCACCCAAGAACTTGTATGAACGTTTGCCCGGGATGATGCAAGATCTGGAGGAGGCAGTAGAGAAGGCAGGGAGATTATGATGGATATGAATCTGGAAGGTAAGAGAGCAGTGGTCACGGGAAGCACGAAAGGTATCGGATTGGCCATCGCTCAGTCTCTTGTGGCAGAGGGCGCAAAGGTGGTGATCAGTTCGCGCCACCAGGATGATGTTCAGGACACCCTCGAGAGTCTCAATCCATCAGCCCGGGACCAGGTCAGTGGTAAGGTTTGTGATGTGCGAGAGGCCAATCAAGTCCGCGACCTGATTCAGCATTGTGTTGAAATATTTGGTGGAATCGATATCCAGGTCAACAACGCAGGGATCGGTATCTTTCGGACCGTTGAGGAGATGTCGCTTCAAGAGTGGCGGGACACGCTGACCACCAATCTTGACGGTGTTTTCTACGGTTGTCACTTCGCCATCCCTGAGATGAAGAAAAATGGAGGAGGGTTCATCATTAATGTGGGGAGTCTGGCCGGGGTCAATGCCTTTCCTCATGGAGCCGCTTACAACGCTTCCAAGTTTGGTCTGGTGGGGTTCAGCGAGGCACTCATGCAAGAGGTTCGATACGACGATATTCGTGTCGCCAACATCATGCCAGGCAGTGTCGCCACTGAATTCAGCCGTACCCAGGACAAGAGTTCCTGGAAGCTCTCAGCTTCGGATGTGGCGGAGGTAGTCCTTGAAACCCTCAAGCGGCATCCTCGATGTTTAACCAGCCGGATTGAGATGCGGCCTTCCAAGCCGTTGAAGAAATAATCAGGGAGAAGAAATCAGGAATTCAAACTCTGACCGTAGGGAAATCTGGGCCTGGGCATTTTACGATTTCGCCAACTCCGCCTACGCCACGGCATTGGCCGGAGTCATTTTCAACGTCTACTTTGTTCAGGTGATCGTCGGGCCCGAGGGGGTCCCCTTCCTGGGCGGCCGGGTGAGTGCCACAGCTTTCTGGGGATATTGCGTCTCTGCGTCGATGTTGCTGGTGGCGATAAGTGCACCCATTTTGGGTGCTATTGCCGACTACACGGCCTCAAAGAAGCGGTTTCTTTTCGTGTTTTGCTATGGGGGAGTACTGGCAACTGCCTTTCTTTTCCTGGCCGGCCCTGGAGACATTTGGTTGGCCGTCTTTTTCTATCTTCTCTCCAACATGGGAATGGAGTGGAGCCTGACCTTTTACAACGGCTTTCTTCCGGAGATCGCGACTCGCGAGAAGATGGGGAGAATCAGCGGCTTTGGCTGGGCGCTGGGGTATGTGGGCGGAGTGTTGTGCCTGCTTCTCAATCTGGCGATGATCCAAAGGCCGGATTGGTTTGGACTTCCTGACTCCGATTATATTCCCATTCGCGCTTCCCTGGTGGTGGTCGCCCTCTGGTGGGGGATCTTTTCCATTCCCACCTTCGTGTGGTTGCGCGAACGTACCCAGGCGAAACAACGTCCCCCAGAAACCAGTTATTTGAAGATCGGATTTCAACGCCTCGCTTTGACCTTACGAAAGGTCCGTCAGTTTCGGGAACTGGTGAAGTTCCTTGTTGCCTTTCTGATCTACAACGATGGCGTCCAGACGGTCATTATCATGGCTGCTGTCTTTGGGGCCGAAGTGTTGCACATGCCTCAGGAGGAGCTGATTCTGTGCTTCATTCTCATTCACGTCGTTGCCTTTTTCGGAGCGCTGATCTTCGGACACCTGGCAGATCGGCTGATGACCAAGCGTGCCATCAACATCAGTCTGTTGCTTTGGTCCGGAGCCCTGGTTTATGCCCTCGTGATCGACCAAAGTTGGCAGTTCTGGATCCTCTCAGTGGTCATCGGTTTTGTCCTGGGAGGAATCCAAGCCTGTTCACGCGCGCTGCTCGCTCAGTTCACCCCCCGGGAGAACAGCGCGGAGTTCTTCGGCTTTTTCTCAACCGGAGGGAAATTTGCCGCTATCTTCGGTCCGGCACTCTTCGGCCTGCTCACAGATTTGACCGGTTCCGCTCGCTTTGGATTACTCTCTGCTCTCTTTTTTCTCCTTCTGGGCTGGAGTGTGTTGTACTTTGTGGACGAGGAGAAGGGAATTCGTGAGAGTCAGCAGGCAGTCGGAGGATAAACCACAGCCGGTAGCCCGGCTGAACTTCAAAATTCAAAACTCAAAATCCCAAACAAATTCAAAATTCAAAACCTGAAACTGGGGACCTGAAATCTGGAACGCGCCCAAAGGGCGCTTCGCAGTCTGTGTCTTATCTTTTTTCTATTTTCTACTTTCTTTTTTCTGCGCGAAGCGCGCTTGTTTTCTTCTCGAAGTCATGTCCCTCCTTGTGAATGTCCGTCCGGAAGTCGGGACCATCCATTTCAATGATCTCGCACATCTCCATGATTCGAGAAAATAGCCGCTGACCAATTCTCTCAGCCAGGGTGTTTTGCATGGGTTCGGTTCTGCTCCTGGACGTCGGTGATTTGGCTGTCTGAGGTTTCAAGGGCCAGTTGGTGGAGAGTATGGTTTGTTTGTTATAGGTGTATCGGTGGTTGAGCACCGTTCGAATGGTTTCCCGAACCCAGTCCGTCGGTCTTCCCGTTCCCAAGTCGTCCCACACCAGGAGTTCGACCTCTGACAGGGGGAGCATGACTTCCCGTTCCGTTTCTGGGGAATTAGGGCCATACGAATATTGAAGTCGCCTGAGGAGTTCAGCTTCATCCACAAATTGGCCATGGACGTGCTTTTCTTGAATCAGGGTCTTGAGAATGGCGACCGAGAGATGGGTTTTCCCTACTCCACAGGGGCCTGCAAACAAGAGACCTCGTGGGACATTGGGGAAGTCTTCCACATAGTCGATGGCACGCAGCTGGGCCTTTTCCTGCAGACTGTTACGCTCAAAGAAAAATTCCTCAAAACCCCGATCAAAATATCGGGGTGGGATTGCAGCCTTCTGCAAGAGCTTTTTCAATCCTTCTTTAGGGCGGCACTCCGGACAGGGTACCACTGCCTCCACTGAGTCCTCGGTTTCCACCAGCCAGCCCGAACCCCGACAGGTCGAACAGGTTTCCGTTGTTTTCAATCCTCTTTTTGCCAGATCTCCTCCTTTCCTCCTTCCAGGACGTTCTCGTAGCGGGCCACGACAAATAAGAGATCGGATAGCCGGTTGAGGTAGATCAGCAATTCCGAGTTCACATCCTGATCCACCTTCATGAGAGCAACCCATTGGCGTTCAGCTCTTCGGCAGACCACTCGAGCAAGGTGTATGAAGGCCGCTCCGGGAGATCCGCCAGGGAGAATGAAGTCCTTGAGGGCGGGGATTTTTTCCTGCAGCTCATCAATGAGGTTTTCCAAGGAGCGCCAGTCGCTCTCTTTGATGCGATCGACTGGACGCTTTGCAGCGCTGGTGGTTGCCATATCGGCTCCTGCTTGGAAAAGCTTATGCTGAAGGGATAAAAGAACCTCCCTGACCTTTTGATTTCGAGAAAAAGAGAGCGCAATTCCCAGCACGGAATTCAGTTCATCGAGGGTCCCATAGACAGCTACCCGAGGCAAATCCTTGCCCACCCGTTCCCCACTGAAAAGTGAAGTTTGACCCTGGTCTCCGCGCCCGGTATAGATTTTCATGACAGTACTCAGGAATCATCACCATAGCATGGAGGAGAGTTTGGCGACAGGGAGAGTTTGGGGACAGTCCCAAGAATTCTCCTGGAATTCGGGGACTGTCCCCAAACTCTCCCCCAACTCGTCGTCCCCCAACTCTGCTATTGAAAACTGCCGGGTTTGCGGCTAGAATGAGCGGTCATGAAAACTCTAACCTTACTTTTTTCAATTGTTCTGCTTTCCCCGTTGGCCTGGTCCCAGTCCACTCTCTTGAAGGTGGGCGACAAGGCCCCCGACTTCGAATTGCAGGATCAGGACAGGAATACCGTGCGTCTTTCTGATTTCGCCGGTAAGAAGAACGTGGTGCTTGCCTTCTACGTTCTTGCCTTTACCCGTGGCTGAACGACCGAGCTGCAACGATATCAGTCTGATATCGACTACTTTGAAGCAGAAGATACGGAAGTTCTGGCGGTGAGTGTGGATGCTCGGCCTTCCCAAAAGAAATTTGCTGAAGAAATGGGAGTTGAATTCACCATGCTGAGCGATTTTTCCAAATCGCTGAGCCGGCTGTACGGAGTATTGGACGAAGAGAGAGGGATGGCTCGCCGAACCACCTTTGTCATCGATAAAGAGGGCATCATTCGCCATATTGATTCGGGAGCGGACGCCATCGACATCGCAGGGGTGAAGGCAGCCTGCGGGCAGCTGCGATAAGCGCTGCTCCTCATTTTCGGAAATCATCAATTAAGGTCGCATTTCCCTCGTTTCACGGGTCAATCTATCCTCGTATAGTGGCAGAGAAATACGGGCTAGGGAGGAAAAGATGAGTCAAAAGTATCGACAGGACGGGTATCTTGGTACCTCTGACCGCCCTAAGGAGAGTCGGCCTTCGCAACCGAGGCCCTCACGTGAGGGACCCCGATCCCCTCGCATGCCGGGTTTCCATGAGGTCAGACGGTGCGCCATGTGCGGAGTCCAGCTGGCCAAGAGTTTTAGCGAGATCGAGTTCTCCAGCCACTGTCCAAAATGCGGTGCCGACCTCCACAGCTGCAAGAATTGTGTCTTTTTTAATCCTGCCAAACGATTTGAGTGTTCCGAACCGATTCCTGAACGCATTGCAGTCAAGGATGTCAAGAATGATTGCCAGTACTTTGAGGGCCGGACCGCCGTGGAGAAAATCACCACGTCCGGGTCGCAAAGGCCTGAGGATGCACGAGATGCCTTCGAGAACCTGTTTAAGAAGTGAAGCTCCTAACCTGTTTGAAACAAATTCCCGATCGAGACACGCGCTACGAGATTAACGCAGCGGGTACGGGAATCAAGACCTCGGATCTCACCTTTGAAATCAGTGAGTGTGACGAGTATTCCCTGGAAGAGTCCCTCAAACTCAGGGAGGAACACGGTGGAGAGGTGGCGATCCTCACACTGGGTCCGCAGAGAGCAGAAAAATCCATAAGAAAAGGACTGGCCATGGGGGCCGATCGCGCCATTTTGGTCAGGGACGACGAGGGTAAAGTCACTACTCCCCACGCCGTGGCCAAGGTCCTGGCCGAAGTCCTCAAAGAGGAAGAATATGACCTGATTCTGACGGGGACACAATCGGATGATTGGAGCTACGCTCAGACCGGCGTTCTATTGGCCGAACTCCTGGGACTTCCCCATGCCACGATTGTGATGGAGATTAGGGCTGACCCCGCTCAAAAGAAAGTCAAGGCGCTGCGAGAAATGGAGAGCGGCTGGTTTCAGTGGGTGGAGCTTCCGATGCCCGCAGTGTTGACCATTCAGGCGGGAATCTCCCAGATTCGCTATGCTTCTTTGAAGGGCATTATGCAGGCCAAAAAGAAGGAAATCCGAAATGTTGAGCTGAGTGATCTCAATGTCGACTTGAGCTCTGTCCCCGAAGTCGAGGTACTCAAGGTCTATTTCCCCGTAGTCGAGAAGAAGGCCGAGATTCTGCAAGGGTCTACTGCAGAAGTGGTGGAACAGCTGGTGGAGAAGTTGAAGAAAGAAGCTAAAGTGATCTGAAGTCGTGCTGTGGTGCGGTCGTGCAGTTGTGCAGTCGTGCTGTGGTGAAGAGATTATGCTTTAGACAGTTGACTTGCACCAAAATGACGCAAGGAGACTCACGAAGTGACGACAGCACCACAGCACCACAGCACGAATCCCTATGTCTGAGAAAATCTACGTACTCATAGATCACGGAGAGGGTGAGATCCGTACGCCATCACTGGAGAGCCTGGCTCTGGGTCAGAGGATGGCCGAGGAGACGGGTTTTTCACTCCATGCTCTCATTCTGGGAAATGAGATCGGTCCTCTGGCTGAGCGACTGGGTAAGCAAAAGGTCGATTCGGTGTTGCTGGTCGAGGATCAGAAGTTAGCCAACTATGACCCCGATGTTTATTGCAGGGCCTTAAGTGAGATTCTAACGGAAGACCAGCCCTATCTTTTTCTCATGGGGCATATTTATCAGAATATCGATTTGGCGCCGAAATTGGCGGCCGCAATCAATAGAGGATTGGTCACCGATTGTATCGGTTACCGAAAAGAAGGGGACGATTTCGTCTTCGTTCGTCAGATGTTCAGGAATAAGCTCAACGCGGACGTGCAGTTCCGATCCGAGCATCCATGGATCGTGACCCTGCAAACAGGAGCGACCAGTGTGGATGAATTAAAGGAGGGGAGCGGGCAAGTTGTGGAGCGTTCCCTGGATCTCTCTGCTGTGGAGCTTCGTCGCAAGCCACTGGAAGCATTTGAAGCCACGCAGGGTAAGGTGGATCTTTCACAGGCCGAATTGATCGTGGCGGTGGGGCGCGGCATCAAAAAAGCGGAAAATCTAAAGATCATTGAGGAACTGGCAGAAGCTCTGGGGGCGGAGATCGCAGCGAGTCGTCCCGTGGTCGATAGTGAGTGGCTGAGCAGGGACCGCCAGATCGGCAGCTCGGGGCAGACGGTCTCTCCTCGTCTCTATTTGGCTTGCGGAATCTCCGGAGCCATTCAGCACATCGTGGGGATGAAGAATGCTCAATGCATCGTAGCCATCAATACCGATCCCAATGCCCCGATCTTCAACATTGCCACTTACGGGATTGTGGGTGACCTTTTCGAAATCGTCCCAGCCTTGACCAAGAAGCTCAAAGAAGCATAGATGAAAGCACTTCTGATTCACCAACACGGGGACTTGGATCAAGCGCGATACGAGGAGATCGACGATCCTGAGATCAAACCCGGCTACGTTCGAGTGAAAACCCAAGCCACAGCCTTGAATCATTTAGACCTCTGGGTGGTGAGAGGGCTTCCCGGTCGAGAGTTGAATATGCCCCACGTGCTTGGGTCGGACGGGGCTGGAATCGTGGAGGAGATCGGGGAGGGCGTGAGTCGTTTCTCTGTGGGTGATCGGGTGATGATCAACGCCGTTCTTTTCTGCGGAGAGTGCGAATTCTGTATCCAGGGCGAACAGAGCATGTGTGTTCGTCTACGTCTTGTGGGTGAACAGGTCGGCGGGACCCACGCTGAGCTGTTGATGCTTCCTGAAGCCAATCTGGAGAAAATTCCGGAGAATGTTTCCTTCCAGGAAGCAGCCGCTTTCTCCCTGGTTTTTCAAACGGCCTGGCGCATGCTCAAAACCCGAGCCGGAATTCAGTCGGGCGACGATGTGTTCATTCATGGAATCGGAGGTGGAGTTTCTTCGGCAGCGCTGAACATCGTCAAGTGTGCGGGTGGCAGGGCCTTCGTCAGTTCTTCGAGTGATGAGAAATTACAACGGGCCAAGGAGTTGGGTGCGGATTTTGCTTACAACTACACCCAAACAGATGTGGTTCAGGAGGTGATGGGGGAGACGGGGAAGCGAGGCGTGGACATTGTTGTCGACAGCGTGGGAGCGGCAACCTGGGTCCAAAGCCTAAAACTGGCTGCCAAGGGAGGAAAAATCGTCACCTGTGGAGCCACCAGCGGACCCAGTCCTGAAACAGCCATTCGTCTGATCTTCTGGAACCAGCTGGAAATCCTCGGTTCCACCATGAGCAACCGGAGAGAATACCAGGAAATCATTGCTCTATTGGGGCAGGGTAAGCTCAAGCCGGTCATTGATCAGGAGTTTGCTCTATCGGAGGGAAGGAGTGCTCTGGAACATCTCCAAAAACAAAACCAGTACGGAAAAGTCGTCCTCATCCCGTAGCGCGCGGAGCGCGGGCTCGTGCGTTCGTGCTGTCGGAGCACGCTTCGCGCGCGTTTCAGGTTCCAAGTTCCAGGTCAGGTTTGGAATTTAGGATTTGGAATTTGGAATTTCCGCTGACACCAGTCAGCGGTCTGTGGTCAGGTGGTCAGGATCTTCTAGAACGTTTCGGTAAGATGCTCAATCGCCTCATCCAAGTGAGCCCCGATCAGAGCCCAGCCGTGGGGTTCTCCTTCAAAGACTCGGAAAACGTGGGAGACCTCCCTTTCGGTCAGGATCTGATCAATGGTCTCAATACCCTGCTCCATGGGGAAAGCATCGCGGTAGCGGTCCTCGGTGCCGTAGGACATATAAATTCTCAAGTCCTTAAGATCAGCGTTGCGGGCAAGAACTTCCACACTGTTTTCCAGCCAATGATCACGATCGAAAGGCATTCCGAAAACGGGCTGGAATAAACGGACGAAGAACTCCGCCCTCCGGGATGGAGAGGCGAGGATCTGCTCGGAGGGATCCTCTCCCAAAAGGACAATCGGTGAGCCTGCCACCACGGAGCTGTACAGCTCAGGATGTTTCATTGCGATCTTTAAAGCCCCGTAACCACCCATGGAGGTTCCGGCGATGGCTCGGTTCTCTCGTCCGCTTTTGACTCGAAAGTTTTTCTCGATTTCCTGGATCAAGTCCTTGTGAATGAATTGCTCATTCTTTTGCGTTCCATCCAGAAGATCCGTATAAAAAGTGTTATGTCCGTTGGGATAAACCATCAGGAACTGTGGGATCTTACCCTCGAGGAGTAAGTTATTAACCAGTAAGGGAATGTTTCCATACCGTTCGACCGCCCAACTGGTATGGTCATTGTTCATTCCGTGGAGAAAGTAGATCACGGGGAACTGCCGATTGGGCTCCTGGTCATAGGCAGGGGGAAGCAAAATACTGTACTCTCCCTGCTCACCCAGGGCGGGAGACGAAAACTCTCGAAATTCGACTCTTGATCCCCCTTCCAAATGAATGGTCTGAGGATTGGCGATGCGTTGTGGCGGTCCGCCTCGCTGACCCCAGGTTGCAAGGGAGGCTAGAGAAAGTACAAGGATCGGTAAAAGAAAGAATTTTGTTTTTGCCATCTTAAGACTCGAGACTGTTTAAAATTT
>JADFOI010000044.1 GCA_022562935.1 Acidobacteriota bacterium
AAGTATTGGTAAATTTTGGTAATCCGACCTGTCCTGAAACCCGCCTAAAACATAGTGTTTTTAACGACTTGGTAAGTTTTGGTAAGGTGCAGGCTGCGTTTTCGTAGACCAGCGTTCTATCCGGGCTGAACTACGGGCGCGCGTCTTGGGAGGTCACTACTCTACTTAAAGTAACGTCGATTGTCGACTTGCCATGGGTGTCCATGGGGGAGGTGTTTCAAGGGAGTGAAACGCCGTGAGTCGACAAAGACGGGTTCAAGAATGACGTGAATGGAGTGAAGCCTCACAGGCTGGCGAGGGGTGGTCTACTTTCGCCGTGAAGCCTGAAGAACCCTCTTGCGCAGCCGAAGCGCCTTGGGAGTCACTTCCACCATTTCGTCATCCCGGATGAACTCCAGAGATTGTTCGAGGCTCATCTTGCGGGGGGGGATCAGATGAACGAGGACCTCACTCGTGGATGACCGGATGTTGGTCACTTTTTTCTCTTTTGTGATGTTGACATCCAGATCCTGAGGGCGAGAGTTCTCGCCGACGATCATGCCCTCATACACTTCCTCCGTCGGTGAAACAATGAGTTCTCCGCGGGGTTGAAGATGCTCGATGGCGTAGGCGGTAGCCTTTCCGAGTCGGTCTGAGACCAGCACTCCGTTAGGACGGTGAGGGATCTCGCCCTGCCATTCGGCATACCCGTCGAAGATCTGGGTCATGACGGCCGTGCCTCGAGTGTCGGTCAGAAGCTCACTGCGAAAACCCAAAAGCCCTCGTGAGGGAGCCCGAAATTCCATCCGCACGCGGCCGCTTCCGTGATTGACCATTTTGACCATTCTGCCTTTTCGAATCCCCATTTTCTCACTGACCACTCCGATATAGGAGTCAGGGCAGTCCACCACCAGTTGTTCCATCGGTTCCATTTCGATGTTACCAACCCTGCGAGTAATGACTTTGGGGCGGCCTATACACATCTCGTACTGTTCTCTCCTCATCATCTCAATCAGGATGGCCAGTTGAAGCTCACCGCGCCCTGACACTTTGAAGGCATCCGGTGCGTCGGTCTCCTCCACTTCAATGGAGACATTCATGAGGCTCTCCTTATCCAGTCGGTCCTTCAGTTGACGGGAAGTCAGGTGCTTTCCGTCTCTTCCGGATAAAGGGGAGTCGTTGACCGTGATCACGACCGAGATGGTCGGTTCGTCAACCTGAACCGGAGGCAGGGGTCTGGGGTCCTCGATACTGGACAGGGTCTCACCGATATTGATGTTCTCGACTCCTGCGAAGGCAATGATATCTCCTGGCCCGGCCTCCTCAACCTTTTCCCGGTTGAGACCTCGGTACATATAGAGGCTCGAAATCTGCACCTCCTCGAAGGTTCCGTCTCTTCGGCATAAGACAGCGCGTTCCTTCTCACTGATCTGTCCGTTGAATACCCGGCCGATAGCCAGGCGGCCCACATAGTCGTCGTAATCCAGTGTGGTGATCAGCAGTTGAAGTGGGGCCCTGTCGTCAAAGCGGGGAGCCGGCACCGTGGTGAGGATTTGCTCAAAGAGTGGCGACAAGGACTGGTCCTCCCCTTTCGGAGATGTTCGGCAGGTCCCCGCCTTGGCGTTCGTGTAGAGGACTGGAAACTCCAGTTGCTCCTCCGTGGCATCCAGGTCGATGAAAAGGTCATAGATCTCATCCAGGACCTCTGCCGACCTGGCATCGGAGCGATCGATCTTGTTGATGACGACGATTGGAGGCAGTTCTGCCTCGAGTGCCTTTCTCAGAACGAACCGAGTCTGTGGAAGAGGCCCCTCGCTGGCATCCACCAGGAGGAGCACTCCATCCACCAACTTGAGAGTACGCTCCACCTCGCCCCCGAAATCCGCATGACCGGGAGTATCAACGATATTGATAAGAACATCTCGGTAGAGAACCGAGGTGTTCTTGGCCATGATGGTGATGCCTTTCTCGCGCTCCAGGTCCATGGAATCCATCACCCGTTCCACAACCTGCTGGTTTTCGCGGAAAACTCCGCTTTGCCAAAGCATGGCATCCACGAGGGTGGTTTTCCCATGGTCCACATGGGCGATGATGGCCAGATTTCTGATGTCCTTCCTGGTTTTGATGCTCATAACTGCTATTCGATTTTTTGGCCTGCCGGGGACCAGAGCAAACCAGTCAAACTAACATGAAGCCCCGGCTCTTGCCGCTCGTTCAGCTCGGGTCAGCCACTCGTGGCGAGCCACCGGCTGCCCCCTACGAAGATCGTGCCGCGAGCTCTACTTCGCAGTCCAGGTGATCGCGTTCAGGCAAACAGGCGAACGAACATGTCGCCGAAGAAGTATCCTATGGCGGCCACGCCCAGTCCGACCAGGAACATGTCGATTCCGCTTCGGATCAGGCCGCGCCCGGTAAAGACACTGCGACCGGCTCCCACCAGAAAATGACTGAACATGCTCAGGATAACACTGTTGACAATAGCCACCGTTCCACTTGAAAAAAGAAAGGGAAGGATGGGTATAAAAGCACCGACGGCGGTTGCCATACCCGTAATCCAGCCTTCCTTCAAGGGCGAGGCGGCCTGATCGGGATTGAGGCCCAGCTCCAATCGAACCATCTCTTCCAGCGCCTGGGCTTTATTTTCCATAACGGCTTCAGCACGCTCCCGAGCTGAGGCTGCATCCAGGCCCTGACCCTGGTACAGGATCACCAACTCTTCCTTTTCCAGTTCCGGCATCAACTCCAGTTCTTCCTCTTCCATACGGATCTCGTTGGCATAGAGTTCCTGCTCGCTCTTGGCAGCAAGATATCCACTCGAGCCCATGGACAGGCTATCGGCAATCATGCCGGCCAACCCGGAAACCAGAAGGACATGGTGGTCCACCTGGGCGCCAATTACAGCCATGATCAGACCGAAGTTGGCCGTGAGTCCATCGTTGAAGCCATAGACCACACTGCGAAGGAAACTTCCACTGCTGACGCGGTGCCAGGGTTCCCCCGTGAAATCCCCCAGTTTCATGAGTTCCTGAGCGTGTTCTCCGCTCTCGTGGGCAATCTGGCGGAAAACCTCTCCCGCCTCTCCCTCGTTCTGGATACTCTCACGCAGGTACTCCCGGGTCTCTCGGGCTTCCGATCGAATAATGGAAGGGAGCAAGGCATCAATCCCGAAAAGCCTCCCGCTAAAAGCCAACAGACGCACCCGCAAAACCGGGGAGAAGTTGGGCAGGGGAATCCCCTGCTCTTTTAATAATTGAGCGAAGACGTTCTGGTGACGCCGCTCGATTGCGGCCATTCGAGTAAAGAACTCCTTGCGGTCCGCTTCCTTGTCGGTTTGAGCCAGTTGCTGGTAAAGAAAATGGAAGTCGCCTTCATCCTGCCAATGCTCGAGTAACCTGTGCGCTTCCATTTGATCCAAAGCATAGCAACCATCCTGTCAGCGGTTCAAATGTCCGCGCCTGCTGGTTGATACAGGATCTGCTTTTCGAGAGGGTTCTCGTGTATAATAAGTTCCATGCCGATTTTCGAGTACCGATGCAGCGACTGTGAAACGAAATTTGAAAAGATCGTGTTGAGTCAGTCCACCGATATTCAATGTCCCGACTGCAGCTCGGCTCACCTCGAAAAGCTGCTCTCTAGTTTCGCCGTCAGTACAGGATCGACCCGAACCTCACCGGCGCAAGATGAACGTGCCTGCTGTCGCGGAAACTTCACCTGAGCGGCCTAGGTCTAGTGGGGCCGTGGGCTCCTCACCTGGAAGGCGCGCCAAGCGCGCTAGTGTCCGACACGGCTGGGCTTTGCAACACTTCCGCTTCTGCATCCCACTGAAAAAGGTATATGACACAGGAACAGAATCATGTGGAGTAACATCGATGTTTGGATTGATATCCTGGGTTGGATTGGAGCCATAGCGCTTCTGGTCGCCTACGCCCTGATCTCGGCTAAAAGAGTGGAAGGTGATTCAACAGGCTACCAGCTTCTGAATCTGGTAGGCAGCTTTCTCCTCATCCTTAATACCCTCTACTACGGAGCCTATCCTTCCTCTTTCTTGAATCTTTTTTGGATAGCGGTAGCCCTTTATGCCTTGAGAAAGGTCATCGGCAAATATTTCCTTTGGGCACGATAGCCTTCACCCATTGAGTTTGGGAACCAGACAGAAGAGAGGAAAACATCTCATGGCCGACATCCTGCATAGAATTACAATCGATGCATCCCCCGAACGAGTGTTTGATGCACTGACGGTCTCAGAGGGTCTACAGAGCTGGTGGACCCAGGACAGTAATGCCACACCCGAAAGTGGAAGCGTAGCCGTTTTCAAATTCCTTCAGGGGACGATTGTGTTCCGCATGCGTATCGAGGAACTGGTTACCGGGAAAAGGGTGGCCTGGTTGTGTCAGGGAGACCCTCAAGAATGGGAGGGAACCCAGCTCACCTGGGACTTGGAGTCTACTGAGAGTGGCGGGACCGATCTGCATTTTGCCCACAGAGGGTGGGCTTCAACGGAGGGAGAATACTCGAGGTGCAACACCACCTGGGGCCACCTCATGCATCTTTTGAAGGCCTACGCAGAGGGCAAACCGGTAGAACCGCATTTTTCGGGATGATCACCGCAAGAATATTGCCTAGCAGGTCAGGATCAAGGCCAGATCCCCCGCTCTAAAGTCACCTTGGCCACCCGCTGGATGGCCAGGACATAGGCCGCAGTGCGCAGATTCACCGGTTGAAGGGGCTCTCCCAAGCGACCTAATTTTTTCCTCTGCTTCTCCAGAGTGTCCAGGGAACCGTTGATCTCCTTCTGCTTGTCGATGACCCCGTCCGTCGCCCGTTGCATTCTGATCTGCAGCTTTTCATTCACTATGTCTTCATCCCACTGCTCATTCTCGAAGTTCTGGACCCACTCGAAGTAACTCACGGTAACGCCGCCCGAGTTGGCGAGTATGTCGGGGAGTATCGGTATGCCTTTTTCAAACAAAATGAGGTCGGCTGCCGGGGTGGTGGGCCCGTTGGCCGCCTCGACCAAAAAGCGCGCTCGCACCTGATCCGCGTTATCGGAGCGGATCTGATTCTCCAGTGCCGCAGGAATCAGGATGTCGCAGGGCAAGGCCAGCAGTTCTTCGTTGCTCACGTTCTTGGTGTTGGACAGGCTCACCACCGAGCCAGTTTTCTTTTTGTGTTTGCGAGCTTCGGTCGGATCGAATCCCTTCGGCTGGTAAATGCCCCCTTTCGAATCGCTGACGCCCACGATCGAGGCGCCTGCTTCCGCGAACAGTTCAGCCGCAATGGACCCGGCATTACCAAACCCCTGAACGACAACCGAGGCACCCTTCACCGAGTCCAGGCCTGGAACGATTCCCCGCCCCAAGGCAATCTGGGTGGCAAAGAGGCAGCCGCGGGCAGTGGCCTCGCGACGGCCCAGGGATCCACCCAGATCGACGGGCTTTCCGGTCACCACTCCCAGATTGTTCTGGCCCCGGTGCATCATCTCATAGGTGTCGTAGATCCAGGCCATGGTCTCAGCGTTGGTATTGACGTCAGGAGCCAGAATATCGGTGTGGGGACCGATGGTATCGCCGAGCTCGGCAATGTAGCGCCGCGTGATCCTGCGCAAGTCATTGGTGGTCAGTTTCTTGGGATCACAGACGATGCCTCCTTTGGCACCGCCAAAGGGCAAGTCGGCAATGGCACATTTCCAGGTCATCCACGAGGCCAGAGCCCGCACCTCATCGGCAGTGACATCGGGGTGATAACGCAGCCCTCCTTTGCCGGCCCCTCGACTGCGGCTGTGCAGAGCTCGATATCCGATGAAGTTCTTGACCGTTCCGTCCTCGGTCTGAATAGGAAACTCGACGGTGACCAACCTCTTGGGCTTCTTTAGAAATTCTCCCAAGCCGGGCTTGAGCTCAGGGAGGTAGCGGGCAGCCCAGTCAAACTGTGCCTGGGCGATGTGATAAGGATTGAGATCCTCTTCGGGTGGCGGGGCCGCAACCGCTTCTCTTTGTTGTTGTGCCATAGCTTGTCCACTCCTAAGTGAATGGGAATTTATTTCCACGATCAAGTCACTCTACTATTATAGCCAAAAAGACCAGCATTGAGCTGTACAGTCCCAGACAGAGCCGTGTTGGACTTCTTCCCAATACTTGATGTTTTCACTCAGAAGAGGGTGGATCACCCGCGGGGGCATCCAGGACGGAGGCTTCATAGTGCGCGCGGTGCAAGCTCTCCAGGATCTGCCCGACATGGTCCATTCCCAGGGCCTGCAGCACGAACTCCACCTCGGCTACGCGTAAGGAGAGATTCGTGAATGCACGCTGATGGCGGACCTCGATGATGTTGGCATTGGCCTCACCAATGATTCGGCTGGCCTCTGCCAGTGCTCCTGGAACGTCAGGAATTCCGACGCTGAGTCGTACCAGGCGACCGGAGCGAGCCAGGCCGCGCTGGATGATGGAAGAGAGTGCCAACAGGTCGATGTTGCCCCCGGAAAGGATCAACCCGACTTTTCGATCCCGGAACCTGTCTCGATTCTCGAGCAATGCTGCCAAACCGACCGCTCCTGCCCCTTCCACGATCGTTTTCTCGACTTCGACCAGAAAAAGAACCGAAGCCTCGATGGTACTCTCCTGGACCAGCAGGATACCGTCCACAAATTCCTTGACCACAGGCAGGGTGTGGCAGCCCGGTTCCTCTACGGCAATACCCTCTGCGATGGTACTGGTCCCACACTGAATTGGAGTTCCTTCCAAGGCCTGCAACATGGAGGGAAAGCGTTCCGTTTGCACCCCAAGGACCTCGATGGAGGGCCGGATTCCTTTTGCCGCAATCGCCATGCCCGCGATGAGGCCACCCCCACCCACCGGAACCAAAAGCACCTCCAGATCGGAGAAAGCCTCCAGCATCTCCAGGGCGACGGTTCCCTGTCCAGCGATGATCTGCTCATCATCATAAGGATGAACGAGCTCCAGGCCCCGGTCGCGCGCAAGTTCCTGGGTGTAGGCACGAGCCTCATCCAATCCAGTGCCGTGAAGAATCACCTCGGCCCCGAGTTGCCGCGTATTCTCGACCTTGACGTTGGGGGTATAGCGAGGCATGACCACGGTGGCGAGGATACCCAACTGCTGGGCGTAGTAGGCGACGGACTGGGCATGGTTGCCGGCCGACAAGGCAATCACTCCCTTTTTGCGTTGCTTGGAGGTTAGTCCCAGAAGCTTGACCAGGGCACCCCTGTCCTTGAAGGAAGCCGTGAATTGTCGATTCTCAAACTTGAGCCGCACATCGGCTCCCGTGATTGTGGAAAGCGTCCTGGATCTTCTGCAGGGGGTCTTCACCACCCGGCCGGCGATGGCATCGGCAGCCTGATAGATCTTCTCTAGAGTAACGGCCATGATTTCCCTTCCATCCCGGAGACTGACAGGATGAGGTTTATCTTCTCAATACGGTCAGGCAACCCACAATCTGGATGAACGACCCGGGTCATGGTAACCCAGGAGGAGCCCTCGCTCATAGTATCCGAAAGGACTCCCCTGACTGCTCTGGAAATGCACTCTTTGGGTGCAATACGCTAAAAGACTTCACCACGCTGCCTGCTGTCCACTGTATTCACAACGTTTCCACATTTCTTGTGGAAAGTGCCTTTTTTGGATAGTCTGTAAGTCCGGATTGCCCACGATGAAGGTCATCGCTGATCAAAATTTGGACAACACTGTTGTCCAGATGGACGGCCATCACTTTGAAAATTGCACCATCACCCAGTGCATTCTCGTCTTTAGTGGAGGAGACTTCAGTTGGACGAATTGCAAGTTTGTGAATTGCCAGATTCGCTTTGTGGGTGCGGCAGGAAAAACCATCAATTTTTTGAAGCATTTCGGGATGGTGCCACAAGCCCCCAAGACCGCCGAGGCCGCAGGATCCTCTTCAGTTCACTAAACGGCAATTCACCATTCAAAATTCACAACTCAAGAGGTAGATTCGGGTCAGCTGCCCATTCCCGTAGAGATCCGTCATAGACAGCCACATCTTGATGGCCTGCCAAGCGCAACGCCAGAGCAGTTAACGTAGAGGCAATGCCTCCCCCGCAATAGGTGATGACCCGGTCCTTTTCAAAGACACCGAGGGTGGCAAACCGTTCTCTCAGTTCGGCTGGATCCAGGAAGGTACCTGTATCGGGATCGACCAGATTTCTGTAGTAATCATTGAGACTTCCGGGGATATGTCCGGGCCTTCCGGAATGCCTCTCACTGGTACCGTGGTACACTTCCGGAGAGAGGGTGCACAGGGTGCACACTCCGGATTCATTGATGGCCTTTTCAACCTCCTGCCGGCTGGCAATCAGGTCGGGTCTTGGGGTGGCCGTAAGTGCCCCTGAGTTATAGGCACAGGGCCCGGAGCTGACGGGACGCAACTCCCGGTGCCATTTGTCCCAACCCCCATTGAGTACCGCCACCCGGTCAAAACCGAAGGAGCGAAACATCCACCAGACCCGCGTCGACCACATCATATTACCGCTGCTATAGAGCACGACCCATGAGTCATCAGACACCCCTTTCTCAGAGACCACTGCACCGAATTGCTCGGCACTGGGCATCATGAAGGGAAAAGGGCTCGCTCGGTTTGAGAGTTCTCCATCAAGATCGAGAAAACCGGCACCGGGAATATGCTCTCTCTGGAAGTCTTCGATGCCGCTCTTTATACGATAGGGAGCCCCAGGGACAGGGATCAGAAAAGAGGTGGTATCAAATATTCGTAAGTTCTCCTTCTGAAGGTGCTCCTCAAGCCATGCAGATTCTACGAGGGGACCAAAGTCACGGGGAGCCATCACATTTGTAGATCTCTCCGCGCTTGTGAAGGTTTCCCCTATTGCTGACAACCGTGACCTCAAGACAGCGACCGTCTTCCATTTGAAGGATCAGCTCATCGCCAATCAACATCGCCAACTGGTACTGGTCACCAGGTACAAGAGAACCGGCAAAGTCGGTTAGGCCTGTCATGCGTTCCTCACCTCCCGTGATAATCACTTCCTGGAAAAATTTGAGATCGTATCGGATTTTCAGGAGTTGCTCATCGCCTTTGAATAGAGATCCTTGGCCCGAGAGTTCATAGAGCAATTTACGGACTCTTCTTACCATAAGGGGAAAATTATATTGAGTTTAAACCCAGAAACAAGTCTAGCCCAGATTATGCACAGGTTCTCGTCACGAAGCGAAGCAGGGGCGAGCCGGTGGCTCACCGCAAGTGGCTTGCCAGGACCGCGCCGGGTTTTAAGTCCGGAATGTGGGAGGCACCTCAGGTGCCGAATAACTCAAATCTCTGAAATAACTCCTACCCTGAGGTAAAAGAAGCCCACGGCTCCGACTGCTCTGCTGGAGCCAAGACCGCACGAACGAGGTACATCCAAAGCAGATTCGGCACCTGAGGTGCCTCCCACATTCCGGAGGGTCTCTGCCCTATTCCTGAAGCTCCTCCCAATCGTGGTAAGCCACTGAGTCTGGTCGGTGCTTTCGTTGCTTCGTTACAAAAATTAATGCATAGTCCGAGCTAGCTGGTTCAGTGAACCCCAAAAATGATTCTGTGAGATTTGATGCTTGAAGAACCTCGATGACTGGCAGGACCTATGTATCACTGAAGCAACTGAGCAGAAACAGCAGGAATTGATTCTGTTCTTTCGCTTCCAACTGAAGGAGTTCCATGGCGACTGAATGGAGGGATTTGCCGTCGCGTTCGATCGCCTCAGAGCGAACAACCCACCCGACCGCATTCACGGACTGTGACGGTGTCAGATGCAGGTCCATCTCAAGTCTGTCTCCCAGTGCCAAGGGTAGACTAGTTTCAAATTTCAGACCTCCCAAACTGATATTTTGGGTTTGACAATCTGCCACCGTCTCACCGACAAGTTCGGTCTTGACAGCAGTGATGACGGTAAATGAAAACGGTATCGGCACCCGAACGCGAACAGCCTTTCTCCGCTGCACAGAGATCCCTTCACTGGGTCGCGAAACGGTTACTTGTTCATCCGCAGAGCCGGATACGGTAACAACCTGGGAATCGAAGTAGTAGACCGCGTCTTCCCAGTATTTGACCCGAACCCGATCCCCTTTTCGAAAAGAGCGCTCGGAGGTGGATCTGAGCAACTCAAAGTCGATTTGATCAGGGGAGATTTGAGTGACGGTGGCCGCTAGTTCGGCGCTCGGCTTCAACAGAGGAGCAATGGATAACTTCAAACCAACGCGCAGATAACGGTCCGGGCCTTCAATGGAAATCCTTGCGAAACTCAACTCGCTTTCGCCCTTCCCGCTACGCCGTTTAGCCGTCACCGCCACTATTGTATTCTATGCAGGGGACAAAGAATCCGTAGTGACCCACGTCACAGACAGTCGACCCGGATTGGAGAAGCCTTCTCCTCAGAAACGGTGGGTGAAAACAAACTTGGTGGCTAGACTGCGGTCCAGCCCTTGAAAGCCATCCAGCGAATCCAGCGGATCATCCAGCCAATTGTGCAAGTACACGACGTACAGATCGTTTCCGGGTGTGAGGATCCAGCGAAAGCGGGATTGCCAGCCCAGGACACCGGAGACCGAGTCGTATTGGATGTTGTTGGCCAGCTGAATCCAGGGATTAAATTGGGTTTCTGCTTCCAAGCGATAGAGACGGGTCTGGAAACCTCCCTCGGTAAGGTTCACCCGATTCCAGGTACTCTCCAATCTCACCACGATCCCAGGTCGAGGGCGGACTGAGAGTTGAAGTCCGAGTTCTTGCCGATCTCCTGAGAAAAAACTTCCCAATTCCAGGTGTGATCGGGTGGAAAGAATCCGGTTGGAAGCTGTTCCGAATTGAAATCGGTAGCGATTAAATCGGAACTCTCCTCCCGCCGGCAGAATGATGCCAGGATGAATTTCGAAGTCCTTTTCCAGGCGCTCGTAAGTGGGAACAATCAGTACTTCAAAGTTATCCCGGGAGTGCAGATTCGCCTCAAGCACCGTGAACTCCAGCCGCCGGGTCAGAAAACGGTTGTCCATGTCGGTGCGCAGGTCGAGATCGGCTCCAAAGGTCACTCGGCGGATCCAGCGGTGGTCCCGTGGTCGGGGTGAAAACCGTAGAACCGGATTGTAACTTCGAAAGCCAGACCTTGGGGTAAAGCCAATAGCGGGGTCGTGATTCTCCTGAATCTCGGTGAAGGACATGCGAGTATTCCACAGGTCGTTCGGATAATTCAGGCGCACTCCATAGGCCAGGTTCTCCCCAGTCTCGAGAAGATTCGTGTTCCAGAGAAAAAAGCCGTTCAACTTGAGATTCTGTGAACCCAGAAAGGTGGAGGTGGCCAGTTCAAAATCAACACCTGCCGTGTGCAGATCCGTGGTGGGCTGATCACGCTCTGCTCGCCGAGTATAGATCATCCCCACATAAGACTGGGATAGAAGGCGGCGCCTGACTCGGGCGACGGTAAAATCTTCTCCGATGACAGATCCCTCGGCGGCCGTTCGTACCTGCAGCACTCCAATATCCTGGGCTCCAAGCTGCCCGGTCAACTTCACACCGAAGTCAATTTTTTGAGGTTCTCCATTCTCGTCAAGGCCGATGCGACGGCTGAAAAAGGGCTGAACCGGGGTGATACTATTTCGAAAGGATCGGGCCAGGTAGAAATTTAGAAACGTGGACCCATCTAGAAAAAAGTCTCGTTTCTCCGGAAAAAAGAGTGAAAAGCGCGTCAGGTTGACACGCCGCTGATCCACTTCCGTTTGGGCAAAATCGGTATTGACCGTCAGGTTGGCACGCAATCCCGGCGTGAGGTTATAGAAGAGGTCCACACCGACGTCGGCATCGCCGTGAACCCTTGGATCGCCCCGCCCCGGTGCGGAGTTGAGTGTACCGACAAGATACGGCTTGACGTCCAATCCAAAGCCCTGGCTTATTTCGGTAATACCCGTTACCAGTCCGGCACTGGGCAGGTGTCGCAGGCCCTGGTTGCGAGCGTGACCAGTCCAGAGATTCTCTTCGTTTTTGCGACGAATCGAGCGCTGAAAATTGATACCCCAGGAGGACCCGTTGGGATCAAAGTTCAGGGTGCGAAACGGGATCTCGATCTCGATGGTCCAACCAACCTCACTGCGCAACACGCGGGCATTCCAGATCCCATCCCAGGCTCTTTCATTTGAGCCGCCCGTTCCCATTAAGGAATCTGCCATGAGCCCGGAGGGATTCATCTCGAAGAAATAGCCGGTCCGGGCATCCAGAAAAGTGTCGATCACCCACATGAAGCGATCGTCAGCCATTAGGAACTCATCTCGCTTCATGGTATTGCCCAGCAACTTGTCCGGTTCCGAGTCGAAACAGATCACCCCCATGTAAAAGTGTTCCTCGTCGAATACGATCCTGACTTCGGTCCGTTCCGTCGGGGCTCCGCCGTTTACAGGGTCCTGTTGTACGAAGTCGGTGGCTGGAAGGGAGCGCTGCCAGACCGGCTCCTCCAGGCGTCCATCCAGGTGGATCGACTCGTCTCCGTTCATGCGTACGGCCACCATGGTGCGGCGATCTGTGGGATCAGCCTGCGGCGCCTGGGCGTCGAGGCTACTCGTGGAAAAGGGGAGAGCTATGAAGAGGGGAGCTATGAATAGAAACAGTCGATGCAGAATGTTAAACCTCAAGCCTCAAAGGTCTGGAAAAATTGTTGCGTTCAGATCGGATTATTCATCAGTTCTATTCTCTAACGCCCCGTGAATAATCCGGGCACGAAAACACTGGAGGATCAGAATGTTATCCTGTGGGATGGGCGAGGGTCAAGCGATCGAGGCTTGCCTGTCCCTCCTTGTCGGTGCGTTGTATCGAAGATTTCGTGAGGCTTCCCCAATTTCCTTGTCTTTCAAGCTTCAAAGATCTACCATCGGCTGCACAAGCAGATGATTCCTACACACATCTCAGTGTATTGGCGCCTCCCTGCCATGGTGCTTCTTTTGGTGATGCTTACTCCGGTAGCGGCCAAAGGGCCCAAAATGAAACCGGAGGAGTTGGTGGCTCGTCACCTGGAAGCTCTCGGTTCACCCGAATTTCGCTCCATGGTTCAGAGCCGCGGCGCCCGGGGAACAGCACGTATGGAAGTGCTCCGTGGTGGCTCCGGTTTTCTGGAGGGACCCGTCGTTTTTGCCTCGCAAGGCCGTAAGCTCCTGCTTTCCATGCAATTTAATCATCTCAATTATTCTGCTGAGCAGGTCTCCTTTGATGGGGAAAAGTGCTATGTGGGCAACATTCAGCCCGGAGTGCGTTCTCAACTCGGGCAATTCCTCTACCAATACGACGAGATCGTTAGGGAAGGGCTTTTCGGAGGAGTGCTCTCCACCGCCTGGCCGCTGCTGGATCTGGAGGAAAGAAACCCAAAGCTGGACTATCGAGAACTGAAAAAGGTCAGTGGCCAGGAACTCCTGGAACTCCGGTATCGCATCAGGAAAGGGGGAGGAGATGTCAACATCCGCCTTTACTTCGACCCCGAGTCTTTTCGCCACATGGCCACCACCTACAAGCTCACCCTTTCCGCCCCTATGGGCCGTACCTCCGAGGAATCGGCCAGGCAATCGGAGACCCGCTATACGCTTGAGGAGTGGTTCAGTGACTTTCGTCCCCTAGACAACCTGGACCTCCCTACTCACTGGACGATACGGTTGACGGTGGAAACCGGATTTGGAAACTTTATGGGTAAGTGGGATATGACTTTTCCGCAGATTGCTCATAATCCCTCTATTGATCCCCAGATTTTCGTCCTTCACTAAGCCAATCGTTGGCCCCCTTCCGCTTAGGTTCACCCTAATGGAGTATAATTACTTATTATGAGAAGGTTACTTGTTTGTTCGCTATTGATGTTGTTCGGCCTGGGAACGGTTCTCTCGGCTCAGGATGATGACTTCTTATTCTTCTTGACGAGTGAATCGACTTGGACGATCGATCCTGATGAATTCTGGAACCGGGTTCAGGAGCAACGCTACCGCCATGTGGCAACACTGACCTCTGACTCCTCAGGAGGGGAAACTCTCTTGTCGGTTGAGATTGCCTACCCGATAGTGGCGGGTCAACTGCTTCTGGTTGAAAATCGCGATCACCCGTATCGGGAGATCCATGAGGTCCGGCACGTCATAGGTGATAATGTCATTTTGAAGACTCGGTTGAGCTCTGACTATCTGAAGGGCTCAAGGCTCTACCAGCTGGACGGTTCGACCATTCGCTAAGGGCTATCCTTCTTTTCAAGAAGGTGGTCCTCCAGTTCGGTGGCCTCAACCCTTTTTGTGTGGTGTGCATCGTCCTCTGTTTGAGGATTCTCCTTTGAACGCACCCGCTTTCCCTCCCCCCTTGAGAGTACCCTTGTACTTGCCCGCTCCCTCTTCCCCTAATAGAATGCGCCCATACTCTATATCGAGGAGGTATGTCATGAGATGGATTACCGTAGCAACGGTCTTTTTGGGGAGCATGATGGGAGCAGGCATCGTTGTCGCCGACGATGTGGATGATGTTAAGGCGGCATATCTGCAGCATATTGCCAACAGCAACTCCGGAAATGTGGATGGTTTTGTGGGACAGCACCTGGCAGGACACAGTGCTTTTGGCCCCACCGGAGCACTCCTGACCCGATACGATTCCATTGAAGATGAAAAAAAACTGGTGAGAGCGGCTTTGGATGCCGGTCGCGCCGCCAATCCCGGCAGATCCAGCGTGCGAGCTTTCTCCGATGTTCAGGTCCGACACCTGGAGGCAAGAATCTATGGGAGGTTGAGCGCGGTGGTCACCGCCTACCTCACGGGTCGGGAGACGGCATCCGATGGCACCAGCCGCCAAAGAACTCTGAGGGCTTCATCGATGTGGATCAAGCAAGGTGGCCAATGGAAGGAAGTTCATGACCACATGTCCGATTTGCAGGTGGGAAGATAGTTTTAGGATCGTTTACTGCGTCGCTCCAGCCTTTTTCAGTAAATCGGCAATCTCGGTGTGTTCCTGAGCATCGGCCATCATCAAGGCAGTCCGGCTCCTATAGTCCTTGGCATTGACATCCGCTCCTGCATCAAGCAGTGCTTTGACGATTTCAGTACGACCCTCCGCTGCCGCAATAATCAGAGGCGTTACCTCTCCCTCACTCCCGGCGTTGACGTTTGCCCCAGCCTCGATTAAGGTCCCAACCACCTCGCTGCTCCGGATCACCGCTTCCAGCAAAGCCGTACGGCTCTCCTCATCTCTTAAATTGACATCCGCACCTGCCGCCAGCAGAACTTCTGCGATTTCCGTGTGACCAAGAGATATCGCATACATCAAGGGGGTCTGGCCCTTCCTGGTTGTGGCGTTCACATCGGCCTCTGCATCAAGCAGGACTTCCACTGTTTTAGCGTGGTTTCCCCCCGCTGCCCAAAACAAGGCACTCCGGCCCAATTTGTCCTTCGTATTGACTTCGGCGCCTGCATCCAACAGGAGTTGGACGGTCCTGGTTTGACCAAACATGGCCATGGCAATAATGGCGGACCAGCCCTCCTCGTTTTGCACATTCACGTCTGCGCCTGCTTTGAGTAAAGCCTGAATCTTCTCCGTCTCACCATTTTCCACCGCCTCCATGAACTCCGAATTCAGATCCGGGGTGCAGGAGGCAAGAGGAAGTAGAAGTGTCCAGGCTAAAGCGACAAGAGTTTTGGTTGGCATTCACGTCTCCCTTCTGGGAGGAAGGTTGAATCTATTTTACATCAGGCGATCACGAATCATGAACTCAATATACGTTTGACTTGCGATCAACATCCATGCCGATAATACGGTCCAACGGAGGATAACATGACACATACCGTGAGAAGCAAATGGAGGTTCATCTCTGATAGAAGCAGCCAGCGCGGCCTGACTCTGGTAGCCATGGTGGGAACCTTCATACTGGGGCTGAGTGACCTGCCGGTCTCTGGCCAGGGTCAGAAACCTGTGATCCAACTGGTTGCCACCGGAGGCACCATTGCCAATACACGCCACGGTCGGATTCCGATTCAGCAGACGATCGCCGATATTCGAAAGAACTTCCCCGAAACGGTCAAGCTCCTGGACCGCGTGGAATTCGAAGTGACCGATCTTTTGCGTATCGGCAGTCAAGACTTTATGTCTCACGATTTCCTGAACATTGCCCGCACGGTTAACAAGGTCATTGACAAACCAGGCGTCAAGGGTGTCATTGTGACCCAGGGCACATTCACTTCGGAGGATACAGCCTACTTTTTGCACCTGCTGGTCAAGAGCAACAAACCGGTCGTCATCGCCAACTCTCAACGTCGTCATGGCACGGTGGGAAACGATGGAGACAGGAATTTTATCGACGCCGTCTCGGTGGTGCTTTCGCCTGAGGCTGTGGGCAAAGGGGTCATGGTGGTCACCAATCAAACCATCAACTCCGGCCGGGAGGTACTCAAGACCAGCGCGCGTCCTGATGCGTTTGTGTCAGGGATCTATGGCGTTCTGGGAATTATCGAGTCCGACGGCGTGACCTTTTATCGTGCACCTACCCGCCGGCATACCACCAACTCCGAATTTGACATCGACACCCTCACCGTTCTTCCCAAAGTGGAGATCATCTACGCTTACTATGACGCCGACCCGGGAATGATCCAGGCGGCTGTTGACCTCGGGGTTCGAGGGATTGTGATCAATGGAATGACCAACGGCGGCATTCCTCACAAAGTTCAGCAGCCCGCCTTAGAGGCACTGGCAGAGCAAGGGATGCCCATCGTACAAACCGCACGCGGGGGAATCAACAACCGGGTAGCCGTAAATTCCACAAACAGGTTTATCGAGGGTGACAATCTAGTGGCCCATAAGGCAAGAATCTTGTTGCAGTTAGCCTTGACCCGGACTTCGGATTTGAAGGAGATCCAAAGAATCTTTAACGAATACTGAGGTTGGGGCGACGCGGGCGAAGCCCGCATCTTAGATGGCCACCAGCGTGGAAATCAGGTAGCCCCCCTCTTTGTCGGTCGCATCCCGGGTCTGATGATAGACATCGTCCAGGACCTTGGAGCGACAGTAGGTGGATCCGACCACGGTAAAGAGCTGGGTAGCCCTGAATCCGTTGACCGGTTCTGCCAGAGAACCCTCCTGAAAAGCCAACCGCTGCTGCACCAGCTCGGTCAGTTCATTCCTGGGCGCGTTAGCGTAATCCGCACGCACGCACACGCCCCCTTTCTTGAGCAAACCTCGCAGATTGCGGGAGATGACGATATCAGTGAGCAGCGAATCGGAAAGGGTTTCTACATCATCATCAACGGTTTCCTCTTCGGGATCCGGCTCGCGGGCCTGGGCCAGGTATTCGGCCACGGCCAGATCATCCGCATGGTGAAGGTCGTCGTCCTCCTCCTCATGCTCCTCAGGAGGCACGATGTTGGGAAAGACAAACAGCAGTACATCGGCCTTGCCGCCCGGCAAGGAGAAATCGGGCAGCTCCGTCTCGATCAGCTCGACTCTTTGTTTCCACCCTTTTCCCAAATACTGAAGCCGCTTACTGGCCACTTCTAACATCAACGAGGATCCGTCGATACCAGTGAGCCTGGAATTTGGAAAGCGGTGATAGAGCCGAGTGAGCATATGGCCCGCGCCACAGCCGTAATCGATAAGTCTTTTCGGGGGGTGTCCGAAGAACGAGCTCATGTGCTCGGCGATTTTCCGGTAGGCGTAGGCATGGGTCCGGTTTTTACTTTGATTGAGCCACCACTTACCCAGCGTTTTATTGTAGGTTTTAGGGCCAGTATCCAGCTCCTGATCAAAGTCGATTTTTCTGTAGTCCATCAACGAGTCGAGACTCCGTGCTTGAGAAATTCTTCGAAGTCGTATTCTGTCACAAGGAGGACTCGTCAAGGGTAGAGGGCGCTCACACTTCTTCTTCGAAAAAGGTCGGGTTAGACTTCTCTATCCCAGTGTCTCGTCCCAGGAATACCATGCCATTTGTGGCGAGCGCGACGGCGTCGAGTTCGCGAAGCGACGACGACGCGATGTCTGTGCATCGTGGAGGAGGAGCGACAAAGAAATCGATGCCGTCCCGCCGCCACCCTTCGGGCTGATGGGGGTTGCGGGCGACCTCTGTGTCGCTCGTCGTCGCCGATGTCCCTGCATCGCCTTCTCCTCGCTCCTTGATCTCACCTCGCAAGACCCATCAGCAAATGTCATGGTATTCCTAGGACGAGACACTATCGCCTGGAGGAGGGAAAGGCAATGGAAATCGCGCAGCCGTGGGGAGCCTCACAGTCTTGTCAGCGAGGTTTGAAAGCGATTCTGATGACAAAAGGCCGGGAGCCGATGGTCAGTCCTTTGAAATAAATCAGACACCGCTCACAGTAGTACTTGGGGTATCTTTTCGTGACTTTTCTTTTCCCACACTTAGGGCAGCGACGATGCCATGAGACTCTCATGATTGACTCATATATTCTTAAGGTTTTGGACAAGGTGGGCAGTGACGGGCGTCACTTAGCCAGGATGATGCATAAACCGGGTTCGAGGAGAACAGCACTACTGCTCAGCTGACCTCCAGGGAGAGTAACCGCCAGGGTCCTTTAGAGGACTGCAACTGGAACAACAACAAATGTCCTGCGTGCTCTTGGAGTTTGGCCCGGTAGACGCAAGCCTTGATTTTCTGTCCCAGGAAAACAGTTTGGCGGGTCCCACAGGTCTCAAGCGCAATTGATTTCCCCGCGAAGGTGGATGAAAATTCCACGGGCATGTCGGTCATGACCGTGACCTCACGAGGGGCATCTTGAGAATACCAAGGGAGATGCACCTCACAGGCGTCTTCGACGAAATTCATCCAGGGCTTCAGTCCTCTGATGCGATATGTCTTCCTTTTTGCTCGCCATTGATGCAGGCGAGCCAGCACGGAGAGGATGGGATAAAGCAGCAGACGCTCCAACGACCCGGTTGTGCGGTTCACCAAGTCATAGTAACGGAAACCCAGTAAGGACATTTTGCGATACCTCCAGCTCACATTGGCTCGAAGTATGTCCTTGATTTCTCGATAACGTTCAGTCGAGCCGCTCAGTGTCTTTGTGTCTGGATAGACTCTGACGGCAGATATCAGCTCGTTGAGAAAATAAAAAGAGCAGTTCGCATGGTAAAGACGAAGCCAGAAATCCCAGTCCATCGTGAAATGCAATGCAGTGGTCAAGCCACCTACGCGTTCCATGGCCTCTCGACGCACAAAGCACGAGGGCTGGCAGAGAATACATCCCCGCTTGAGCAACGCAATATTCTCGCTAATTGCTGGGAAATAGGTCTGGAAGTTGCCGTCAGCAGAGAGATGAACAGCGTGGCCGTAAACGACATCGACATCGGGCTTATGGAGAAAGATTTCTCTTACCGTTGCCAGCGCATCGGGAAAATAGTAATCGTCGGCGTTAAGCCAGCAGACGATTTCGCCAGAGGTGTTCTCCCATCCTTCCTGAATGGCAGCTGCCTGGCCTTCATCCCCCCGGTGGTACTCATTCGATCATATCCGTGTAGGTCGAAAGAACTCTCTGAACACTGTCATCAGGAGTTGCATCCAGGACTGCAAGCTCAGCCTCAACGGGCTGGCACCGAATACTTTCCAGGATGTGGGGGAGAAACTCGGCGTGGCCGTAAACAGGAACGCTTATACTGAAAATCAAGAGACTGGCCTCTTCACCTAACCCATACTACTATACTCATGAGAAGAAGAGTTTAAGGTACTAAACTCCCGCTCTACCCTCCTGAGCCCTTTTACGGAGAACTTTCGCATCTTGATATATGAAATATGAGATCGATCAAGAAACACGCTGGACCTCAGGAGGAATTCCACTGGGGTCCGTCCTAGCCTGCCTGCTATGGCTCTTCTTACTCTTCACACTGGTGTGGTAGGAAACGGCCCTTGTGCAATCGGGACGTCGAAACAAAACCCCCGGGTGCCGTGACAGTCATCACCACCCTCTGAGCCTTAGTTTGGGTACACTGCTGCTGTTGTGAGGTGCGTAATTCCACGCTCTTCTTAATCGATATTAGGACCTGAAGAACATTGACCCTCTCTTCAGGTCCGCTTCTCCTTGTTGGAGATCTTCCTAGAGATTCGGTATGACGTATCTGGGGATCGAGGTGAACGAGACTGCTTTACTGATCTTACTTGCTATCATTGCTGTTTCCCTCATCTTCATGGGTTGGAAACTGGTCAACCCAGCCGCCCGTTCAACCCCCCAGAAAAGCGAGAACATCGAAAGACCTCTCGCTGCCCAGCCAGCCATGGCTCGGCCTGAGGTGGTGATCCACTACGAGATCGATATCCGTGACGAACCCCCATTGGCCAGAGAGAAAAGAATGAAGCTAAGAAATTCTGGTGGGCCTGCTTTTAAAGTTCAGATCCAGGATATCGCCTACAAGAACTTTGTAGCGAAGTTCCCTCCAGTCTCTGAAGTGATCCAAGGGGAAAACAAGTCGGTCCAAGCCGAAATTTACCACAATAACCAGAGCGCAGGACTACTACGGCACGACTTCGTCCGCATCTTGGAAGAAAAAGTACAGGACACGGATGGTAAGAGTCCTATCTGTCTGGAAGCTCGCGTTTTATACGAAGATGCACAGGGAAAGAAATTTTGCTCTTTACACGACATTGAGTATGGTCCTGGGGCAAAGAAGGTCAAAACATCCCTAAAACGAAACGGCCACGCATCCGAGTAAGCAGGAATTTGCGCTCGCGTTTGGCCCGGGCTATGCAAATCGGGCGTCATGGCTTGACGGACATCGCAATTTACGCAGTGCCTTTGCTTCAATCTGGCGAATTCTCTCGCGGGTGAGAGAGAACCTTTTCCCGACCTCCTCGAGAGTATGTTCGTTACCAACCCCGATGCCGAATCGCATGCGAATGATCTCCTCCTCGCGGGGGTTCAGAGTCTCCAGGACAGCCGCCGTGTGATCCTTCATGTTGATATTGATCACGGCTTCGTCAGGAGAGATCGCACCTGAGTCCTCGATAAAATCACCCAGGTGGCTGTCCTCTTCTTCTCCGACTGGAGTCTCCAGCGAGATCGGTTGCTGAGCAATTTTGAGAATCTTGCGTACCTTGCTCACAGGGAGATCCACCTCCTGAGCAATCTCTTCGGCAGTGGGCTCTCGACCATACTCGTGAACCAAAGCGCGCGAGGTCCGAATCAACTTGTTGATGGCTTCGATCATATGTACCGGAATCCGAATCGTCCGTGCCTGATCAGCAATGGCTCGTGTGATGGCCTGACGAATCCACCAGGTGGCATAAGTGGAAAATTTATAGCCCCTTTGGTATTCAAACTTATCGACAGCTTTCATCAATCCGATATTTCCCTCCTGGATCAGATCGAGAAACTGCAATCCCCGGTTGAAGTATTTTTTGGTAATCGAGACCACCAATCGAAGGTTGGCCTCCACCAACTCCTTTTTTGCTATTTCCGCTTCCAACTCTCCCTGCTTAATGGCTGCCAGGGTTCTCTTGAGCTCGGCTGGAGACAACAATGCCTTGTCTTCGATTTCCTTCATCTCCTTGTCAATGACCCGCAGGCGCAGTTTCACCTTCTTGGCCTCATCGAGCTTCAATGAAGACACCCTGAATTTCTTCAATTGCTTGGCTTCCCTCTCCAGTGTGACAATCCGATCCACGTTGTTCTCGATCACACTCACAAAACCCTGAAACACCTCAGCGGTCAACTCCAGATCAAGGATGATCCGGGCCATGGGGATCTGATAGCGAGCCAGTTGAGAGAGCAGCTTCTTGTAGGTCTTACCGCTCTTCTTGGCTCTACGTAATCGTTTTCTTACTTTGATGGCTTCCTTTTCCAGCGCAGTGATTTGATTAACGCGCCTTAACACCAATCTACGCCGCTTCGTGAGGATCTCATCAGTGATTTCGTCCTCGCTAAATTTAACCAGCCTTTTAATTCGCAGAGTGTTCTTGCGAAGCTGGTCGCCATACTCTGAGATACTCCTCACCACGATCGGCGAATGAGACAACGATTTCAGGACACTTTTCTTCCCCTTTTCCATTCTCTTGGCAATCTCAACCTCTCCAGGCCAGGTCAAAAGAGGCACCGTGCCCATTTCTCTCAGATACATCCGAACCGGATCGTCTGTCTTCTCTAAGTTGTCCACAGCTGAATCAGGCTTTTGTTCCCTGTCTTCTTCTGGCTCTTGGGAGCGGGTCTTTTGCCTGCCCACCTCCAGTACTCTCTCAGAATCGATAACTTCGATTCCCGCATCGCCAAACAGGGAAAAAATGCTATCCAGATCCTTCGAGGAACTGATGTGATCGGGAAGGACACTATTCACCTCATCGTAAAGAAGATAGCCCTTCTCCCTCCCGAGGGTGATGAGTTCCTTCATGCCCTCGTATTTCTCTGCGGTACTTTCCAATCTCTCCTTCATCGGCAACACTCAATATCCTCCTAAGCGCCGTTTGAAATCCATGATGTCCTATAACCCTGAAAGTTTTGTGCCCTGGTAGTGTGGGATCAGCTTAGAAAAGTCAACCAAACGAGAGGTAAACTCATAAAAACCTTCAACCTATTCTCTAAACTGGCTTTTAGCAAAAACCTGAGGAGGTCTCTCACTGATAATGCCCGCTTGACTATACGCCGCCCTTGGTTGCATGTCAACGCCAAAGAACGCTCCAGATGCCTGTCAAGTCGGACTCTTGGGAAGATAACCCGCCTGGCCTCCTCTGACACAAACATTCACGAATTAGGTCGCGTAGATTGTAGGAACAATGGCTATTTTGGTAACTTATATAAGTGTGCCCGCAGTTAGGGAAAACACTGAAGGTGCTCCATGACACTGCGAAATCTTGAGGGAAACACTGTTGTATCCAGAGAGTGCGGAAAGATTCGCCTTGGCTACCTGGTGCTGGTCCTGTTCTTAGCCGTCTTCGGTTACTTATCTTACCGAATCGTCCCCGTGTACACGCAGCAGGACGCCTTTCATGAGGAGCTGCTCGGCCTTGCCGGGACCGCCACCCGAAGGGGATGGGACCGCAACAAGATCGTGAACCAAGTGAGGCAGTTGGGTACGAACAGAAACTTTGAAATTAAAGTAAAAGACATCCGAGTCCATCGTGCTCGTGGCCACTCCGAAGTCTCCCTTGAAGTGACCTATTCGAGAAGCGAAGAGTTTCCAGGCGGCTACGTGTATGTCTTTAGGTTTAGCACTTCCACGGTAGGCTCCTACTTCTTCTAGTGTCTAACCCAGATGAGGCAGAAATTCTCTACCGCAGCGAAGAAATCATCCGGCCGTGTTGCGCGACCCGCAAGCGGGTGCCCCCCTTGCTTCGTGACAAGAACCCATGCCTAATCCGGACTTTAGACTTGAAGTCCACCCTTCTGCCCAGGGGTCCCCGAACACTTCGGTGATCCTCCCAAACACCATCAGCGTAAACCGCTGTTGACCAATGACTCGAGGAATTTTCAGACGCTCACCCTCCAGAATCAGAGCAAGCAACGTATAATCAATGTGTTAGGGAAACCCGACCGATTTTTCTCAGATTTCGGCACAGAACGTGCTTCCTTCGAAGCAGAGGAAAATGGATTCATGAAAAATTTAAAAAATTACCTGATCAAAAACTCTGAGCAGATGCTTGCTCTGGTGATCCTGGTGGGCGTTCCCACCATCGTCCATCTCGTTCCCTACAAGCTTGTCTTCTTGAACTTCTTTTTCATCGTCATCCTGGCTTCGGTCTATTTCGTGGAGGCCCACAAGGCGCTTATGGGAGGCGTCCTCACCACTTTGCTGGTTGCGGTTTTTGTCTACTATTTCCCCAGTTCTTTCGTGCCCACATTTACAGAACTCGACCTGTGGATGAATATCCTGGCCTGGTCCAGTTTTCTGATCTTGACGGGAGGGGCGGTAGGAAAGCTAGCCGACCGCTTGAAGATGGAAATCAAGGACCTTAGAAAACGGAAGGTGGACCTGGAAACTCAAGTTGACCAGTTGGAAGCAGCACTGGCCCACTCGGGTCCATTATCCCCAGAAACCGTCAAGGTTTCCTAGCCCGGCGATGCAGACTTTTTGGCTCTCTTTCGATAGCTCCTTTGTCGGCAGGCGTTCGAGCAATACGAAGAGTCAGAACGAGTCGGCCTGAAAACATCACCACACTCAGCACACATCTGTTGTGCTGCAGCCTTTTTTCTCATGTGAGAGTAGTGACGGACCTCACACGACTTGCAACAGAAGGTGTGCTTGCGATTGAATCTCGGTAGATTCACGACCATACGCTGGCACTTTTCACAGGGTTTGGCCGGTGCCCAATCGTCGTACTCGAGGTGACACTCTTTACAGACGGGTGCAACGGTAAAGGACATGCCCCCCAGGGTCATCCGCTTTTTGTAGAACTGAAACACCTGTCTCCACACCGGTTCCGCCGGCTTCAGTTCTCGACCACACTGAGCGCAATGCCCACAGTCTCTTGCTGCCTGATAAACTCCCGGCTCGCTGTCATCGCGCTGGAGCATTACCATCCCATTCCATCCCCTCTCTGTTACGGGTAGGGTATGCGACCCAACTATCACCAGCATCATACGTAACAGGCCCCGGCCATTTCTCTTTCCAGGGACCGCTCGCTGTTACAACTAATGCGTGTAACCATCACACAACCATCAGGCGTAACAGTTACCCAGCTTCACACCGATCGCGTAACCATCAGCCGTTACGGATCACGTATGTCAGACAATTCGGAGTCCCGAGTCTCTCCCATGGGACACCATGCAATCGACAAAGATGCAGCCACCATGATGAGGATAAATAGCGTGATGATGAGCGCTTTACCTGCAAGCTCTTTCCTTCCCTGTCTTCTGTTGCCACTTTTACTTCTCAGCTTTTCCCTCGAAGCCCGTTAAGCTAAGACACGGAAATATCGCTTTGTCTTTGCATTGCATAGAGTAAACCTTATCTCTGACACACTGTGGTTCCCTTCCTTGATACAAACACCCCTATTTAGCGGGCAAAACTCCTAACTGAACCCGTGATCCTTTCGGGCCCTTCACAGGGATGGAAGCATCGTCCAGGGTGAAGAGGTACTGTTGCGAGTCTATGAACAAGAAGGCAACCGGGTAATGATGGAGGGTATCTCCCGAATCATCACCGAGCTCCGTCCCGTGGCAGGGTGATCATTCATCCCAGTTCACAGCTTCGGAGCGGTTTCGCTTCAGTCGGCTTCGCCGTTTCTTCTCCTCACGGCGGCGGCGTTTCACTGCCGCCGAGATTCGGGTTTTCCTTTTGGGCCGACGTTTTTTGAGGGCATCAACCAACACCTCCAAAAAGCGTTCGGTTGCTCCTCGCTTATTGGCTGCCTGAGTACGATGTCGTTGGCAGACAACACGAAGAACCCCCTCATGGTTGATGCGAGAGGCAAGGCGTCTCTGGATAGACTCCTTCTGCTCCTGTGACAAACTGGGCGAGTTTTTAACATCAAACAACAAGGTCATCCGAGTATTGAGTTTGTTGACGTTTTGGCCTCCCGGCCCACTGCTGCGGGAAGCCTTGAAGCGGAGTTCTCCCTCCGGAATGGACAGGCTGTTGGTCACTTTGATCACAGCTACCCCCTCCATGCGTGCCCTTTCTGTTCTCTTCTTGTAGCATACTGTACTGGCCTTAGTACTCCCTTTCATAAATACGGTAACGTTTGCGGATGGGGCTTGCGAGGCGAGGTCGCGAAGAGAGGAGGAGGCGATGCAGGGACATCGACGACGACGAGAGACAAAGAGATCGCCCGCAACCCCCATCCGCCCGAAGGGTTGGGGCGGGACGGGCCCATCTCTTTGTTGCTCCTCCTCGCCGATGTCTCGACATCGACTCGTCGTCGCGCCTCGATCTGGGCTCCGTCGCGCTCCCAACAAACGTTACCGTATTTATGAAAGTGAGTACTACGCTACGTCGAGGATCGAAGGGCGCGGAGAACGAAGAGCTTGGCCTTCCTGGACAGCCGCGCCAGAAGAAGATTTAGGTCACTCGTCTTGGAAAGGACCTGCGTTTTTTGCGAGCACGTTTTCTGGCGAGCGCCTGTTTCAACCGCCGTTTTTCTCCAGGTTTCAGGTGAAACGAATGCCTCTTGGCATCCCTAATGATGTCCTCCTGCTGCACCTTTCTCTTAAACCTGCGCAGCGCGCTCTCGAGTGACTCGCCATCTTGGACAAAAACTTCAGCCAACTGTCTTGACGCTCCTTACTTCGAATTTAGTGATCAAAAGCCAGCTGGAACTATAGAAGACACCTTCTTAGTCTGTCAAGGACAGCTCATCTGCATCGGCACAATGATCCGAATTGGTGTGAGAAATGCGGGCTAGTCGGGGTT
>JADFOI010000045.1 GCA_022562935.1 Acidobacteriota bacterium
GCTCCCGGAGGCGTACTAGAGAGTACGCTGAGGAGGCCCCCGAACGAGAGCACCGCCGGCGCTGCAGTAGAGAATTGATGAATAATCCCGGCTAGTGTCTCGTCCCAGGAATACCATGACGTTTGCTGATGGGGCTTGGGAGGGGAGATCAAGGAGCGAGGAGAAGGTGATGCAGGGACATCGGCGACAACAAGCGACGCAGAGATCACCCGCAACCCCCATCAGCCCGAAGGGTGGCGGCGGGACGGCATCGATTTATTTGTCGCGAACTCTACGCCGTCGCGCTCACCACAAATGTCATGGTATTCCTGGGACGAAACACTAAAGCATTCCCAGCTGGAGTTTAGCAGCTTCCGACATCATCTCCATGGTCCAGGGTGGATCCCAAACCACTTCGACGGATGCCTTGGTGACCCCGGGAACCTTACCGATTTTGGACTCCACTTCCGGAGGGAGCGATTCGGCGACCGGACACATGGGAGAGGTCAGGGTCATCTTCACGTCGGCGACGCCGGAGGAGTTTACATCGATGTCATACACCAGCCCCAACTCGTAAATATCCACCGGAATTTCCGGGTCATAAATCGTTTTCAGAACCCCGATGATCTTCTCCTTGATCCCTTCGCCGTTGGCCGCCTCACTTGTATCGGCTGGCTGGCTCTCGCTAACTTTCTCTTCCATAAAGCTTCTCCTTCAAAGATATGCGCTCATTCTGTGGTCGCGGGCTCCTGTGTTTGCTGCAACGCCGCCTGCAGCGTATGCCAGACAAGAGTGGCACACTTCACCCGAACAGGAAACTCACTGACGCCGTGAAATACCATCAGCTTACCCATCTGTGAGGTTTCGCCTCCCTTCCCCGTTACCAGGTCATGAAAGCCCTGGAACAGGGTCTCAACCTCCGTCAAGTTTTTCCCTTTCAGCGTCTCCGTCATCAGCGAAGCGGCGGCCGTTGAGATAGCGCAGCCGATTCCCTCAAAACTGATGTCCTGGACGACCCCATCCTCCAGTTTTAGATAGACCGTGACCTTGTCCCCACAGAGGGGATTGTAGCCCTCTGCCTTTCGGTTTGCTTCCGGGAGGGCTTTGAAATTTCGAGGATTCTTGCAGTGGTCAAGAATAACCTCCTCGTAAAGATCGTTCAGGTGGGACACTTCATCACTCACTTAAAGACCTCGATCACCCGTTGGATTCCCTTGACCAGAACATCAATTTCCTCCCGGGTATTGTAAAAAGCAAACGAGGCTCGTGCCGTCGCAGGTATCTGAAAGCGATCCATGACCGGTTGTGCACAGTGGTGCCCTGTACGAACCGCAATGCCCTCTTGATCCAAAATGGTGCCCACATCATGAGCATGAACACCCTCAATCACGAAAGAGAGAATACTGGCCTTCTCCTTGGCCGTTCCAATGATCCTCAAGCCAGATAGGGCAGAAAGCTGTTGTGTGGCATAAAGGAGAAGCTCCCTTTCCTGAGCGGCGATGTTCTTCCAGCCGACTTCGCTCACGTAATCTACGGCAGCACCCAGGCCGATACCCCCCACGATGTTGGGCGTCCCGGCTTCAAATTTATGGGGTAGCACATTATAAGTCGTCTTCTCGAAAGTCACCGATCGGATCATCTCGCCACCCCCTTGAAAAGGAGGCATGGAGTCGAGTAAATCCGCTTTCCCGTAAAGAATCCCCACTCCGGTTGGCCCACAAAGCTTGTGCCCGGTGACAGCATAGAAATCGCAATCAAGAGCCTGAACATCCACTTCAAAATGAGGAGCTGCTTGAGCCCCGTCGACAAGTACAGGAATGTCCTGCTGGTGGGCTCTCTCGATGATCTCCTGAATTGGATTAATGGTTCCCAGAGCGTTGGAAATATGAACCACCGCCACCAGGCGAGTCCGAGGATTAAGAAGTTTTTCGTACTCATCCAGCAGCAGTTCCCCCTCGTCATTCATGGGGATGACCCGCAGGGTGGCACCCTTTTCCTCACAGAGCATCTGCCAGGGAACAATGTTGGAATGGTGTTCCATGGCCGAGACGATCACTTCATCTCCAGCCTGCACCTGCTTCCTGCCGTAGGTTTGGGCCACGAGATTAATGGCTTCGGTGGCGCTGCGCACAAAAATGATTTCTCGTGATTCCGCTGCATGGATAAAGCGTTGCACCTTGACCCGTGCTTGCTCGTAGGCCTCAGTAGCTCTTTGGCTCAAACAATGGACACCGCGATGAATGTTGGCGTTGTCGGTCACATAGTAGTGGTGAATGGTGTCCATAACGACCTGAGGCTTCTGACTCGTGGCCGCGTTGTCCAGGTACACCAGAGGCTTGCCGTAAATCTTCTGTTTCAAGATCGGGAAGTCTTCCCGGATTTTCTCTACATCGAATTCGAGGTCCGCTCCTGGAGAGGAATCCGGCGGTGCAATCTGCTGGTCTGTTTTCACTCCTTCTTGCTCTCTTTCCCTCTTAAACCCGGTTTCTGCATCATCCGGGTTAGATGGCCTCTCTGACGAGATGGCCCGCAGGGAGCCAGGAGAATAGATAATCGTCAAGCTCGGTGCGCACCAGGTCAACTTTGATTCGATTCACGACCTGGCTGGCAAAAGCGTAAATCAGAAGGCTGCGAGCTGTGGTTCGATCGATTCCCCGCGTGCGCAAATAAAAGAGCGCTTCGGGATCCAGTTGGCCGATGGTGGCACCATGGGTACACTTGACGTCGTTCGCATAGATCTCCAACTGAGGTTTTGTATTAATCAGTGCATCGTCCGAAAGCAAGAGGTTGTTGTTGGTTTGCTTGGAGTCTGTCTTCTGAGCGCCCGGGCGCACCACGATTCGACCGTGAAAGACCCCGGTGGCCTTCTCATCCAGAATCCCTTTATACATCTCCCGGCTGTCGCAGTGGGGTTTGGCGTGCTCGAGTCGAGTGTGGTTATCGACGTGTTGAGTGCCGGAAATTAAATACAGGCCGTTCAGATTACACTCAGCACCTTCCCCATCCAGCACAACATTGACTTCATTTCTGGTGAGCTCTCCACCCAGCGTGGCATTGAAAGTCCTGACGCTGCTGCTGCGATCCTGGTGCACCTGCAAAGTATCGATATGGAATGCCTTCCTGCTCTCCTGGTGCAATTTGTAGTGATCGACAACGGCGTTTTCAGCAACCACGATCTCGGTCACCGAGTTCGTGAAATACACTCCTTTGTGCAGCCCGATATAACTTTCCACAATCGTTACCTGACTGTTGCTATCCACCAGGATCAAATTACGTGGATGGACCGCTACCACTTCCTCCGCTGCCGTTGAGAGGAACAGCAAATGAATCGGTTCCTGGATCACTTCTCCCTTGGAAACATGGACCAGGGCTCCATCCTGAATCAAAGCCGTGTTGAGGGCCACGAAGGGATGATCTTCGTACTGAGCATGCTGAGTGAGGTGAGGTTTCACCAAGTCTGGGTTTTGCTCCAGAACTTCGGCAAGACTTTTTACCTGAACGGTCTCGGGAAGCCCTTTGAGCGAAGACAGCTCTGCTGAGTAATGACCGTTGAGAAAAACCAACCGTGGGCATTGCAGGTTGGCGAAAGTCAGCCCGGTCAGCCTCTCGGTGGGCAGCCCATTGGGTTCATAGGCAGCAGGTCTAAACAGGGTCCTCCGGATCGGTGCCACCTCCGTATATTTCCACTCTTCCTGACGAGAGGTGGGAAATCCGAGATCGGAAAAGCGGGAAATCGCGGCCTTGCGAATCTGCTGAAGCCAAGGGGGCTGCTTGCCTTCTAATTCCTTTTGGAGCTGTGCAAAGCTGGAGAGGTAGGGATCCGTACCTTTTTTAGTTTGAGTCGCTTCAATCATACTCTTCCTTTTCGCTCAAGAATTCACTGCAGCAGCCGTCTTGTCTTCTAACCAGGTGTAGCCCTTCTCTTCGAGTTCCAGAGCCAACTCCTTCCCCCCTGACTTGACGATTCGGCCCTCATAAAGAACATGGACTGCATCCGGAACAATGTAGTTCAACATCCGCTGGTAATGGGTCACCACGATAAAGGACCGCTCCGGGCTGCGCAGGGAATTCACCCCGGCCGCAACAATCTTCAGTGCATCAATGTCTAAGCCTGAGTCCGTTTCATCCAAAATGGCCAACTTGGGTTCCAACACGACCATTTGGAAAATCTCATTACGCTTCTTCTCGCCCCCTGAAAAGCCCTCGTTCACAGGCCGGCTGATGAGGGTCTCATCCATTCCGAGAAGCTTCATCTTCTCTTTGATCAGGGCCAGGAAATCCATGGCATCGACCTCTTCCTCGCCCCGCTCCTTGCGGAGAGCATTCAACGCCGCTTTCAGAAAGTAGGTGTTGCTCACGCCTGGAATCTCCACGGGATATTGAAAAGCCAGAAAGATTCCCTGGCGGGCGCGATCTTCAGGAGCCATCTCCAGGAGATCTTTCCCTTGATAGATCACCTCTCCGTCCGTGATTTCATACGACTCTCGTCCCGCTATAACCTGAGCCAGGGTGCTCTTGCCCGAGCCATTGGGTCCCATAATCGAGTGAACCTCGCCGGCGTTGACCTTCAGGTCGACTCCTCGCAGGATCTCTTTCCCATCCGCCTTTACATGTAAATTCTTAATTTCCAGCATTTCTTTTGACTTTCTCCTGATCACTAGGCTTTCAATGAAAACCTCTATTCACTAACCCACGCTTCCTTCAAGATTCACGCTGAGCAGCTTTTGAGCTTCTACCGCGAACTCCATGGGTAACTCCTTAAAGACCTTCTTGCAAAAACCGTTCACGATCATGGAAACCGCATCCTCGGCTGAAAGTCCACGAGACTGGCAGTAGAAGATTTGATCCTCTCCAACTTTTGAAGTGGATGCCTCATGTTCCATTTGAGCGGTGCTGTTCTTGATCTCGATATAAGGAAAGGTGTGGGCCCCGCATTGGTCCCCAAGCAGCATCGAGTCACACTGTGTGTAGTTGCGGGCACCTGTCGCACTCTTGCTAATCCTGATCAACCCGCGATAGGTATTTTGACCGTGGCCGGCAGAGATTCCTTTGGAGACAACATTACTGCGGGTGTTTTTCCCAATGTGGATCATCTTGGTTCCCGTGTCGGCCTGTTGCCAGTTTTTGGTCAAAGCAACGGAATAAAATTCTCCGATTGAGTTATCTCCTATCAAAAGAACGCCCGGATACTTCCAGGTAATGGCTGCTCCGGTTTCCACCTGGGTCCAGGAAATCTTGGAATTCCGTCCCAGGCATTTCCCTCTCTTGGTGACGAAGTTATAGATGCCCCCCTTGCCCTCTTCATCCCCTGGGTACCAGTTCTGAATGGTTGAATACTTTATTTGAGCGTCGTCAAGCGCGATCAACTCCACCACCGCCGCATGCAGCTGATTCTCGTCACGCATGGGCGCGGTGCAGCCTTCCAAATAACTGACGTAGCTTCCCTTGTCAGCGATGATCAGGGTTCGCTCGAACTGACCGGTGTTTTTGGCATTGATCCGGAAATAGGTGGATAACTCCATGGGACAGCGTACACCTTCAGGAATGTAGACGAACGAGCCGTCACTGAAGACTGCCGAGTTCAAGGATGCAAAGAAGTTATCGGTATGAGGAACCACCGATCCCAGATATTTCTTCACCAGATCGGGGTGATCCTGTACCGCCTCCGAAAAGGGGCAAAAGATAATCCCCAGTTCGCCCAGCTTTTCCTTAAAGGTGGTGGCCACCGAGACGCTGTCAAAAACCGCATCCACGGCAACCCCGGCCAAAAGCTCCTGCTCTTCCAATGGAATTCCCAGTTTCTTGTAGGTTTCCAGCAACTGCGGATCGACCTCATCCAAGCTCTGTGGTCCATCCTCCTTTCTCTTGGGCGCCGAGTAATAGACGATGCTCTGGTAATCAATGGGCCCGTAATGGACGTTGGCCCAGGTAGGCTCTTTCATGGTGAGCCAGTGTTTATAGGCCTTTAGCCGCCACTTCAGCATGAACTCCGGTTCTTTCTTCTTGCCTGAAATCAGACGAATAATGTCTTCATTTAAACCCGGAGGCGCCGAATCGGTTTCAATGTCGGTATAGAAGCCGTATTTGTACTCCTGATTGGCAAGTTCCTCAATTTTCTGTGTTTCAGTTGACATTCTCTTTTTTGCTCCTTGAGTAAAAATATGCAGCGGTTAGGCCCGGGCCTATTGGAGACTCACGAGTTTTCCCGGGTCACTTCCCATGGGACCGGGTAATGGACCGGTCAGATCGGAAAGAGTCATGTTGTTTAAGGCCTGGAAGACGATCTGATTAATTTTTTGCCAGCTTGTCCGGATTCCGCAGACGGGTTCGTGCCGGCACTCACCCGGGGCTTCGATACATTCGGTCATGGCCAGCGGTCCCTCCATCGCCGTAACGATTTCCGCGATGGAGATCCTCTCCCCCCCTCGCGTCAGGCTGTACCCCCCTTTGGCACCTCGCTGGGAAACCAGTAAACCCTCTCGTGCCAAAATCTTGAGGATCTTTCTCACCATCGGCAAGGGCAGCTGACTTTCCATGGCCACTTCCCGCGCATTCTGCTTCAAACCTTCCTTAGCGCTTGCAAAATAAGCCAGCACGACGATCCCATAATCTGTTTCCTTGCTCATCCTAATCATGTTTTCCGGCCCCTTATCTTAATTAGTACCAATCCAGTACTAATTAAACACCGAAAGGATACCAATAGGGCCCTCTTCTTGTCAACCCCCGGGAGATCTTAGTGTCTCGTCCCAGGAATACCATAACGTTTGCTGATGGGTCTTGCGAGGGGAGATCAAGGAGCGAGGAGGAGGTGATGCAGGGACATCGGCGATGACGAGCGACGCAGAGATTGCCCGCAACCCCCATCAGCCCGAAGGGTGGCAGCGGAACGACATCGATTTCTTTGTCGCTCCTCCTCCGCGATGCACACGACATCGCGTCGTCGTTGCTTCGCGAACTCGACGCCGTCGCGCTGGCCACAAACGGCATGGTATTCCTGGGACGAGACACTAGCCCGGACTATCCATAAATTCTCTACTGCAGTGGCGAAATCATCCGGCGTGCTGCACCGCCTGCGTTGCGCGACCCGCAAACGGGTGCCCTCGCGCGTGCCGCAACCCACCCAGGTCGGCGCTTTCGTCACTTCGTGACAAGAACCTATGGATAAACCGGGCTAGTCAAGAGGGGCATAATAGCCGGGCCGGGTGCTCACCACGACCCCGGCGGGACGGGCTCGCACTTCCACCTGGCGCCACTTCCCATCCTTGAGAATGTTGGAGGAGATATAAGAAATGTAATACTGGTTCTTGAGCTCTTCGGCCACCTGGCGATAAACATCGCTGAGGCTGAGGAAGGCTTGGGCATCGAACACCCTCCCTCCGGTCTGCCGAGCCAAACGTTGCAAAAAGCGTCTGGCGTCAAGAATGAACGAGTCGGTGAGCTGCTTAGGAACATACCCGGTACGTCTCTGGTAGGCCATCCTGGCAGCCACGGCACCCGCCCAGTACTCCTCCAGCTTGGAGACGACGTAAACCATGCTCTCTGAGCGGATGGCCAGGTTCATCGTCTCTGCCGAGTCGACCATGCTGCTGGTATCGATCCCATCGGTCAGAGCAATCACCGCTGACTTTCCCTCCACAGACGCCAGAAGATCGTCGAAAGCCACGTACAGTGCATCGTTCAAGACCGTGGAGCCTTTGGCGTAGATGCTTCCCAGAGCCACTTCGACTTTCTCGATATCATTGGTCCAGTCCAGGATAAGCCGGGGCGCATCATTGAAAGTGATAATGGCCACTCGATCCTCAGAGTCCAGGCTTCTGGCAAACCCCAGTGCGGCCTGGTGGATTTCCCCCTGGGCCGACCGAGTACTCCCGCTGATATCAATCAGCAAGACGACGTGCACAGGCACCCCTTGGCTGTAAAAATTGACGATTTCCTGCTGCACTCCATCTTCATAGACCTGGATCTGTTCCCGGGTCAGATCGCTCTCAAACCCACCCGTAGCGGAACGGGCATTAACAGACAAGAAGACTTGATCGACCGCAACTCCGATCCTAAAACCTTCTCCCTGTTGCTCCTGGCTGGACTCCTCCTGCCCAGCAGGGAAGAGGCCCAGAAAAAGTAAAAAAAGTGCCAGCATTCTCACCTCGACAATAATCGTTAATAAGGATTATATAGCACCCCTAATATTTCTGCGGAGGACCTTGTGCCGGAACAATGGAGCACCACGACCACAACCTCCCTTATGGGCGCGGGTTCCTGGGGAATTTGCCTTGCCATCGTCTATCTTTTGATTCACTCGGGTATGATTCTGCTGGCCTCGCGGCGACCGCACAGCTCCGGGCGCATCCTTCTCACCAACCTCCTGCTGATCGCTTGCTTTGTCGTTCTGCTGCTGGGCGCGACACCGGAATGGCATGAGACAGCGGGGCTTCGTTTCTTACGGCTGTGGGCACCTATGATCTTTTTTTGGTGGGCCTACAAATGGGCAGGACATACCCTCCACTTATTTTATCCTTCGGATCTTTCCCTGGATCCCCTGCTGATCCACCTGGAAAACCGATGGCTCGGTCAGCCCAGCCTGTGGTGGGCACGAAACCGGCCACCCTGGCTGACCGAACTTTTTCATGGATTCTACGCCAGTTATTACCTCTACACCCCTGCTCTTGGCGTCTACCTTTATGCCCAGGGGCGCTTTCTGGAGTTTGAAGCCATGGTCTTTGCCGTCATGTTGGGTTACGCCCTAGGCTACAGCCTCTCTGCACTGATCCCGGTTTGGGGTCCCCGTTGGGGCCTGGTGGCAGCAGGGCTGTTGGAAAGCTCGGAGCAAAAGCTGCAGGGATATTGGGTCACCCGCTTCATCCACGCCATCATGTATGGAGGGATCGCCCACAAAGGGGCTGCAATGCCCAGCCTGCACAGCTCTACTGCTGTGGTCTTCCTTTTCTGGTGCTCCCGGCTGTGGGGGGTTGCGGGAGGTGTCCTTGCGGGCATTGTCGTTGTTGGCATGGGTGGGGGGTCCGTTTACGGTCGCTATCACTATGTTGCCGACCTTCTCTGTGGGGCTGCCCTTGGGGCACTCAGCATCTGGATTGCTGATCGCTTGATCCTTGGCTACTAAATCGGGCGTGGTACTATGATCACCGGTGTTTGTGCTTCAAAGCTATGAAACCGTTTATCCTCACTCCTTTTATCCTGGTGGTTTTGGCAGGCCTCTACGCTTGCCAAAAAGAGGTCACCTTTGAAAACCAACCCCTGATGATCGATCAACGACTGCAGGAAAAAGCGATAAGATTGGCGCATGAGTGGATCATCTTCGATGCCCATATTGATGTGCCCTTTCGGCTGTCACAAAAAACAGCCGATATCTCACGGAGAACAAAAGGGGGAGACTTCGATTATCCCAGGGCCAGAGAAGGAGGGCTCAACGCAGCCTTTATGGCCATCTATATCCCCCCTCACTATCAAAAAGGGGGTGCCAAGGCGCGGGCGGATGAATTGATTCTTATGGTAGAGGGATTCTTCAACCAATGGCCTGAGAAGTTTACTCCGGCCCGATCTGTGGCCGAGATTCGCGCCAATTTTGCCCAAGGGAAAATCTCTCTTCCCATGGGAATTGAAAATGGAGCTCCTCTTGAGGACAACCTGGGAAATCTGGACTACTACTACAGGCAAGGGATCCGCTACCTGACACTCACCCACTCCAAAAGCAACCTGATTTGCGATTCGTCCGGGGACCCGCAGCGCAAGTGGAACGGCCTGAGTCCCTTTGGCAAGCAGGTGGTGTTGACGATGAATCGCCTGGGGATGATGATCGATGTATCCCACGCTTCAGACGAGGCCTTCTTTCAGGTGATGCAGTTGTCTGCGGCGCCGGTGATTGCTTCCCACTCTTCCTGTCGTCGCTTTACTCCGGGATGGGAACGCAATATGAGTGACGAAATGCTTTTACAGCTCAAAGAAAACGGAGGGGTCATCCAAATTAACTTCGGCTCTTCTTTCATCAATAACGACTACCTGCGCAACAAACTGGCAAGGGAACGGCACATTGACCAGTATCTTGATTTCCACAATCTTCAGCAGGGGGATGAGGCCGCCCGGCAGTATATCGAAAAATATCATCAAGAAAACCCGATCCAATATGCCGATGTTTCTGACGTCGTGGATCATATCGACCATGTCGTCGAGCTCATTGGTGTCGACTACGTCGGCCTGGGCTCTGATTTTGACGGCGTTGGCGATTCTTTGCCCTATGGACTCAAGGATGTGTCCGGGTATCCCAACTTGATCTATCAGCTTTTGAAAAGAGGCTACTCGGAGGCAGACATTGAGAAAATCTGCTCGGGCAACCTGTTGCGGGTATGGTCAGAAGTCGAGAAGATTGCCCAACAACTTCAAACCAAGGGATAGTCTCAAAGAGGATTCCTTTTCCCATCCCATGGGCCAATCGAGTTATGTAACATCAAATGGCTGAGAAGAAGCGCTACCTGAAGATCACCCTGCAGGGAGAGATCATCGAAGGTCGACCCCACCCTTCATTCTTTGGCCCTAGAGACCAGCTCAGCCTGCCGCTTCTTTTGAAGCTGATCGAAGCCGCTCGGCGCCACAAAAGAGTGCAGGCTTTGATGCTGGTCCTGAAAAACGTTTCTGTCGGGTGGGGAGAGATCCAGGAAATACATCAGGAACTCCAGCGCTTTCATGAGGCGGGAAAGCGGTCGCTGGCCTATCTGGAGATGGCCAACAACAAGAACTATTATCTGGCCTGTGGCGCACAGCAAGTGTACGTTCCACCCTCGGCAACGGTTGATCTCGTCGGCTTGAGGGCCGAAATGTTCTTTTTTAAAAACCTTTTGGAGTATCTCGGTGTCGAGCCTCAGCTCTTCGGTTTGGGAAAATACAAGTCCGCGGGTGAGATCTTCACGCGGGAAACCATGTCCGAGCCCAATCGTTCGATGCTGGACTCCATCTTGACGGATCTCCAGAAGCAATTTATTGACAAGATTGCTGACCGCAGCCACGTCACCCACCAACAGGTTCAAGAGTGGATTGACCAGGGTCCTTATACGGCACGTCAGGCCGCTGAGCTGGGATTGATCGATGGCATTCGCTATCAGGATGAGGTGGAAGACTTGCTGGAAGGACCCGAAACCGGTATGCGCCGGTTGTCCCCTAGGAAGCTGCGGGTGAAAGAAGGGTGGCTCAAGAGATGGGTCACGTTCTACCGACCGCAGATTGCCTATCTGGTGGCAGAAGGTGTCCTGACGACAGGTGAGTCTCCCCGCAGGGGAGGCAGGCGGCCAGCTCTGGACTCCGAAAGCTTGACCCAATTTCTCCGCAATGCCCGCAAGCGCAAACGAGTGAAGGCCGTGGTCATTCGCATCAATAGCCCTGGGGGTTCAGCGCTGGCCTCCGATCTCCTGTGGAGAGAAATCCGGCTCACCGACCAGGAAAAGCCGGTGATTGTCTCCTTCGGAGACGTGGCCGCCAGCGGAGGATACTATTTAGCCACGGCAGCCCGAGTTATCCTGGGAATGCCGGCAACTCTCACGGGTTCCATTGGTGTCATTGCTGGAAAGTTCAATCTGGCCCAGCTTCTCACCAAACTGGGCATCACCGTGGACGCCCTGGACAAAGGCAAAAGAGCCGGTTACTTATCCCCGGCCCGGCCCTTTTCCAAAGGGGAAGCCGAGGCTATTCAAGAGCAGATGCGGGAATTCTATGAGGAGTTGTTTCTCAAGAAAGTGGCGGAGAGCCGAAAGAAGTCGCCGGAAGAAGTCCGCAAGCTGGCGGAGGGGCGAGTCTGGACGGGAGCGCAGGCCCTAGAAAACGGATTGCTGGATCAGGTGGGCGGACTCGTCCAGGCCGTGGAAAGGGCGCAAGAAGAAGCTGGATTGCCGAAGAACAAAAAGGTTCGGCTGGTGCACTACTTCAGGCGCCGTACCTTGAGAGACCTGCTTTCATTTCCTCTGCCTGGCGGTCTCTTGGACCATCATGTTCTGGCCTTAATGGCCCATGATTTTCGCATTCATTGATTGGCGGCGGGGCCTTTTGTCTTCTCCACAAGCCGGATCTTGCCGAGGGTCATTTCCTTATCCACCGCCTTGCACATGTCATACAGGGTTAGAGCCGCAACCGAGACAGCGGTCAGGGCTTCCATCTCCACCCCCGTGGCCCCTCGGCAACTCACCTCACTGCGAATGAGGAACCCTTCTTCCTGGAGTTCGATCTGAACATCGACTAAGTCGAGATTCAGGTTGTGGCAAAGGGGGATCAGTTGGCTGGTTTGCTTGGCCGCCTGAATTCCAGCCAGTCTCGCCACTTCAAAGGGATTCCCTTTGGGGAGGCCCGCCTTGCGAATCACTTCTCCGGTTTGAGAGGACAGAAACAGTTTGCCTTCGGCGATGGCTTTGCGGCTGATCATGTCCTTCCTGCCCACGTCCACCATTTTAGCGCGGCCCTGTTCATCCACGTGAGTGAGTTTCATCTTCGTTTCCTTCATCAAAGTAATTATCTAACAAAAGTACTTCCACTCGCTCACCAGCTGGAAGGCATGTCACATCCGCTTCCAGGACCATGAGTGAGTTGGCCGAGGAAAAGGCCACCAGATCCGCCGAGCCTCTGGTCTCAATGGGCTCCACCCTGAATTTGTCTCCTTTCCAGAATGTCCGGGCCTGCTTAAAGAACTTCCTTCCCGGTTTTTGCCTCGTCTCAGTGACCACTTCTCCCCACACCCTGGGCAGACAAGGACTCTGAAATCCCATCCAACGGCGAACTGCCGGGCGCACAAAGAGTTCGAAGGTGACGAAAGCGGACACCGGATTACCGGGAAGCCCAAAGATCAAATGGTCTCCTTTTCGCCCCACAACAATCGGCTTACCGGGCTTGATGGCAACCTTCTGCACGAAGATGCTGACCCCTTCTTCCTCTAATATCCGATGCACGTAGTCGTATTCCCCCATGGATACGCCACCACTGAAAAGAAGAAGGTCATACTGCAGGCCTTGCGACACCACTTCCCGAGTGCGTTCAGGATCGTCCGGAGTCACGGGAAAAACCTGCGCATCCACTCCCAGGTTGTGACACTGGGCCCACAAGGTGTGGGCATTCGAGTTGCGAATTTGACCGAAGACGGGCTTTTCTTCCACTTCAACAATCTCATCGCCGGTGGGAATAACGGCCACCGTGGGGGCCGCATAAACCTCCACCTCCTGGTGGCCAAAGGTTGCCAGGACGCCCACCTCTGCAGCACCGAGCGCTCTGCCGGAAACCAGAACCGTCTCCCCTTGACGCACTTCATTTCCTTGTGCCGCCACATTCTCTCCCTTGCTCACCGGCTCGAGCAACTCAACCGTCTCGGCCCCGCCAGGGCGGGTCTTCTCGATCATCTGCACCGCATCCGCTCCCGGTGGCACTGCCGCACCCGTCATGATCTGAACCGCTGTACCCGCCTCGACCCGGGGCTGACTTGGACGACCCGCAGCCACCACCCCGATGACCTCAAGCTTTACAGGAGCCGTGGTAGTGTCCTGACTGCGTACGGCATAGCCATCCATAAAGGATTTCTTGAAAGGAGGCAGGTCAAGGTCAGCCAATACCGGATGGGCCAGAACGCGGCCCAGACTTTTCCGCAGCGGCACGCGAACCGCTTTCGGCTCGGGAACCTGGGCAAGAACTTCTCGAAGTGCTTCTTCGTAACTTAGCATTGGCACGCGCCTAGGCGTCTTTATATAACAATGGTTTCCTTATATAACAATGGTTTCCTTGTGTTCTCCAAAAACATCCCTCATGACATCAGCCATTTCCCCGACCGTAGCATAGGCCTCAACAGCCGCGATGATGACGGGCATCAGGTTGGATGATCCGCGCGCAGACTGGCGGATCTTTTCCAGGGCACCTTCGACTTGACTCGAGTCACGGCCCTTTCGCAGAGTTTTGAGCCGACTGGCTTGCCGCCGGCCAACCTCGGGGTCGATGCGCAGGACTTCTATGGGAACCTCTTCGCTCTCAAAGCGGTTGACACCCACAACGACTTCAGTACCTGATTCCAGACGCGCCTGATGCCCATAGGCCGCCTCTTGAATCTCCCTTTGCACATAGCCGGACTCGATGGCTTGGAGCATCCCTCCCAAGGAACGAATCTTCTCCAGATAAGCTTCCGCCTCTTCTTCCAGATCTTGGGTGAGCTTTTCGACATACCAACTTCCGCCCAGGGGATCCACGACCTGGGGGACACCGCTCTCCCAAGCTAAGATCTGCTGAGTCCTGAGGGCCAGGAGCGCCGCATTTTGGGAGGGCAAAGCCAGAGCCTCATCCTTGGAGTTGGTATGCAGCGATTGGGCCCCTCCCAGGACCGCCGAAAGGGCTTGCAAAGTCACACGCACCACGTTATTTTCCGGACTTCGCGCAGTGAGAGTACTTCCCGCAGTCTGGGCGTGGAAGCGCAGCCTCCAAGACTCTGGGCGACGCGCTCCCAGCCGCTCACGCATCAGGCGAGCCCAGAGCCGGCGGGCGGCCCTGAACTTCGCCACTTCCTCAAAAAACTTGTTGTGTGCGTTGAAGAAAAAGGAAAGTCGAGAAGCGAAACCGTCAATCTCCAGACCCGCTTGGACAGCCGCCTGAACATAGGTCTCTCCATTGGCCAGGGTAAAAGCGATTTCCTGAGCGGCCGTGCAGCCAGCCTCCCGGATATGGTACCCACTAATAGAGATGGTGTTCCAGTGAGGCACCTCTTTTCTACAGAAAGCAAAGATGTCGGTGGTGATTCGAATCGAAGCCTGTGGAGGGTAAATGTAGGTCCCTCGAGCAATGTACTCCTTGAGAGTATCATTCTGAACTGTGCCCCGAAGATCGCTCCACTTCTCGCCGTTCTTTCGAGCCACCACCAAATACATGGCCAGCAATATGCACGCCGTGGCATTGATGGTCATGGAAGTGGACACCTCTGACAGAGGGATTCCCTCAAAGAGCCTCTCCATGTCTTCGAGGCTGTCAATGGCGACACCCACCCTTCCGACTTCTCCGGCCGCAAGCAAGTGATCTGAATCGAGGCCGAGCTGGGTGGGGAGGTCAAAGGCTACAGACAGCCCCGTGGCACCTTGCGAGCGGAGGTAACGATAACGTCGATTGGATTCTTCGGCGGAGGCGTATCCGGCGTACTGCCGCATCGTCCAAAGACGGGTGCGGTACATCTCAGGATAGATTCCTCGCGTGAAGGGATACTCCCCAGGTTCTCCCAAATCCTTCTTGTAATCCAGCGCCGTGACGTCTTCAGGGCGGTAGACGATCTTGGGTCGAGACTTCTTCTGTTTGGGAGAGGATCCTCCTGTTCGAGAGCTGATTTCCACTTTACATCAGGTCGAAGTTTGGTATCATTAATTTAAGGGTGAATTCGGATATTAGCAGAGCAAAGGGATCGGATTCAAATGCAAGATGAGGAGCTGAAAGGGCATCGAAAGAAACTCGAAATTGCCATCAATCAGACTCTCACCGAATCCCCTCAGGTTAATGATGCTATTCAGGCCATCCGAGATGTCGGTTACGATGTGTTCTTGATTATTGAAGCAACCATCGGCTTCAACCGCAAGGAAGAATCCTCTTCAACTCCAAAGCCACCGACCGTCCGTCTTAAGCTCAGCACCCACGACGAGAAGTTTCTCAAATCTCTCAAGATCGCTACTGACTGATCCGTCGAATCCTCAGCGGAAAACTACCCACACTCGAGCCGGGCCGCCCGATCCTTTTTCAATCTTGACGGGAGCAATCATGACCCAGGCTCCCGAGAGAGGAACCTTGTCCAGATTTGCCGCATTTTCGATGTGATACGCGGCATCTCCGTTGACGATGTGATGCACTGAAAAATCCGTGGACAGACCATAATCCACGCTGAGCGTGTCGATCCCAATCCCCTTGACTTCACGTTCCTCAACCAGAAAAAGGGCTGCCTCTTCCGAGAACCCGGGAAAGTGCAGTTGCCCCGAAGCGTCCTGGTTTTTATAGCGATCGTAGTCATCCCAGTACTGTCCCCAGCCGGTCAGGCCGAACACAACGGATCCGGAGGGGATCGGCCCGTGTTGCTCCTCCCAGCTTTCAAGATCTTCCCTGCTCAGGCGATAGTCCGGATTGGCCCTGCAAGCCTCCTGAATGTCTACAACCACAAGAGGCGCTATGAGATCTTCCAGCCTAATCTGGTCCACCGACGGCTGCCCGGCTGCGAAGTGATTCGGGGCATCCAGGTGTGTTCCCAAGTGTTCCGGCGTGGAGAATGCACCCGAGTAAACCCCATCAGCTTCCAGCGTGGCCAGGATTTCAAAATGAAACGGCGAGGACCCCTCGCCTGGCCAATAGGGGTTTTGCTCATTCAAGGCATAGCCCAAATCCACGACCTCAACCTGGCCGCTGGCAATCTCGGCTAAGGTTGGCGGTGTCTGTGGCGTAGTGCAGGAAGCGAGAAGACAAAGAGGCAGAAAAAGCCGCTGGCAAGAAATCATTATTCCACTCGAATGTGGACTTCCTTAAAATCAGAAACGCGACCGATTAGCTCTCCCAAGAACCCCGTCGCCTCGAGCTCCGCGGCCAATTGCCCCGCTTCTTCCTCAGGCAGGCTGATGAGCAGGCCCCCGGAAGTCTGAGGATCCAGCATAATCTGTTGGCGGAGTGAGGACACGCCCTTCCAGACGATCGACTCGCCGACAAAGCGGCGATTCGACTCAATGCCTCCGGGAAGCATCCCCTGTTTCGCCAGCTCTTCAGTCCCTTCGATCACCGGGACCTTGGCGGCACTGAAAGTGAGGGTGGCGTCACTTCCTTGGGCCATCTCGAAGGCGTGGCCGATGAGACCGTAGCCCGTTACATCCGTCACCGAGTGGATGTGGAATTTCTCCATCCCGCCAGGAGCGGGTGCGTTCAGTTTTCGCATCCACTCAATCGCATTCTGGGCGACGTCAGGGGGAGTCTTTGCAAGCTTGATCCCGGTGGCGATGATCCCCGTTCCCAGGGGTTTGGTCAGTAACAGAACGTCTCCGGGCTTGGCGGTACTGTTACTGTATATTTTCCCTGGGTCGATCAAGCCCGTTACGCAATAACCAAATTTGATCTCCTGATCCTGAACAGAGTGCCCACCAATGACCGCCACCCGGGCCTCCTTCATCTTCTCGGCACCTCCACGCAGGATCTCATGCAGAACTGCCTCGTCCACTTTGTCCTTGGGAAAGCACACGATGGAAAGGGCAAAGCGGGGGGAACCCCCCATGGCATAAACATCGCTCAGCGAGTTGGCAGCCGCGATTTGTCCGTAGGTGAAGGGATCATCGACGATGGGCGTAAAGAAATCTACTGTTTGGACCACTGCCGTCTGGTCATCCAAACGGTACACTCCGGCATCATCGGCTTTATCGAAGCCGACCAACACATTGGAATCCTGATAGACACTGATCTCGGCTAACGCCCTCTGTAGCACCTCCGGTGCTAGCTTTGAAGCTCAGCCGGCGCAGGAGACCATCTCTGTCAGCCGCTTCTTTTTACGAAATAGCATCGGGTCATTATACTGCATGCTTGTTAGCCGGGACTATGGATAGGTTTTCGTGACGAAGTGACGAAGTGACGCGATGACAAGGCGTACGACCCGCAAGCGGGTACCCGCTTGCGGGTCGTAAAACGCAGTCGGTGCAGGAGACAATTTATGCATCATCCCAGTTAATAATCTCTGAAGCGATTCCGCTCCTGTTTTCCACACATTGAAAGAGATCGCCGGGCGGCTGCCGTTCGTTGTCATATAATCATTGCCTATGGCTGAAACCTATTACGACGTCATCATCATTGGAGGCGGGCACGCCGGCTGCGAAGCAGCCATGGCGGCGGCACGGATGGGGGCCAAGACAGGATTGTTCACTCTCAACCAGAAGATGATCGCCCAGATGTCTTGCAACCCCTCAATTGGAGGCATCGCTAAGGGGCATTTGGTACGAGAAATTGACGCTCTCGGCGGCATCATGGCTGAAGTTGCAGACCGTACCGGCATCCAGTTTCGCCTTCTCAATCGCAGTCGGGGGCCCGCCGTCCAGGCCCCGCGTGCGCAGTGCGACAAGGAACTCTACCGAAAGGAGGTGCAAAGGCTTCTTCACAAACAGGAAGGGCTCAGCCTAGAGCAAACCGAGGTGACAGCCCTTGTCCGGAAGAAAGGTCGGGTGGAGGCCGTTGAAACCGATGATGGCAGGCGCATTGGCTGCGGCGCCGTTATTCTGACCACAGGGACCTTCCTGAAGGGTCTGTGTCATGTGGGCGAACATAAGTTTGCTGCTGGCCGATCAGGGGAAAAGAGTTCGGTTCAACTCGCCGAGTCGATCCTGAGTATTGGCTTTCAAATGGGCCGCTTGAAAACCGGTACGCCACCCCGGCTTGAGCGGGAGAGTATCGATTTTTCCTCCTTCCAGGTTCAGCTTGGCGATGAAAGACCAACGCTCTTCTCGTTTCGCAGCAATGGCCTCTCTCAACCCCAGGTAGCCTGTTGGATCACCCATACCAACGAACAGGTACACCAGATCATTCGGGATAACCTTCACCGCAGCCCCCTTTACGGTGGGGAAATTGTAGGGATTGGGCCCCGCTACTGCCCCTCAATCGAAGACAAGATCGTCAAATTCTCTGATCGAAACCAACACCAACTTTTCCTTGAGCCTGAGAGCCTCAATTCCAACACGATTTACGTCAATGGCCTCTCCACGAGCATGCCTTTGGATGTGCAACAGGCCATGCTCGATCACATCAAAGGACTGGATCGGGCCGTAATCGTGCGCCCGGGCTACGCCGTGGAATATGATTTCGTCCAACCCACCCAGCTGCATGCCACGCTGGCCGCGGAAAAAGTCGAAGGACTGTACCTTGCAGGGCAAATCAACGGCACCACAGGTTACGAGGAGGCTGCCGCTCAAGGCCTGATCGCGGGCATCAACGCAGCCCTGAAAGTTCTCGGCAGGGAACCCTTTATTCTCAGTCGTTCTCAGTCTTATATTGGCATTTTGATCGATGATTTGGTCACTCGCGGGATCGACGAACCCTACCGGATGTTCACTTCGCGGGCAGAGTATCGACTGCTGCTGCGTATCGATAATGCAGATCGGCGGCTGATGCCCCATGGTTTCCGTTTGGGCCTGGTTTCTAACCCCACCTACCGTCGGTTTCAGAAAAAGTGGGAGCGCATTGATAAAGCAGTTAACTTCTTTAAACAAAACAGTTTACGTAAATCAATGCGTTCCTTTAAAGGACTGCAGCGGAAGTTTGGACTGGAAGCGGGAATCCCTTTTCAGCAGATTCTCAAGCGGCCTGAAGTTCAGATCGAGGACCTGAGTGCAGTGCTGGAAGAGAGTGGTTTGGCCTTGAGTAGTGAAGAGCGCAATGTCGTTCAAACACAAGTCAAATATGAAGGCTATATCCTCCAACAACTGCGCGACGTTGAGCGGTTGCAATCTCTTGAAAGCCGTCCTATTCCTTCCGGCTTTAAGTATGAGGAGGTCTCCGGGCTCTCCCGCGAAGTGGTGGAGCGATTGGGCAAGGTAAAGCCCGATAACCTGGGCCAGGCCTCCAGGGTTTCCGGCATCACACCGGCAGCGATTTCGATCCTCAGTATTCACCTACCTTAGTTGGATTTCCGACTGCCCTATTTTTATGAGGTGAGTCAGGCGGGTGGGGGACTTGCAATTCGAATCGGGTAGACTATAATTTTATTGTTGTTCGATCAAATCTTACTCAAAACAAAGGGAGGTGAAACGTGACAGATTACGCCCATCCAGAAGTCTTGGTATCCACTGATTGGGTAGATGAACATAAGGATGATGCCAAAGTCGCCGTGGTTGAAGTCGACGTGGATACGGCAGCTTACCAGGAAGGCCATATTCCTGGAGCGGTGGGCTGGAACTGGCAAACCCAACTGTGCGACACCTTGCAGCGGGACATTATCAGTCAAGGGGATCTGGAGAAGCTTCTTGGTGAAAGCGGGATTGGCAATGACACCACCATCGTTCTTTATGGTGACAACAACAACTGGTTTGCCGCCTGGGCTCTGTGGCAGCTCAAGCTGTACCAACACGATGACGTGCGCATCATGGACGGGGGCCGGAAGAAATGGTTCGCCGAGGGACGGGGGGTCAACACGGAGTCACCGACCCCAGAACAAACCACCTACAAGGTCAAAGGGTTGGACTCGGATCTTCGTATCTTATTGGCTGAGGTGCAGGAAGCCATCAAATCGGATAAAACCACCCTGGTGGACGTCCGCTCTCCGGATGAGTTCACGGGAAAGATTCTCTCTCCTCCAGGACTGCCGGAGACTTGTCAGCGTGGTGGCCATATTCCCAAGGCCCAGAATATTCCCTGGGGAATGGCCTGCAACGAAGACGGGACTTTTAAGAATGCCGATGAGCTGAAGGAACTTTACGCCAACAAGGGGGTCACCCCTGATAAAGATGTAATCGCCTACTGCCGCATTGGCGAACGCTCCAGCCACAGCTGGTTCGCATTGAAGTATTTACTGGGCTACCCGAATGTCAAAAACTACGACGGTTCATGGACCGAGTGGGGCAATCTGGTAGGAGCACCCGTGGAGAAATAAGGGGAAGACTTGACCATCAAAGTAGAAGGTCATCAGTCTGAACTGACCGAAATTCACGGAGTGGAGCTTCGTGTCACTTCTTACCAAATTGGCGAGCGCTACTTCTGCCACGTTTCCAATGCTGATCCTGGGGCCACCATCGCCCGCGGCGAGGGAGGCAGCCGCGGCGAGGCCCGGGAAATAGCCCTCTCCAAAGCCACTCGCCGCCTCCCCAACCCCTCCTGACAGGGGACAGAAGTCTTTTTTGTGGCTAGCAGGAATCGCCCTAGGCTCATTGTGTATGAGCACCGCTATGCATGGATGATAGGGTTTGATCGATCTGCAGTTATTTGGGGTTCTGCAACTCAATTGGTCGGGAGAGCGCTTTCCAGGGAGTATGTTTCCTTCAGGTGACAGCCTGCAGGACAAGAGAGCGTTGCTCCCGAAGGCAGGCAAGTCCTCCGTGAAGGATGGGATGTCGCCGGCGCAAATACCTGCCCTGGCGTCTGAGCCCAGTAATCCACTCCCGAACACCCTCCTCACGAAGTACTTGCTCCGGGATCACTTTCCCTCCGGGATCCTTGGGCAGGGCACCTCGATAAAAGAGTCGAGCTCGGTAGTGCTGATCGACCTCCCACAGGGGCACCTCAGGAAAGATCTCCTCAAGAGAAAGCATCCAATGGTCTTCCTTCAGATTGCGGAGATGGGCTGAGGATCGACTCCATTGTTTCAGCCGTTCCGGCCGTTCCGCCAGACCCGCCCTCACTGGATTCAACTCGACATAAAAAAGGCACTCCTGGACAGCATCCAAATTAATCAACAGAGTCGATTTAAATCGACCTTCCCAGAACGACCCTCGGCGACCAAAGCGCCGATTGTGCCACTTGGTATAGACTATCTGAATGTTGCGCATGAGCTCGGAAACATCGAACAGCCGGCGATTTAAACGCTCCCAGTGAAGCTGGGTCCAGTGGGCAGTCTGCTCGCGTTTAAGATAAAAGTGGCGCGCCCTTTCTTCTAACTCCTCTTGGCTCAGTCGGCGAAACGCCTCGAAGCGGACCATCAGATGGTAGTGGTTGCCCATGATGGAAAACCCTATCGCCTCGCAACTGTACCCGAGAACGTAGTGGCGAATGATCTCCAGCAACTTCCGATGAGCCGCCGGAGCATCCAAGGGGAAGTCTCCCAAGGGGCCATTAGCTCGACTATAGCAGTGGTAACAGGCTGGAGCGTTGTCTATTTTCAGTCTGGGGCGGCCCATCGATCCCTCGGCTTTCGGTCACACTGATGTCCTAGTAACTATTAACGTTGGCCAGCGAAAAACTACGAAAAAAAATGCCCCCGAGTCGAAAAACATCTGTCCCTTTTTATGCCCTCTTTATGGGCAGGGAGGTTTCACGTGAAACGTCGTCATCTCATGCTATGCTAGCTTCAATGACTAGGTCTCGAACCATTGCCATCGCCAACCAGAAAGGTGGTGTGGGGAAAACAACTACCGCCATTAATCTAGGAGCTTCTCTGGCAGCCGCAGATTTGCGCGTCCTCGTTGTCGACCTGGACCCCCAGGGAAACTGCACTTCCGGTCTTGGGATTGAGAAGGAAGCTCTTGAGATATCGACCTATCATGTCCTGATTCAGGGCACGGATCCGCTTTTGGCCATTTGCTCAACCGAACTGGACTCCCTTGACCTCCTTCCCTCCAATCGAGAACTCACCGGTGCAACCATCGAATTACTCGAGGTCGAAGAGCGAGAGTTCCGCCTCGCTCAAGCCCTGAACCCCCTTCGTGACCACTACGACTTCATTTTGATCGATTGCCCTCCCACTCTGGGTATTCTCACCCTGAATGCTCTGGTAGCTGCCGATTCACTGCTCATCCCCATCCAATGTGAATATTTTGCCTTGGAAGGGCTTTCTGAGCTTATGGGTACTCTTGCGCGGGTCCAGCAGACCTTTAATCCGAGGCTTCGCATCGAAGGGGTCCTGCTCACCATGTACGACGAGCGGCTTAACCTTTCCGGTCAGATTCTCCAAAATGTCCGCGGTCACCTTGGAGACGAAGTCTTTCAGATCGTCATTCCTCGCAATGTTCGCCTAGCCGAGGCTCCCAGCTTTGGCAAACCCATCTTGCTCTACGATGCTCGCTCAAAAGGAGCCGACACCTATCTGCAGTTGGCCCGTGAAATCCTCGCCAAATTATCACCTGCGGAGGAAAGGCATTCCTATTCCTCTGGTCAGTCCATCGGAGTCGCCTTATGAAGCGTCAAGCGCTCGGAAAAGGTCTTGACATCTTGCTTCCTCAAAGCCCTGCCCCCGCAGCGGCCCTAATCGAACTCGATCTGGACAAGATTCAGCCCAATCCCCTTCAGCCCCGCATGCAATTTGAGCCGGGGAAACTCCAGGAATTGGCAGCCTCCATCAAAGAAAACGGGGTCTTGCAGCCCATTGTCGTCCGCGCAAGTGGCAGTGGCTACGAGATTGTGGTGGGTGAGCGCCGCTGGAGGGCCGCTCAGCAAATAGGCTTGGAGCGTATTCCGGCCATTGTTCAGCACGTGTCGGACGAAAAGATGCTGGAGCTCGCCCTTGTCGAAAACATTCAGCGCGATGAGCTCAGCCCCATCGAGGAAGGCCAAGCCTATCAACTCTTGGCCGAGCAGTTTGCCCTAACACACGAGGAAATCGCGCAGCGTGTCGGTCGTAGCCGCACGGCCGTCACCAACAGTGTGCGCTTACTTCGCCTTCCCCGCCTCATCCAAGAAAAGGTGCTGAATAAAGAGATGTCTATGGGCCATGCTCGAGCCCTGATCCCGCTCTTCAGAAAGGATCAGCTCCACTTGGCCGAGCAAATCATTGCTGGCGGCCTTTCGGTGCGGGAAACAGAGCGGAGAGCCCAGCTCTGCTTGAACCCTCCAAAGCCCCGAACCTCCACTAAGGACCCCAACATACAGGCTGCAGAGCAGAAACTTGAAGAACGGTGGAAGACTCGCGTGGAAATCCAGCGGCGCGGTAAGCGGGGTAGGATCATCCTGCATTTTCACTCTCCGGATGATTTGGAGCGGCTCTACCAGGACTTGTGGTGTTGCCACCCGGACTAAGAACTCACTTGCCAATGCAAAACGTCGAAAAGATTTCCTGAAGAATATCGTCGACAGTCGTTGCTCCTGTAATTTGACCCATCGAATCCAGGGCCTTGCGGAAATCATAAAGAGGAAATTCTTCGCTCATTCCCTGTTGGTAGGATCCGATTCCCTCCTGGAGGTGCCTGCGTGCCTCCTGAACGCATCGCTTGTGCCGAACGCTGGTGATCAGGACCCCTTCTTGTTCAAAGTCGCCTCCCCCGGCAACGGCGTTCAAAAGGGATTCTCTGAGATCCTGAAGGTGGGTTCTCTTAAGTGCTGAGACTCTAACCTTGGCCGCGCACCCTTCTTCCACCTCTGGAGGAATATCCAGGTAGCCCGTAGGGGGCAAGTCTTCCTTATTGAGCACCAAAACACAGCGCTGCTTCCGAACCAACTCCCAGATGCGAAGGTCCTCCTCACCAAAAGGAACCGCCTGGTCCAACACAAAGAGCACCGCATCGCATTGACGCAAGTACTCCAACGACTTCTGGATCCCAAGCTGCTCCAGGGGGTCCTCAGCCTCCCGAATTCCCGCCGTGTCCACCAGCCGGGCCGGGATTCCCCCAAGATTGATGGTCTCAGTCACTGCGTCCCGTGTGGTTCCCGGGATAGCCGCCACAATAACCCGATCATTCTCAACTAAAGCATTGAAAATACTAGACTTGCCTACATTCGTTCTGCCAGCAATGGCAACTGTTATTCCCTCCTGGACAATTCTTCCCAGGCGAAAACTTTCTTCCAGTTCCTCCAGCCGCTGATCGATCCGCTGCAGCGCTTCGGCCAACTTCCCGCGCTCTTCCGGCTCAATACCTTCCTCCACAAACTCGACCGCAGTTTCCATCTGGCACAAAATGCGCACAAGTTCCTTCTTGATGGGCTCCAGTGCTCGAGAAAGCTTTCCCTCCAGTTGTTCAGCGGCCAGCCTGGCCTGGAATGCAGTCTGGCTGTCGATCAAATCACGGACTGCTTCTGCTTGAGCCAGATCCATCTTTCCGTTCAGGAAAGCTCTCAGCGTGAATTCTCCCGGCTCAGCCAAATGAGCACCCGCCTCCAACAGACTTTCAATGATCTGCTGGACCACCACCGGGCTGCCATGACAGGAGATTTCAATCACGTCCTCCCCCGTATACGAGGAAGGACCGGGGAAAAACGTCACCAAGGCCTGATCCAATGGGTTTCCAAGGGCGTCCAAAATGCGCCCCAACAACGGCCGGTGGGGAAGCCAATCAGCCCGGCCCTGGGCACGGAGCCGGCTGGCCACAAATTCCTTCGCCTGCTGGCCGCTCAAGCGCACGAGTGCAATTGCGCCTCGCCCGGGCGGGGTCGCAACGGCGACAATGGTTCTCTTTAGGTCGTAAGTCACCGTAATGAAAAGGCTAGCCGGGGTTATGCATAGGTTTTCGCGGCCCAGCGCACAAGCAGGCGTACTCTTGCAGTACGCCGAGGAGACCAGGGGTACCCGCTTGCGGGTCGGGGGTACCCGCGCCTGCGGGTCGCGCAGTCGGTGCAGCACGCTGGATGATTGCTGTCACTGCAGTAGACAAGTTACGCATCATCCCGGCTAATCGACGGGAGGATCACCACGCGACGTTGTGCACCAGTCCCCTCGCTTTCGGTACTGACGCCAGGTTCCTGGGCCAATGCCAGATGGACGACGCGCCGTTCGCTGGCAGGCATGGGTGCCAGTGGAAGAAGATTGCCTGAGTGCTTGACTGTTTCCGCCCCTTCGCGAGCCAGGATCTCAAGCTCAGCCTCGCGGGTCGCTCGGTAGTCATTGCAATCCACTATGAAACTCCACCGTTGGGGCGATTTCTCGTAGAAGGCTCGATTGAGTATATGGTTGATCGCGTAAAGCAGGCGCGCGTTGCTACTTACCACCATGGGGGCATCCTGGCCAGAAAGCCAAACCGTCATGGTGTGATCTTCTGGTTCGCATCGAAACTCCAAGTCAAGGCCGGTCGCCTTGAGCAATTTCTCTAAAAAATGTCCGACTTCACTCTCCAGCTTCTCTTTGTCAAAGTTCATGATTGGCTCGATCGGGTTATCACTTTTTCTTCCTAGGCTTCTTCGTAGGTACCTCTGCCGGCGCCTGTTGCCATCTTTGGGTCAAAAACTGAAACATCATACCAAAGAGGTTGCTGAACAGAAAGTAGAGGACCAGGCCACTGGAAAAGTTCAGGAAAAAGAAGGTGAAGACTATGGGAAGCATCATCATCATCTTGCGTTGGGTGGGATCACCGGCCGCCGGGGTCATCTTTTGCTGAACCACCATGCTGATTCCCATCAAGATCGGCGTCACGTAATAGGGGTCATGCCGGGAAAGATCTTGGATCCAACCGATAAAAGGAGCTCCCCTCAATTCCATTGAGGAATACAACATTCTATAGAAAGCAAAGAGAAAGGGCATCTGGATCACCAACGGCAAACAGCCCCCCAGAGGGTTCACGCCGTGTTCTTTGTACAGGGCCATGACTTCTTCATTCTTCTTGGCCTGGCGAGGATCGGTGCGCTTCATTCGCTTGTATCGATCCTGGATGGCCTTTATTTG
>JADFOI010000002.1 GCA_022562935.1 Acidobacteriota bacterium
GTCATCGCTATTCCGGCAAGGCAAAAACATAAATGGCATTGTGGCCCCGCGGGGGATGGATTTTTAATGAGGCAACAATTACCCTTTGGGATAGACTTTTAGGTGAGACAACGGGGAAGGATGAAAAGGCACCATCCGTGTTATGAGTGGTGATCATTCACCATTCACAAACCACAACAAACCACCACTCATCATTGAACTGGCTCGGGGGCCGGGCCAGAGGATGCTGTCAATGGCAGCCCCTTTGATACATGCTAGCCGGACTAGGCATAAATTCTCTCCTGCAGCAGCGAAACCATCCGGCGTGCTGCACCGACTGCGCGACCCGCAAGCGGGAGCAGGCACCCGCTTGCGGGTCGCGCGCCTTGTCTCCGCTTCATGACGAGAACCCATTGCATCATCCCGGCTCGGTCAAAATAGCCCTTCCGCTTCAAAAACGATCTTGCCTCCCACCGCTGTCATCACCACTTTGAGCTCACCAATCTCATCCTCGGGAACCCTCATGTAATCTCCATCTATAATCACCCAATCCGCGAGTTTGCCGGGCTCGATCGTGCCCAGGATTTTCTCATCGCCGGTGTAGTCCGCGGCCCAGTTGGTGGCCATATAAAGGGCCTGCTCGCGGGTGATCTTTTCTGCCTCATTCCACACCCGACCATTCTCATCCTTGCGCGTGACAAACCGCTCGATGTGGTATAGGGGTGGACGATCGGTGTCCCCTGGTGCCTCCATGACCACTCGCAGACCGGCGTCGATCAGGCTTTTTGTGGGCGAGAGCCTGTAGACCTCATCTGCCCCATAGAGCCTAATGAGCGTCCTGGAACCAATGGAACCAGAGTTGGCACTGGCAATCAGGTCCAGACGCTTGGCTGTGGCGATATGTTCAGGTCGCACCATCAGGGAGTGATCGAAGGCCCAACCGCGGCCGGCCAGCGATTTTTCTTGGTTCGCCACCTCAAAGGCAGAGAACAACTCATCGATGGATCGGTCTCCGGCCGTGTGGATTCCCAGTATACGCCATCCGTAACGGTTCAGAATTGGAATCGTCCTCCAGTCGCTCTTCTCGTGATCCTTGAAATAGGGAACGAATCCAAAGTCCGGTGCATTGGGGTCAGGAGCATGGCCGGCGTCCGGCAGCTTAGGGTTGCGGGTCCAGGCGCGGCCGTTTCCCAAGGCTCCATCAGGGTTTCCGACATTTGCCGCGGCGATCTTCAACCAGGCATCGCCAAATCCACTGAGATTTCCCACTCGCTTGATCAATGCCTCCGGATTATAGGCATTGCGGGCAAACTCGTGGGCCACACGAAACCGAATGGTCAACTCACCGCGTTCCCAGAGTGCCTTGAAAACGGAGATGGCGTGGCCATCATTGCGACCCATGATGGTGACCTTTCCCACGGCATTGAATCTTTTCATGGCGGCCTTATAGAGTGGCATCAACTCTTCCACCGGAATGCGGGGAATGACCTCGTAGAACATGGTTCCGTAGGCCGCCTGCTCGAGCACCCCGTTGGGCTCGCCGGTCCCAGGATCCCTGATCAGCCCAGGGGTATCCGAGGGCATATTGGCCAGACCCAGGGCATAGGCGTTCACCAGTGCGTCGTTGCCCGGAGGGCTGGTCCAGACGAAGATCGGGTTGTTGGGCGAGATGGGGTCCAGGTCATGTCGGGTCATGGCGAAAGCAGATTGCGCCCAGGGTTGATCCACCGTCCTGTCCGCTCTGAGAATCACCCATTCTCCCGGTTCGGCCACATCGACCAGTCTCTTGATATCACGCAGCCACTGTTCGCGCGTCCGGAAGAGAATTCTGGGCATCAAACCCCGCTGCGCATAGTTGTGGAAATGATGATGGGTGTCGATGAAGCCGGGAACCACAGTCCTGCCCTTGAGGTCGATCAGCCGTGTTTTCGGTCCGGCCATGGCCCTAATCCGCTCGTTGGTGCCCACCGCCAGAAATTTTTCATCTCGGATGGCAACTGCCTCCGTGATGGTGAAGGAGTCATCCACAGTCAGAATCTGCCCGTTGTAGAGCACCGTATCCGCCCAAGCCAAAACTTCTGGTGGAAAAGACTGTTGCTGGGCCCTGACCACAATACTTGGAAAGCCGAGTGTCGCCACAGCTGCCAGGAACCCTAACGCCAAATGCTTTTTCTTCAATAAACTCATATACACCCCCTATTCAGATTTGGAAATAAACCTAAAAACCCTTCACTCAGAAACAATCAACCTGGTACGACAGGAGCCCAACACCGATTTAGTGCATATAAAAGAAACAGGCAAAAACAATCGCAGTTTCATCAATGACAATCTCCCCATCGTTGCCGGTTACGGGATCAATCGGTTGAGGTGGATCATCCGGGCTCACCGCGCTGGCAAAATTTTTCAGCACGATGGTCTCTCCCAGTTGAGCCTGCTCAGAAATGTTGAATACAAGATCGACCAGGACCCCTCGTGGGATTGCCATTCCGGCCTTGCCCTCGATGGTCACTTTCAGGATGGAACTCTCGGGATCCTGATCATTCTGTTTCACCTCCGTCGTGACCTCTGCTTCCACAACCTCAGCCGCCAGACCTTTTCTTGCCTCCTGAAAGGAAAGGAGCTGAGTGGGGAAAGTGATCTCGTTTGTGGCACTCCCAATTTTAACGCCTCGGGGAAGAGTTAAAATGATCGGAATCGAAACGTGGCTGCCCGGCGGTGATTGGCCAAAACCCAAATCCAACCTCACTGCTCTCCGCCTTGGTGTTCCCTCTTCCTGTGCAGTGGTGGTTCCTGTTCCGGAAACTAACGACAGCGAGATCAAAGTCATGGCAAGGAGAATCCTGCGGAGTCGCAGCTTTGCTCTCTCTGAGAGATGTTGGGGGAAGTTCTTGAGGGCAACTCTTCTGTCCAGGCGGCTGTCTTGACCCCCTTGGCCCATCTTCTCTAGGACTTTGTCATGGGGGATGGTCCTGCCGATCATGCTAGTTGGTGCTTCAATCCTTTCCACTCCCCGTGAAACTGACGATTATATTGGTGACCTCCTGGGGATATTCATGGTAGGGAGAATGCCCGGACTGGTTGAAGAAGTGGAGTTGCGTTCGATCGACGGATTTGCTGATCAGCTGAAAAAGGTCCATCCCCATGGCGTAAGTAGCTGAGGGATCATTGAACCCCCAAATCATCAGGGTCGGCGTGCTGAGGCGACCCGCCCTGATCGCTTCCAGCGTTTCATCCTTGACTTCATACATCCACCAACCAGTGCCCCGATTCCCAGCGAGAGCTGGTCTCGCCTTCACCTTGTCGGGGTTGTGTTCAGCGAAACGTTTCTTCAGCAGCTCCATTTTCTCTGCGGCCTCCCTTATCTTGGGCTGCAAGGCGACCTCAAGCTGAGCTTCTACATACTCGTCAGTGATGAAATCTTTATGAAACGTGGTGCTATTGTTGAGCAGTCCCTCACGGATGGACTCTTCGGTGGGCGGAGGCCCAGGAGGGCTAAGAGGCGGATCCGAGGCAGGGGGATCTACCGGGGCCAGTGTGTTGCTGTCGAAGATGATGACAGTCTTGACCATTTCAGGATGGTCAATGGCAATACGAGCCACAGGTAGAGCTCCTCTGGAGTGACCGACCAGATGGACCTGATCGATACCCAGCGCTTTCAAAAACCCGTAAAGATGCTGCACGGTGGCCTGCATGGTATAATCTTCATCCCTGCCAGGGTTATCGGTAAGACCCATTCCAAGTTTGTCGACGGCATACACATTGAAATGGGCGGCCAGGTTCGGGAAAACGGGCATCCACCCAACGGCTCCGCCTGTGGCACCGTAATGGCCACCATGGACAAGCACCATGGCTTCCCCGCTTCCGCCTTCAAAGTAGCGGGTCCTGATGCCGTCAACATCGACGAACTTGGACTCGCCCATCGACTGAGCCCCGCCCGCTGCTTCGGAGCAGGAGGCAGCCGATAGCAGCAAAAGCAAAGCGCCAATGCTATTTGCAGAGCGTTTCAGAAAACCTCTTGAAAGCTTCATGGCATGATCTCCCTAAGTATTCGTTCGTAGGTGATGACGCTTGAAAGGGCCACAGGTGAACTCAAAAACATCGGGATCGCCACTGGCCACACTAAAGCAACCCAGGGGTATCGCCCTCACCTATGCCACCATGGCCGATTTTCTTAAGCACCTTGTAGTGCAAGAGGGTCATGCCGACCCTGCTTGTCCCCCCCGTGCAATACAGCGGTGCTCAATGCTAAATCGGTAGGAGGTGAAAAGGCAATCAAAATTGCTGCTTATCTTGGCTGGAGTGAGGTTGCCGTGGGCACAATTTAAGCACAACCTCCTACTGCGCAGGAATATGCCAGCCATCTGTTCACACCTGCCTACTGTGCTGGGAACGCCTCCTTCTCCGCCTCCTCGACGTAAAGGTTGGCGATTTTTTCGGTGATTAAGTTCTCCTTCCGCAGCTTCGCGGCGGTGCTCTGGACACACTCTACGTACCTGGCCCGACTGAACGTCTTGCCCGCTTTCAGCAGCCCTATCCGGCGCCACGCCTCCGTGACGGTCTCCCGCTTGTCCCGGCGTCCGTTCTCGTTCATGTCCACAAACATCAACTGCCCATCCAAGGGTTCCAGACTCGTCCCATCATAGGCCGCAAAACCGGTGGAGCCCGCACCTCGTGTGCCGCGGAATTGAGGAAAGGGATAATACCTGCCTAGCGGGCAGGCCGTTTCCGGCAGTCCAATGGCGGAGGCGCTGGCGCCCACGCCCGGATCGTCAGATTTCGTCGCAGGCGGCTCGATCCCTTTCTCCACCCAGTTATCCAGAAGATCAATCACCCCATCCATCAGTCGAGATAGATCCAGAATTTGGACATCGCCATCCTTGCCATCCTCCAAACGTTCCCCGCCGTTGTGGCTGACACCGCGAACTTCATACATCCGGAAGTTGTCTATTCCTTTCTCTTTCATGAGCCTCGCCATTTTTCTCTTATTGTTCAGAGCGACCGGGGAAACTCCTTCGGGTATGTTGTTCAAGTCCATCTCTCCGGGGACAATGTTGGAGTAGACGAGCGGGTAGGCCTGATGAGCAATCGAAAAGGATTTGACGAATTGCGCTTTGGATTCCCTTGTGCGGTACAGGACATCCTGACCATTCTTCACCAGAACAGGAAGGAACAGCCCGCCGCCCGGATCGTCGAGGATGAATCCACTAATCGTTTCTTTTCCATCCGCTTCCTTATTGATGTCGGGGTTGGATTGGATCAGGTAATTGAGCGCCAAGGCCGTGTAGGCGCCGGCCGAATGACCGAACCAGTAATTTCGGGTGGGTTTCCGGCCCAAACGTTCTTTCAGAAAATTGTTCACCATCCGGACCTCATCCAAAATCAGTTCCGGGACCATGTTGATGTTCTGGTCCGGCCAGACCGTACCGTCATCTAAAACTGCGGAATAGTCTCCAATTGCAAAGCCATCGGCATTCCGCCGGGTTCTCGCTATCGCATAGCCCTTGGCCAGCATCGCTTTCTCATATTTATCGACATCAAAGGGCTTTGCGGGATCGAAATACTCATCCCACGGTCTCATAGTCCCTCTCAGGAATGACCCCGAGCGTCCATGCACCAGGACGAATAGTTTCCCATTCCATCCGGTCTCCGGATAGGTGAGAGTTAGAGACGTCCCTTTCGCGGCTTCATACCGCAAAATCCCGTGGAAACGCGGGCTGTGGGGATTTCCGTACTGGGTAAAAGTAAAATCCGGACCCGACGTGAAGTAATTCTGCCGCGCCCCTTGCTTAACAATCCAACCTGACAGGGTGCCTGTGATGCCCATGTCCACCCGGTGATATTTAAGATTGGGCTCCACGATGCCATGGTCCTGCATCAGGCACTCTTCTTGGCCCACCATCTTACCGTTTACATTTTTCTTCGGAGCCATGAACTGCGAGCAACTGACCGTAGGTCGCTCATCGGCCGGATTGCCGGCCTGTAGACTTTGCTGTGCACCCCCAAATATCCACGGTGTGGGGAATAGAGCAAGGAACAACGTCCACGCAATGGTGTTTCCTCTCATGGTGACCTCCTCCCAAAAAAAAGGGATTTGTTGAATTTTCACCGCATACTAGTAAGAACCCGGTCCAGGCCGCTGTCTTGAGTGAGATATACCTCTCACATGCCCCCGTTGCCAAGTTTCTCAAGAACCTGGTAATGGCTGATGGTCGTTCCCAACATGGCCCCCCCTCACTGTAGACAGACTCACCTAAAATCTTAGACCGTGAGGGGGCTGAAGGCAATTAACCAAGGAAAAACGGCAACATCCATGATTAGGGGTGATGATCATTCAGCATTCACAAAACACCGTTCACAATTGAAATGGCTCGGGGACCAGGACTCGAACCTGGATCGGCGGCTCCAAAGGCCGCTGTCTTGCCTATTAGACGATCCCCGAATCAACAGAGCATGGGAATCTTATCTCAAGCCTGCTCTGAAGTGAAGCGTTCTCAGCCGGCCGCCAGAGTGGAAACGAATGTCGGCGGTTTTGCGTGCCACCCAGCTCATTGTGTGCTATTTTAGGGTAAAATCAACTCTTTGAGGAGGGCGCAATGAGAGGCACGGCATCCAAAATTCTGGTCCTGGCGGTTTTTATCAGCTTCATTCCCGGCTTGTTGGGCTTTCAGGACAGTGACACCTACAATCAGGAATACGATTTTTACGAGAAGGCCGAGGCGGAGAAAAACAGCAGTAAGCAACAGGCTTTACTCCTGGAATTCGTGAAGACCTACAAGAAATCCGCACTGGATCCGAACATCGCCTATCTCTATGCACAATTCTATCCAGGTCTTCGACAGCGGGGTCAGTGGCAACAGCTGGCCACCACTGCCGAGAATTTCTTGCGATACCGACCCGAGGACACGACATCCATTCAGGCTGCCACCCAGGCCTACCAACAACTGGGCAACCCTCGAAAGCTGGTGGACTTTGGCAGCAAGCTGTACGCCGACTCACCCAATGCCGCCACTGCTTATTTCGTGGCCAAGGCCTACCAGGCGTTGAACGACCAGGCCAATTTCCGGAAGTGGGGGCAGCGAGCCGCTCAGCACGATCCCAACAATTTACCGATATTGGTCGAATTATCCAGCTCCTACTGGGGTGGAAACGATCTCACCAAGGCTGTGGAGTATGCGAAGAAGGCGCTTGCGGCCGCCGACAAGCTCCAGAAACCTGAGGGGCAAACGGATCAACAGTGGACAGCACAACTGAATCAGGTTCGTGGTTATTGTCACCGGGCTTTGGGCGAGCAGGCTTACGTGAGCAACCAGATGAGTACGGCCCGCAAAGAGTTCGAAGCGGCGGCGCAACACGACATCACCAACGACTTCGCGCACTATCGCCTGGGTTTCATTTACTGGGGAGCAGGGAGGACGGATCAGGCAAACCTATCTTTTGCCAAAGCAGTTGTGTTGAACGGGCCCAGTGCAAAGGATGCCAGAGATCAACTCAACCAACTCTATCGGGCCACTCATGGCAACACCAGCGGAATTCCTAATCTGATCCAGAGGGCGAGAGAAGAAGTGGGAATGTAAGGAGAAATTCAAAACTGAAAATTCAAAACAAATTCAAAACCTAAAATACAAAATACAAAACCTCACAACTGTCTGTTCTACAGACGGTTAGCCTGGGTTACCTGGCTTTTGGTGTTGGCAGACGGGTCCTTTAGATGAGTTTCAAGTTTTAAATTTTGAATTTTGGAATTTCAGCCGGTCTTCCGGCTGTCAGTTTTTTGCACTTCCTGCAACGGCTTTGCACTTCCCAGGGCCACCTTCACCTTATGCTCGATAGCGCCACTGATTTCGGGGTTTTCCCGCAGAAACACCTTACTATTCTCACGCCCCTGCCCTAATCGTTCCTGTCCGTAGGAAAACCACGAACCGCTTTTCTCGATAATTTCGTGCTCCACGCCCAAATCCAGCAGTTCCCCTTCTCGAGAAATCCCCTGGCCGAAGTTGATATCGAAGTGAGCCTCTCGGAAAGGCGGTGCCATTTTATTCTTGACGACCTTGGCTTTGGTGCGGTTGCCGATGTTTTGATCCCCTTCCTTAATGGAAGCAACTCGCCGGATTTCCAGACGAATAGAGGCGTAGAACTTCAGGGCTCGCCCACCCGTGGTTGTTTCCGGGTTGCCGAACATGACTCCGATTTTCTCTCGAATCTGATTGATAAAGATCAAACAAGTCTGCGACTTGGCCACGATAGCGGTCAGTTTCCGCAAGGCCTGGGACATGAGTCGGGCATGCAGTCCCATGTGGGAGTCTCCCATCTCCCCTTCCAATTCAGCACGAGGGACCAAAGCGGCCACTGAATCAATGACGAGAATATCCACGGCCCCGCTACGTATCAGCATTTCCGTGATCTCCAAGGCCTGCTCTCCACTGTCGGGCTGGGAAACCAGCAACTCGTCAATATCGACGCCCAGGTTGCGGGCATATCCGGCATCCATCGCATGCTCGGCATCGATGAAGGCAGCGGTTCCACCCTCTTTTTGACACTCGGCAATGGCATGAAGGGCAACGGTGGTCTTTCCACTCGATTCCGGGCCGTAGACCTCGATCATCCGCCCGCGTGGGAACCCACCAATCCCCAGCGCCACATCGATGGACAGGGAGCCCGTGGAGATCACCGGGACATTCAAGACGGACTGGCTCCCCAACCTCATGATCGACCCCTTCCCAAATTGGCGTTCAATCTGGGTCAGTGCCATTTCGATGGCCCGTTTCTTGTTCTGATCTTCGCTCATAATTGTTCCTCTTTCTCTTTTTAAGAACCTCTCCTGTTTGGCTGCTTTTCCCTATTTTAGAACATACCCCCTGACCATGATTTCCTTAGTGTCTCCTTCTATAACTATAACGTCTTGAATGAAAAATCTACGAAAGAAGAGGGCCCGTGGGCTGAAGCCCACGGCTCTGACTGCGTCTTACCACGAGCGCGGGTGCCATCCTAACCTTAGAGGCGCCTCCGTTGTGCGGTTTGGTGTCCCCATTCGGGTCTTTGAAAGGATTTTGTGTTTGGAATTTCAGATTTGGAGTTTGTTTGAGATTTGGAATTTGGAATTTTGAATTTCCGGGGGAGAATTTGGGGACAGTCCCCGAATTCTTCCCCGGTTGACACCGGAAGAGGAAGAATGTTTTAATCGCTTTTCTCAGAAGGATATAGGGAGAAAACATGTCTAAGGTTTGTGAGATCTGCGGGAAGGGACCCCAATTCGGCAATAACATCTCACATGCTCATAATGTGACCAAACGTCGCTGGAATCCGAATTTGCAGCGGGTACGAGCGGTAGTCGATGGGACCATCCGCCGCATCCGTGTTTGTACTCAGTGCTTGAAGTCTGGAAAGGTCCAGAAACCCTCCATCGCGTAGTAAATTTATCCCCTTCTTCTCTCTTTAGCCCGGGTGGTGGCTCGTTCTACTTCACGCACTCCCTCGATGGCTTTTAAGCAATCCATAATATCCTCGAGATGGTGGATATCGCTGATCTCAACGGTCATATCGATCACTCCGTAGCGATCGTCGACGGTCTGTGCGTTCACGTTCACAATATTGGTGTCGATCTGGGAGACGGCCGAAGTGACATCCGCCAAAATTCCGGTCCGGTCTTCGGTGGAAATAAGCAGGCGGATGGGATAGATACCTTTTTTCCCATCCTCGGTCCACTTCACCTGGACTTTCCACTCCGGGTTTAAGAGCAATTTTTCAACGCTGGGGCAGTCCACCGAATGGACTGAGATCCCTCGGCCGGTGGTGATGTAACCGATAATTTCCTCACCCCGAATCGGGTTACAACACTGGGCTCGATAGACCAGCAGATCATCGTAGCCGTTGACCTGAATGGCGGTATCCGAGCGTCGGAGAACCTTGTTGACCATCTGGGTCACCCTCGAGGTTCCGCTCTCTTCGCCTTCCTGTTCTTCGACCTTACTGGGTTCCAGTTTCTTCAATACCTGGCGCGGGGAAATTTTTCCAAATCCGATACGCGCAAACAGATCTTCCATTTGGGAAACATTAAAATCGGGAAGCATCGATTCCAGCTTGTCCTTATAACTCTTGAGGTTCAACTTGTAGCTGCGAGCATTTGTCTCCAGCAATTTCCTCCCCATCTCGATGGCCTCTTCCTTCTGCTTCACATTGATCCAGCGTCGGATCGCGCTTCGGGCCCGTGAACTCTTGACGTCATTCAACCAGTCTCTGCGGGGATGAGCCTCACTGGAGGTGACAATCTCTATAATGTCTCCATTGCTGACTCTGTATTTCAAGGGGACGATTCGGCCGTTGACCCGGGCACCCACACTCTTATTTCCCACTTCGGTGTGGATGGCATAGGCAAAGTCAACCGTTGTAGAACCGCGGGGAAGAGTGATCACCTCTCCTTTGGGGGTGAGGGGGTAAACCTCCTCTGGGTACAGATCAATCTTGAGGTTGCTCAAAAATTGATGGGGGTCCTTGACTTCGTGCTGCCATTCCAAAAGCTGCCTCAACCACTGAAAGCGCTTGTCATCCTTATCCTCCTCCAGCTTTCCCTCCTTATATTTCCAGTGTGCCGCGATCCCCTTTTCCGCGACCTGGTTCATCTCGTGAGTGCGGATTTGCAGTTCGAAGGGGTGTCCATCGTGCCCAATGACGGTGGTGTGAAGAGATTGGTACCGGTTGGAAAGAGGACTGGCGATGAAGTCCTTAATTCTACGCGGAATCGGTTTCCACATGTTATTCACGATACCCAACACGGTATAGCAATCACGAACCGAGTTCACCAGAACCCGAATGGCATTGAAGTCATAGACCTGGTCAATGCTGATTTCCTGACGTTTCATCTTTTTGTAGGTGCTGTAGATCCCTTTGATACGACTCTTCATTTCGGCTTCAATGTTCTGCTCTCGGAAGCGCTCCTGCATGGCCTTCATCACCTCTTGGCTGAACTCATGGCTATTCGCCCTCCTTTTTTCCACCTGAGCGGAAATGTTCTGAAAGGCGCCCGGGTTCAGGTACTGAAAGGCCAAATCCTCCAATTCACCCCGAAGTTTGGCCATTCCCAGGCGGTGGGCGATGGGCACGTAGATGTCCAGCGTCTCCTGGGCAATCATTTTTCTCTTTTCCGCAGGAAGGTATTGTAAGGTGTTCAGGTTATGAAGGCGATCGGCTAACTTCACCAAAATCACCCGGATATCATCCACCATAGCCAGGAGCAGTTTACGGAAATTCTCAGCTTGTTTTTCCTGACGTGAAGCGAATTGGATCTGGCTGATTTTGGTAACACCATCCACCAGATGGGCGATGTCTTCTCCGAAGTATTCTCTTATGGTATCGAGACTGGTCAGGGTATCCTCGACCACATCGTGAAGGAGACCCACGCTCACACACGCCACATCGAGCTTCATCTCAGCCAGAATATGAGCCACCTTTAAAGGGTGGGAGAGATAGGGTTCCCCGGAGAGCCGAATTTGCCCCTTGTGCTCACGGGCAGAAAAGACATAGGCCTTCCTGAGGAGTTCCAGATCTGCCTCAGGATGATATCTTTGAACCTTTTCCTCCAGGTCCTCGAAACGAATCATAACGGCCTTGACCTATTTTACCACCTCAATAGCCCGGGTTCTGCATAGGTTCTCGTCACGGAGTGACGAAAGCACCGATCTGACAAGGCGCGGCTTGGACAGAAAAAAAGGAGAGGGGTCGGTCCCTCTCCTCAAAATCTCCAGTGATGCTGATGGGTGAACTACTCTTCTTCCCCTGCCAACAGCCGCCGACGAGCTTCTGCTTCCGCGTCCTGCTGTTCACGCTTGAGCTCCAGCGACCGTAAAGCGAGCTGATCAGCTTCTCGCTCCCAGGTCCTCTTTTCTTCTTCCTCCATTGTGAGCTTGGCCTTTTCGCGGTAAAGCAGGTTCAGGTACTGCATGGCATCAACATACTCTGGATCGATCTCTAAAGCCTCCTTTAAAGAGGCTATGCCCTCATCCACAAACTGATTGATTTCCGCCCTTCTCTCCTCACTGAGAAACTCGACGCTCTCACCGGTCATTCCCGTCTCATCGTAGGCCAGTTGCCAATCGATCGTGGCAATCCCATACATCGGCACTGGATTGTCCGGTTCCAATACCAGACGCTTGCGGTACCACTCCTTGGCCATGTCGTAATCGCCCATTCCACTATAAAGACCGGCCAGGTTGGCCATGGCCGTAGTCTGATCCACTGGATCGGTAGCTTTCTCGATCACCTTTTCAAAAGTCGTGATCGCATTTCGAGCCCGATCCATATTCTCGGGACTGGTCCCCTGGGGAATGTACTGGGCACGATAGGCTATGGCCAAATAGAGATAGCTTCGGACTAGATCAGGATCCTTTTCAATGGATTCCTGGAAGTGCTCAATCGCCTCATCGTATTTCTTACTGGTGTAAGCAGTCACTCCCTGGTTGAGCTCATTACGGGCACTCAAATCGTCGATCCAGCCACAACTCGAGGCCGTCAGAACCAACACCAGCATTGCCGCAAAGAGAGAATTCCTACTCGGAACACTTGTTCCCATTCTTGCCTCCAACCCTTGATCTTCCGGTCGTCTATTATCCACCCGGCCTGTCCTCCGGTGTCAAGAGCCCGATATCCCCCACCCCGGCTCCCTTGGCGATGTCGATCACCTTGACGACATCATCAAAAGCAAGATCCACATCGCCCAGGATGAACATATTCTTGTTGGCTCGGGCGCTGTAGATATCAAAGAGTCTGATCCCCAATTGGTCAAAGGTGACGGCTTCCTGATTAATACGATAGGCGCCCTGGCGGTCAATGGAAACCACGATGGCATCGGACTTAATGATCAAATCTTGGGGAAGCTCATCGGGAAGTTTCTGGGGAACGCGAGCCTGCAGATCATACTGAATCATGGGCTGAATGACCATGAAGATGATGAGCAGCACCAGGAGAATGTCGATAAATGGAGTGATGTTGATCTCGGAGTTGGGCCCCTTGCCGGAACCTCCGGTCATTCCCATAATTTACCTCCCCCGATCCTCTTGCCGATCAACCATCAAACCGATTTGTTCCACCCCCGCTTCACGGGCCTTGGACACAAGATCCACAACGATTCCATAGAGTACAGCCACGTCGGCCTTGATAAAGAGCGGTAATTCGGGTTTGAGAGCAACTCGCTCGACAATCCTTTCCACAATCTGGTTGGGACCGACGGGCTGACGATTGATGTAGATGTCCCCAATGCGTGTAATGGTGATCATGGTTGCATCCTCGTCATCGACCAGGGGTTCCTCCTGGGCATTTCTGGCCCTGGGCTTGTTGACAAAGATTCCTTGTTGCAACAGCGGAACGGTGATCATGAAAATGATCAGCAGCACCAACATCACGTCGCACATGGGAGTGACGTTGATATCTGCGGTGACTCCTGACCCGCCTCTGCGCCTAGTCTCCATGCTTTTCGGCTCTCCGCTTCAGGAAATAATCGATCAACTCGGAAGAAGAGTTGTCCATCTCCACTATAAAAGATTCCATTTTCGAAGTGAAGTAGTTGTACATCCACACTGCCGGAATGGCCACAAATAGTCCGAACGCGGTAGCGACCAGTGCCTCAGCAATTCCTGGTGCCACAGCGGCCAGTCCAACACTTTCCCCTGCGGCCATGCCCAGAAAGGCGTTAATGATACCGACCGTCGTACCTAGCAGTCCCACAAAGGGGGCGGTGGCACCGATGGTCGCCAACCCTCCCAGACCTCTCTTTAACTCCTCGATCCCAATGGCAGTCGCCCGCTGAAGCGCTCGTCGTGAGGCTTCAACAATCTCGCCAGGGATGGCACTGGAACCCTCGTGGGCTTGAAACTCCTGAAGACCGGCAACCACGACCTTGGCCAAGTGACTCTTTTCATGCTGCTCGGCCAGCTCAATGGCCTCACGGATGTTTCCCGTTTTCAAAGCTTCCGAAACAGCAGGAGCAAACTCCCGCGACTGCTTGCGTGCCGCATAAAACTTGAGATACCGCTCAATCATCACTGAAATGGACCAGACCGACATGATCCCCAGGACAAAAACTATAGCTTTCGCCAGGAATCCCATCTGGTCCCACATTTCCATGAACCCACTCATATGTAATACCTCCCTGAAAAAGTTAAGATCATCTTACGAATCCACAAGACAATGTCAAACACCTATCTGAGAATAAAATTTACGGTCACCGTCGCAATGACCGGCACCGGTTCGCCATTGAGCAATGTGGGCGAATATTTCCACTGCTGCACGGCTGTTACGGCTGCGTCATTCAATAGCGGATGACCTCGGATGATTTTGATACCGGTGACGTCCCCCGTATCACCGACCGTGACCTGCAGCAGCACGATACCCTGAATCCGAGCCCGTTTGGCCAGTTCTGGATATTTCGGTTCCACCCGAACAATGAGCTTAGAGGATTGAACATTTCCACCCACCCGAATCGGATCCTTCTTCTTAGGAGGAGGTGGGGGAGGCGGCATCGCATTCGGAATGGCACCGATCACTCCACCCACGATACCTCCGGGAACTCCACCCATCAGGCCTCCCGGATTGAGGTCCAAGATAGAGGTGATTTCCGGAATATCCTCCATGGGAGGAGGAATTTCGGTGGGAATTTCAATGGGTGCCACGAACTGTGTCGGATCCAATTTGACCACCTGTACCTGCTGAACGGGTGGAGGTGGTGTGGTCGGTGGCGGTGGCGGCGGCGGCGGTGGCGGTGGCGGTGGCGGTGCAGCCAGAAACGTCAACAGTTCCTGCTGAGGTAAAACGTCGTAATAGATCAGCGGAATCAACACCATCGTCCCAATGAGGACGAAGTGGACAGCAAAAGAAACCATCAGGGCCCTTTTACTGCCACCCATTCGATCAGGCGAAGATTCGATCAGGTTCTCAAACATCTACTCCCCCCTTCCAAGTCCTGACTCTGAAGCCCCCTACAAGGAATACTCACTTTGAATCGGGCAATATTACTACTGGCTTCAAGTCGAGTCAAGATCCTTCCTGTCATTCCCATAACATACTCATTCACACCAAGTTAAGTTATGTCGTTTTCAAACAAATCGGTTTAGGAACGTGCCTTTTTCCGGTCCAAATAGTTCTGCCACCAAAGAACAATGGGACTCGCAATCGCAACCGATGAATAGGTGCCCACAATTATACCGACCACCAGTGCAAATGAGAATCCCTGCAAGACCTGGCCGCCAAACAAATAGAGAGAAAAGACGGCCAGGAAAGTCATCCCGGAAGTCATAATGGTGCGATTCAATGTTTGGTTAATGCTGGTATTGATGATGGTGCCAAGATCATCTCTTCGCATGAGTCGCAAGTTCTCCCGCACCCGGTCAAACACAACGATCGTATCGTTAATGGAGTATCCCACCAGAGTCAACAGGGCCGCCACCACCGTAAGGGAGATTTCCCGCCCGGTTAAGGAGAAGATTCCCACCGTGATGAACACGTCGTGAAAGAGGGCTACCAACGCGGCAAACCCGTAAATGGGCCAAAACCGAACGGCGATGTAAATTAACATCCCCACCAGGGAAAAGCCGACGGCATTGCGGGCTCGCGTCCGCATCTCCTGGCCCACCTTGGGTCCGACGCTTTCCACACTGATGACGGTAAAACTACCCAGGTATGATTCCTCACGCAGGGTCTCCACAACAGCCGTCGGAATCCCCAATGGATCCAGCTCGGAAAAATCCTGGATCATCCCGCTCTGCTCGGTTCGATAATCGATGATCTTGTCGGCCAGCTCGCGGTAGTACTCAGTCGACTCCGAGATGGGCTGTTCCTGGCTGGAATTCTCGGGATTCAGTTCCTGTAAACGGGCCGACAGTGCGCTCCTGGAGACATTATTGAGATCGAGCTTTCCCGTCTCCGACTGGCCTTGATCATATTCTTGACGAAGGGCTTCAAAAATCTGGTTGCTCCCAAGAGTGACGTCCTGGGTCTCCTCACCTTCAACACTGGCCATGCGGATTTGAACCTCGTTTAGAGAGAGTTCGTCAAAGCGTACGACTTCCTCTGCTTTCAGAGCTGCTTCACTCAGGGTTTCACGAATCCGCTCCAGTTGAGGCTCCTCTTTGAACTTCACGTGAACCAGCGTTCCCCCGGTGAAATCTACACCCAGATGCAGCCCTATCAGCGCCACGGACACTCCTGCAATAACCATGAGAATCAGCGATATGCTGACGAAAATCCACTTCAAGCCCAGCCAATCGATATTAGGATTTTTGACAATATCCATAATCGTTCCGGAACCACTCTCTTAATGCCTTAGTCACCAAAGTTGTCCTGTTGTGCCTTGCTTTTTAGTGTCTCGCTCCTGGATCTCCCCTGGCAAGCCCCATCAGCAAACATCATCGTATTTATGGAACGAGACACTTATATGGACAACCTCTTCAACTCACGCCGTTGCAAAATCAACTGAAAGAGCGTCCTTGAAACAAAGACGGCAGTAAAAATATTAGCCATTAAACCGACCCCCAAAGTCACTGCAAAGCCGCGTACCGGGCCCGTTCCGAACTGGAAAAGGAAAAGCGCGGCAACCAGAGTCGTCGTGTTGGTATCAATAATGGTAGAAAAAACTCGGTCAAAGCCGGCGGCGACGGCACTGCGAACCGTCTTTCCCCGACGGATCTCTTCCTTGATTCTTTCGAAGATCAGGATATTGGCATCCACGGCCATGCCAATCGTCAAAATGACTCCGGCGATTCCCGGTAGGGTCAAGGTAGCATGAAAATAGGCCAAAACACCCAGAAGGATGAGCAGGTTAAAAACCAGACAGACAATCGCATTAATCCCCGAGAGTTTGTACACGACCAGCATACCTGCCACCACCAGAACCAAACCCACCACAGAGGCCTGGATTCCCCTTCGGATGGAATCCAGTCCCAGGGAAGGCCCAATGATTCGATTCTCAAGAATCCGGATAGCAGCCGGCAGGGCTCCCGAGCGCAAAACCAGGGCCAGATCCTCAGCCTGTTCCGGGGTAAAGCTTCCCGTGATTCGAGCCGACTCGCTGGCGATCCTCTCGTTGATGTTGGGCGCCGAACGAATCTCATTATCCAGCACAACGGCCAGCCGAGTTCCCACGTTCTGCTCGGTAGCCCGGCTAAACAGCGTCACCCCTTCGGCCTTCAGGAAAAACTCGATTTCCGCACGCCCCGTGAAACTGTCCTGCGAGCGACGGGCATCCTTGAGATGCTCGCCACCGATAGACTGGACCTTGCGGACCACCATATACATGGTCTGCTCCCCGGTTTCCGTCGGATTGCGATAGGGCAGGATTTCGTAGTCTGCAGGAAGGTTGTTGCTATGGGCCTGCAGAGCCCCCTCCCGAGTGGCATAGGGACCTCCCTGGCTGGGGTGGACGAGCTTGAGTTCAAGTCTTGCCGTCGTCTTGATCAGGTTAATGATGCGATCAAAATCCTCCACGCCCGGCAGTTCCACGATGATCTGGTCTTTTAACTGGCCGCTTCCATACACCGTGATCGTCGGCTCAGCCACACCGTACTGATCCACTCGCCGCTGAAGGGTTTCCCTGGCCTGCTGAACCGTTTCATCGGCCGTCCTCAGCTTGGCGGCCTCAGTCATGGACAAAACGGCATCGACCTCTCCTTCTCGAAACTGAATCTGATAGGTCCAATCCGCGGAATGCAGGCGCAGGTTCTCTTCCAATTGCGCCTGTTGAGCCTGAAGGACTCCCAAAACTTCAATCTCGAGATCCTCGGATACCCGGGTGCGGGTAAAGACGACGTCGTTCTCTCTGAGGTCCGCTTCGATCAGCTCTCGGAGCTGGTCGACCTTTGCCTCCAGGGCGTCACGGGTCACCACCTGCAATACCAGGTGAATGCCACCCTTGAGATCCAGACCCAACTTAATTTTCTGGGAGGGTGGGTAAAAGAGAAAAACGCTGCCCAGCAGAACCACCAAGATGAGAATGAGCCGATACTGTAAATTTCGCTTCATCGCGTATTACTTGGTGGTTGAATCCTCAGAAGGGGTTTGTAACGAAGCAATGGCCTTTTTTGCCACCTCAATCTTCACCTGATCCGCCACCTTGAGAATGAATGTGTCTTCTCGGTTTCCTGCAATCGTTCCATAGACCCCACCGTTGGTAATCACCTTGTCCCCATTCTTCAAGCTGGCAATCAACGTATCCAGACTCTTCTGACGATTGCGCATGGGTCGAATAATCAAAAGATAGAATATGCCCGCAATGAGTACGAAGGGCAACAGTCCGACAATCCCGGGCTGCGCTGACGGGCTTTGCTGCGCCAATATCGATGGAATCATAATGAATAACAAATATCTTTTGGGTCTAGAAAGAAACGCCGAGTATAGCACAGATCCTCAAGCAGATTCGGCATACTGCTCTCGGAAATATCCCTCAAATTCCGTTAGCGAATTGAGCGCGATACTCTGTCGAATCTTGCCCATTAAGTCAAGATAAAAATGCAAATTGTGATAGGTATTCAAAATGCTTGCAACGATTTCACCTGAAACATAGAGATGCCTCAGGTAGCTTCGACTGTATCGCTTGCACACCAAGCACTCGCAGTGAGGATCCAGTGGTCCCTCGTCATGCCGATAACAAGCGTTCTTGATGCGAATCTTTCCAACCGAAGTAAAGAGTGTTCCATTGCGTGCATTTCGAGTCGGTAAAACGCAGTCAAACATATCCATTCCCTGTTTGACGCAGAACAACAGGTCCAAAGGAGTTCCCACCCCCATGACATAACGGGGTTTGTCCTGCGGCATCAGGTTCTCCAGACGTTCAATGAGCTCGTACATCAGCAACCTCGGTTCTCCCACACTGAATCCACCCAGGGCGAGTCCCGGAAAATCAATCTCACAAAGGCGCTCCAAACTCTCCTGGCGCAGCTGAAAAAAAACACTTCCCTGAAGGATTCCGAACAAAGCCTGCCCTGGGTTGTTATGGACATCCTTACAACGCTGTGCCCAACGCATGGAACGGAGCATCGATTCTCTCGCTTCCCGCTCACTCACCGGATAGGGCGTACACTCATCAAACATCATGATGATGTCTGAGCCCAAGGTCTGCTGAAACTGGATGGACTGTTCCGGAGAAAAGAAGTGAGAAGACCCATCCAGGTGGGATTGAAACTGGACTCCCTCTTCTGTGATTTTTCTGAGCTTCCGGTGACTAAAGACCTGATATCCTCCGCTGTCCGTTAGAATCGGGCGCTCCCAGGACATGAAGCGGTGAAGCCCACCCTGACTTTCGATGACCTCCTCTCCGGGGCGAAGATAGAGATGGTAAGTGTTGGCCAAGATGATCTGAATATTCAGATCTTCCAAAAACTCCTGGGGCATGGCCTTCACCGTGCCCGCTGTTCCGACCGGCATAAAGACCGGAGTTTCGATCTCTCCTCGCCCGGTTTGCAGCACCCCCTGACGGGCATGGGTTTTCTTATCTCGAGCCAGAACTCGAAAGGAGAAGGACATAGGGAATCAACTGACAACTGACAGCTGTCCGTTGTCCCCTAGCTCGATGCGGAAAAGATTCGCGCTGTCCACCAGATAGAGGGAATGGCGTGAGTTGTCGTAAGCGAAACCCACCAACATGGGACCGGAAACGGTCAGCTCAGGAGTCCCATTTCGAAAGGTGTAAAGTCCTTTTCTGCCCTGCCAGGAGGCGGTTACCTGCAGCTGTCCCTGGGGGTCAAACCCCAGCCCCTGGGGGCGTCCAAACCCTTTGAAGTACACCTCAACTTCACCTTCCTTCGACACCCGATAAATGGAGTCCTGAGTTGCCAGCGTGGGGCCCGTCACAAAAAGAGTATCATCCGGGTCCACTGCCAAATGATAGGCAGAAACACTGGGTTCCAAACTGCACAAGACAGAGATCTCCTGTTTGGGGCTCACCTTGTAAATCTTGCCGCCTCGGTCTCCCACCAGAAGGTTCTTTTGGGAATCGAAGACCAATCCCGTGGCCAACCCGAGTCCATCCACATATTTCTCAATCTGCTTGTCGAAGGTTGAGCGGTACACGGCTCCTGTGTGTCGACTGGTGATGTAAAGACAGTCATCCGGGCCGATAGCCAAACCCGTCGGATTGATCACATCAGCAAGGAAAGGATGCTTACTCCCATCGGCATGGACTACGAACACGCTGAAGGGAACCTTTTCCCCTCGAGTTCCGCTGAGGGTCACGTACACATTGCCCATCGAGTCCACCACCGGATTGGCCACCGGATGGAGCTCGGAGGCGATGACCCGGCCTACCTGCAGATCAATGCGCTGCTCCCCATGGTTGTAAATCACCAGACCATTCCCACACCTTGCAGGAATCCGGACCGTCAACATCCTGGAGGAAGCTCCTGCAATCTCGGCTTTGACATCGCCCACATCGACCCGAACTTCCGAGGGATCTTCGAGTCCTTCCAACTCCACTCGAACGGTTCCTCCAGGCAGTGTAATGGCGGGCTTGACGGCTGTTATTTGCATTCGAACCCAACTATAACATGGGGCCAATCCCCCACCAAAAACGTTCGTGGTAAACTGAGGGTTTTGATATGCGGAAGAACACCCCTCGTGGCAGGTACATCCACATTCTGGGGGCCCAGCAAAACAATCTGAAGAATATCGATGTGAAGATTCCCATCGACCGTCTGACCGTGGTGACCGGAGTCAGCGGGTCAGGAAAGTCCAGTCTGGCCTTCGACACACTCTACGCAGAGGGACAACGTCGCTATGTCGAGTCCCTTTCCGCCTACGCCCGTCAATTCCTGGAACGAATCAACAAACCCCGCGTGCGTGAAATCAAGGGCATCAGCCCGGCCATTGCCATTCGCCAAAAAAGCACTTCCCGAAATCCGCGTTCTACAGTGGGTACAGCCACGGAAATTTACGATTATTTGCGGCTTCTCTATTCACGGGTGGGTACCATCATCTGCCACCAATGCGGCAGAGAAGTCACCAAAAATGTCCTTGATAAGGTCACCGAGCAGCTCATGCTCCTGGGGAAAGGTACCCGTATCTACATCACCTTCCCATTCAAGGGCAGCCGTCTGGACCTGAATTTAGACAACGACGGGAGTCCATTCCCCTTGAATTCGATGCTGGAAAATCTTCTGAAACAAGGGTTCCGCCGCCTCATCGTAGGCAAGATTTCAAAGTCCTCCATTCGTCAGCTTCCCGACCAGAGCTTTCAATCTCTTGAGGAACTGGAGCAGAGCGAGATACTGCTCGACCGGCTGGTGATTCAACCGGATGTCGAGGATCGTCTTGCCGACTCTCTTGAGCTCTGCTACCGAGAGGGAAATGGAGTTGCCCAAATCCACATCTTCGATGGAGAATCCGATTCCGAAGCAGCCCGCTCGCTTCGCTTCACAGAGAGATTTGAATGTCAGTACTGCAATATTGCTTACCGTTCCCTCGACCCTCGACTGTTTTCATTCAACAACCCTTACGGTGCGTGCCCGACCTGTCAGGGTTTTGGAAATACGATTACCCTGGATCCTGAACTCATTATCCCCCATCCCGAAAAAACCCTTCGTGAAGGTGCCATTGAGCCTTTTACCAAGCCCCGTTATCGTCGCTTTCAGAAGAAGCTGGAAACCTACGCCGAGGAGAAGGAGATTTCACTGGATAAGCCCTTTGCCCAACTTCCCGAGAGCGTCCGCCGCAGGATCTGGGATGGAGAAGGTAAGTTCCCCGGTGTGAAGGGATTTTTCGCCTCTCTGGAGAGGAAAAAATACAAGATGTACCTTCGCATCTTCGTCAGCCGGTACCGCGGCTACACCGTGTGTCCGGACTGTGGCGGCGAGCGTCTTTGTCAGGAAGCGAGAGACGTCTATGTGAGTCGTAAAAGAATGAGCCAGTTAACCGCTTTGCCCATTTCCGAAGTCGAGACCTTCTTCGCAGAACCCGATCTCAGCCCCACTCAGAAGCAGATCGCACAGAAGGTCTTGTGGGAAATTAAACAGCGCCTGAGATTCTTGATGAAGGTCGGCTTGGAGTACCTCACTCTGGATCGATTGACTTCGACTCTCAGTGGAGGGGAGATGCAGCGTATTCATCTGGCCGCCTCGTTGAGTTCCTCGCTGGTGGGTACTCTCTACGTTCTGGACGAACCCTCGATTGGACTCCACAGCAGAGATGAGGGGCGACTGATTGAGATTCTCAAGGAACTGCGTGATCTGGGAAACACCATCATCGTCGTGGAACACGAGAAAGAGATGATCGAGGCCGCGGATTGCATCATCGATATGGGTCCTGGTGCGGGTGAGGAAGGAGGAGAAGTCATACACAGCGGGAATCTGGCGTCGCTGCTGACCAATGAGAATTCCCTTACCGGCCAGTATCTCACGGGAAAAAAAACCATTCCCACTCCGGTTTTCCGACGTTCCACTAACGGGAACTGTCTGACCATTCAGGGAGCCCGTCAACATAACCTCAAGGACCTGACCGTACGCATCCCCTTGGGAGTCATGGTGTGCATCACCGGAGTCTCCGGATCCGGAAAATCCACACTGGTTCAAGACGTTCTTTACGCGGGACTCAAGAAACTCAGGGGAGAATGGAAAGACAAAGTGGGCGAATTTGACTCCATTGAAGGAGAAGAACAGCTGAGTGAGATCCTGCTGGTGGATCAGGCCCCTATTGGCAGGACGCCTCGATCCAACCCTGTGACCTACATCAAGGTCTTCGACCAGATTCGCAAGATCTTCTCTTCCCAGCGAGAGGCCCGTTCCCGCAATTTGTCCCCAGGACACTTTTCGTTCAACATTCCCGGTGGCCGATGTGAAAACTGTCAAGGAGCTGGGACGGTTACGGTGGAAATGCAGTTCTTGGCAGATGTCGAGCTCCTGTGCGAGGACTGCAACGGAACCCGTTACTCCAAGAAGGTCCTGCAAATCACTTATAAGGGAAAAAATATCGCCGAAGTTCTGCAAATTACGGTGCGGGAGGCCCTGGAGTTCTTTAAGGCTCATCCCGGACTGGTGCGAAAACTCCGGATTCTCGACGAGGTCGGTCTCGGCTATCTTCGCCTGGGTCAGTCGGCAACAACTCTATCCGGGGGCGAAGCCCAGAGAATCAAACTCGCTTCTTATCTTTCCAAACCCACCTCCAAACACCCTCTCTTCATTTTCGATGAGCCCACCACCGGATTGCACTTCGCTGATATCAGTAAGTTGTTGCAAGCGTTTGATCGACTCATCTTTCAGGGCGCCACCGTTTTGGTGATCGAACATAATCTGGACGTGATCAAAAGCGCCGATTGGATTATCGATCTGGGACCGGAGGGGGGCAACGGGGGAGGGCACTTGATTGCCGAAGGGCCTCCGGAAACCATTGCGGCTGCGAAAGACTCCTATACGGGACAGTTTTTACGCAAGTATCTTGACTCACCCGTGGCTGACGGCGATTTAAGAGAGCTTTGCAGTTGAAAACCACTTGCAGGCTTTGGCCCGTGGGCTAAAGCCCACGGCTCTGTTTCTCCCTCGTTAACCCACCGCTGTGAGTATGCCCCGCTACTCTGTCAGAGCCGCAGGCTTCAGCCTGCGGGCCGTTCGGCACCACTTCCGCTGTTTGGGGCCCGTGGGCTAAGGCCTGCGTCTTACCAGGAGCGGGTGCCATACTGGCACGGAGTCCGACAGCACAACGGCACGCCAACTAACGAACTTCGAAGCGCCGGATGGATCGGGCCGAACCGTTGGACTCGTCGACATCGAGAATAACCGAACAGAGACAGGGATTTTCTGTTGCCGGTTCAAAGTAAGACCGTAATCCCGTGCGAAAGCGGGACAGTGAGCCATCGATCTGCATCCCGATGACCGATTCATAAGAGCCGGTCATCCCCACGTCGGAAATAAAGGCCGTTCCTTCGGGAAGAACCCGCGCATCAGCAGTCGGAATGTGGGTGTGGGTTCCGAGAACGGCCGACACCTTGCCATTCATGAACCAACCAAAGGCGACTTTTTCTGAAGTCGCCTCGGCGTGAAAGTCAATGATGATCGACGAAGTCTGTCTGGCCAGCTTGGGAATTTCACGTTCGGCAAGTTGAAAGGGACAGTCGATGATCGGCATAAAGACACGTCCCTGAAGATTCACCACCGCCACCTGGGTACCGGCAGAGGTCTCTCCTATAAACTGATAGTTGCCGGGTGTTCCTGGGGGATAGTTACCCGGTCTCAGCAGGCGGGGCTGAGCAGTCAGATAGTCATAGACCTCTTTCTTGTCCCAGATATGATTGCCGGAGGTCATGACATCGACTCCGTAACTCAGGATCTTCTCTCCAATTGCAGGAGTGATTCCAAATCCTCCGGCCGCGTTTTCGACATTGGCGATGGTAAATTCGATTTCGTGTTCTTCTTTGATCTGAGCAAGCTTCTCTTTCACTATTGTTCGTCCGGCCCGCCCCACGATATCGCCCACGAAGAGAATCTTCATGGCTTGGACTTACTTGGCATAATCCACAACCCGCGTCTCTCGTATAAGAGTCACCTTAATTTGTCCGGGATACTGAAGTTCATTTTCAATCTTCTTGGTGATGTCTTTGGTCAGCCAAAAGGCCTGTTCATCGGAAACCTGGCTACTCTCGACGATGATGCGAACCTCTCGCCCCGCTTGGAGGGCGAAGGCTTTGGACACTCCGGAAAATGAAGTCGCCAGCTTTTCCAGTCGCTCCAATCTCTTCACATAATTTTCCAGGACTTCCCGGCGAGCTCCCGGCCGAGCAGCGGAAGTAGCGTCGGCAGACTGTACCAGAACCGCCTCAACGGTGCGAAACTCAACATCGAAGTGATGGGCCTCCATGGCATGAATCACTTCGGGACTTTCCTTATATTTTTGGGCAAGCTTCACTCCCAGCTGCAGGTGGGTTCCCTCCATATCCCGATCGACCGCTTTGCCCACATCATGAAGTAACCCGGCTCGCTTACTGACATTCACATCGGCACCGATCTCACGAGCCATGATTCCCGCCAGATAGGCCACTTCCTTACTGTGTGCAAGAACATTTTGACCGTAACTAGTTCGATACTTCAGCTTGCCCACCAATCGAAGAAGGTCCGAATGGATGCCGTGAATTCCCAGCTCCAAAGCCACTTGTTCTCCCTCTTGCCGAACACTCTCCTCCATCTCCTTCTTGACCTTAGTCACCACCTCCTCGATGCGGCTTGGATGGATTCGCCCATCCTTGATGAGGCGTTCAATGGACAATCGGGCGATTTCTCGGCGTAGCGGATCGAATCCTGACAAGATCACCGCCTCAGGAGTGTCATCGACGATTAGGTCCACGCCCGTCGCCTGCTCCAAGGCGCGGATGTTTCTCCCTTCTCTTCCAATGATTCGCCCCTTCATGTCATCGGAAGGAAGATCCACCACAGAAACTGAGGACTCCACCACATGTTCGGCCGCACACCGCTGAATGGCCTGGGCAAGCACTTTCCGTGCTTCACGGGCAGCGTTTTCTCGAGCCTCATCTTCAATTCGTTTGGCCAACATAGCCGCATCATGATGAGCTTGTTCCTCGATGGATTGAATAAGAACTCTCTTGGCTTCTTCAGCGGTCATCCCTGCTACCGATTCCAGTCGCCTGACCTGCTCCTCAAGGACCTCCTCCAGGTGTTGTTCCCGTTCCGTTAATTTCCTTTCCCCTTCCTGGAGTTTCTTGAGGCGTCGGTTGCTATCCTTTTCATTGCGCAGTATGGCTTGTTCTTTGCTTTGCAGATTATCCTCTGTCCTACTCAGTCGCCGTTCCAGCTGGTTGAATTCTCTTCGGCGTTCCTGCACCTCTTTCTCCGCCTCAGAACGCCAGTCAAAGATCTGATCTTTAGCCTCCACCAGCTTCGCCTTCTTCAATCTCTCGGCCTCTTGCTGAGCGGATTTCTCGATTTCTTCGGCTTTCTTTCGAGCTTCTGCAATACGTCGGTCTGCGAACCGGACCTTTATGACGAACCAGATCGCAACCGTCACCGCAGCCACTATCGAAAAGCCGATCCCAGTGGTCATTTCCATAAGACACTCCCACATCTATTCTGAAACGGCCGTCTTAAGGGGTGGGGGGCAGGCAAGAGTCCTGGATGCCCAAGGTTATGAGCTTAGACTTTACGAACCCTCACAAGCCTTGAAGGAAGGGAAAACACAAATCTCAGTTACCTAAAGGCACTCATCAGGACCTGGAGCCAACCAAGGGGTCGAGCAGGGTGATCATTGCGTCACTCTTTTCAGTCACTGTATCATCCAGCGTTTCCAATTGGCGCCGGGCCTCGAAACGCTCATCGGCAATGTTCAAAGCCGCCAACACGGCTACTTTCAAACTATCCACTGCAGACGTTTTTTCAAACACTTCCGTCATCACCTGATCGACGTAACGAGCAAGCTGTCTGACGTACTCAGGATCACCGCCACTGCTGACCTGATAAGTCTGATTGAAAATCTTAACGGCTGTAACCTGTTTTAAATCCTCACCCATTGCCCATCCAACCTACGATTAACTGAACTCCTCTAAGGCAACCACTTTCTCTGCAATCTTTTCCACCCTGGACCGAATCCTTAGACGGTCATTTTTAAATTGTTTAATCAGTTGATTCTTGGTGCTGTTATCTTTTTTGACTTCCTCCACATTTCTTCTTAATTTTTCAACCTCCTCCTCAAGAACCTTGTTTTCAGTTTGAAGACTGCTCACAAGGTGAACCACCTGGGTGACGCGAGATTCCAACTGGTCAAGAGACTTATTCGACACGGTCACCCACGTTCCAGCCCGGACTATGCATCATCCGGACTCAGGCTCGAGCTTGCATAGAAAAAGTCTTCTTCAACACCGAAAAAATCTTCTCGGTGTAACGGTTCACTTTCTCCTGCGTTAACGTTGTTTCCGGACTGACAAAGGTCAACCGTATGGCTAAGCTAACCTTGCCCTGAGGAAGGGTTGGGCCTTGGTAGAGATCAATGAGCTGAATGTCGCGAAGATCCGGTATCCCCAGCTTCTCCACAACCGATAACATTGTAGCGTATTCCACCTCTTTGTCAACGATAAAAGAGAGGTCTCTCTCCACCGAGGGAAGCCTCTCAAAGCTCTCATATCGTGGCTCCGGGAGAGGACGCCCGTATAGGGGCTCCAGAAACAACTCTGCCACAAAGACGGGTTGTAAGAACTTATAGGATTCCTGAAGCTCAGGACGAAGCTGCCCTAAGAACCCTATGGGCTCACCATCCGCTGAGAGGCTGGCCGCCATCCCGGGATGCAGAAACGAGACCTCCGAGGTCTCTTTGAACTCCCCCCTGCAACCGAGCATTCGGAGTAAGGTTTCGACAACTCCCTTGAGATGGTGGAAGTGAAATTCATCGTGAGCTGTGTTCCAGAAAGGCTGATAGAACGTGCCTGTCACCACCAAGCCCAGTCGTGAGGTCTCCTTGAAGTCTGAACCGCCCTGTGCATCTCCGGGAGCAAAGACCTTACCCAACTCGAAAAGTCTGACGTTCTTGTTCCCATGGTTGAGATTCCGGCGCAAGGCCTCCACGAGTCCCGGTACAAGGCTGACCCGCAAATGGGTGTCTTCCTCGGTTAAAGGATTGGAAATAGCGGCCATTGAGGGAGAGGGGTTCCAGAAGGCAGCCTCTTTGGAGGGGTGGGTAAAGACGTAATTAAACGCCTCCCAAAAGCCAAGCCCCTCGAGGGTTCCAGTCAAGCGGCGGTCATGCTCGTCGGTGGGCAGAAATCTCCCAAGGCTTGATGTAGCCGGATAAGTACTCTCGATCCGATCGTATCCATAGTGCCGCGCCACTTCCTCGACCAAGTCGTCTTCGATCTGGACATCCACCCGGAAACTCGGCACCTGTACCTGCCAAATACCTTTTTCGGTTGTAGAAGTTTCAAACTCCAGACGGGACAGGGTATCGGTGACAAACCCCGGATCGATCTCCACTCCCAGCACTTTTACCAGACGCTGGGAGCGCAGCCGCACAGACTTCTGAGCCGGGGGATTGGGATATTCATCAATAACCGGCCCGGCCATAACGCCACCTGCGATCTCCTGAATGAGGCGGCAGGTGCGATTCAAGGCCTTCACCGGGATTCGTGGATCCGCTCCCCTTTCAAAACGAAAACAGGCTTCAGTACGAAGACCCAATTTCTTGGCCGTCTGGCGAATCGAGGCAGGATTAAAGTAGGCACTCTCCAGCAGAATCACCCGCGTGTCCTGGGAAACCTCACTTTCCTCGCCTCCCATGATGCCAGCCATGGCCACGGGCTGGCGAGCATCACCTATCACCAGCATGGAGGAGTCCAGTTGACGCTCAAATCCGTCCAGGGTGGTGAGACGTTCCGAAGGTTTGGCCGCTCGAACAATAATGCGATGTTCCTCCAGCTTGTGGTAGTCGAAAGCATGCAGCGGGTGCCCCACTTCCAGCAGAACGTAGTTGGTGATGTCGACAATATTATTAATGGGTCTTTGTCCAACAGCCTCCAGGCGCGCCTTGAGCCAGTCTGGAGATTCTCCAATAGTGAACCCGGAGAGAACCCGTGCTGCGTAGCGCGGACACAATTCGCGATTCTCAATGCTCACCCCGGTGGACAACTGAGTGGACGGATCTGCCTCATACTGGGGAGGAGAAAAGTCAGGATATTTGAGCTGGAGTCCAAGCTGAGCAGCAATTTCACGAGCGATTCCAAGATGATTGAGGCAATCGGGACGGTTGGTCGTCACTTCCACGTCCAAGACGGAGTCGTTTTCCAGTTCTTCAATCTCCTCGACTGCCAAGCCCAGCTTGGTCAGGACGTTGGCAAGTCCACTGGCGTCGATGTCCAAGTCCAGAAAGTCCCCGAGCCACTGGTAGCTAATCTTCATTTCTTTTACTCAGCGAAATCAAAACTGGCGCAGAAAACGGATGTCGTTTTCAAAAAACAAGCGAGAATCATCCACCTGATACTTCAGTTGGGCAATGCGATCGATCCCCATACCCCAGGCAAAACCCGTGTATTTGTCCCAATCGTAACCCACCATCTCGAAGACTCGGGAATGAACCATCCCGGCCCCCATAATCTCAATCCAACCACTACTCTTGCAGACTCGGCAACCTTTCCCAGAGCAGAAGATGCAGCTAATATCCACTTCTGCTCCGGGCTCGACAAAGGGAAAGTAACTGGGTCGAAAGCGCACCTGAGTGTCAGCCGAGAACAACTCTTTAAGAAAGACCTCCAACGTCCCTTTCAAGTCAGCCAAGGTGATCCCTTCATCAACCACCAGCCCTTCCATCTGGTGAAACATCGGACTGTGGGTGGCATCGGTTGCATCGCGCCTGTAAACCCGCCCAGGGACAACGATTTTCAAAGGTGGGTCCTGCTTTTCCATGGTTCGGATCTGTACCGGAGAGGTATGGGTTCGAAGCAGTAAACTATCGGAAAGATAGAGCGTATCCTGATCGTCTCGAGCGGGATGCCCCTTGGGAATATTCAGTGCCTCGAAATTGTAATAGTCCGATTCGATTTCAGGACCGGACACAACGGTAAAGCCCATCCGGACGGAGATCTCCTCCATCTGCCGCCAAACACGCCGCAGCGGGTGAATTCCTCCACGCGCAGCCTCATATCCAGGTAAGGTGACATCGATTCGCTCCGTGGCCAGTTGCAAGCGGCGTTCTTCTTCCTTGAACTTGGCCTGTCGCTCAGACAGCGCCGCCTGCACCTGGGCCTTCAACTCATTGAGTTGCTGACCTGCCTCGGATCGTTCTTGAGGAGTCAAAGCACCGAGTTTCCTGAGTTCCAGGCTGATCAGCCCTCTTTTTCGACTGAGGTACTTGTCCTGGAGATCAGAGAGCTCGCCTGAACCAGAAACGGGCTCCAGGTCTTGACAAAACTCGTCCCACAAAGGATGAACTCTGTCTGGGGAGGATTTCATGGCCCTCGTTAATCCGCTTCAAGGGGGGGAGGAGAATGGAGGGCGACCGCCTCTTGCGCCGTCCGCACAATTTCCTCGAAGGCCTTCTGATCACGCACCGCCAAGTCCGCAAGCACCTTTCGGTTGAGACTCATACCCGCCTTATTGAGACCGTGGATCAATCGACTGTAAGAGCAGCCATGTTGTCGAGCTGCGGCTGCGATACGAATAATCCAAAGCCTGCGAAACTGTCTCTTCTTCTGTCGTCGGTCCCGGTAGGCATAGGCGAGCGACCTTAGGACCTGCTGTTTGGCAGCCTTATGCAGCTTGCTCTTGGTTCCCCAATAGCCCTTGGCCTGCCTCAGAATTTTCTTCCGGCGTAGAAGCCGTTTATTTCCACGTCTTACTCGACTCATAATCCCAAGTCTATCTCAGTTTGAGCATCATTTGGACACGCTTTTCATCACTCTTACTGACTATCGCCCATTTCCTCATATTTCTCTTTCGCTTGGGCGTTTTCTTGGTCAGAATATGACTGTGATGGCTGCGTCGCCTCTTTATTTTCCCTGATCCGGTCACCTTAAAACGCTTGGCTGCCGCCCTTTTCGTCCTTAACTTCATAATAGCAATTCGTATCTTACACTAAAGGGCCCTGCTCGTTACACCAAAAGTGGCGTCCCATCAATAGGGTTGCGTTTGTGGCGAGCGCGACGGCATCGAGTTCGCGAAGCAACGACGACGCGATGTCAATGTGCATCGAGGCGGAGTTCGCTCCTTGACCTCCCCTCGCAAGCCCCATCAGCAAACGTCATCATATTTATGGAGCGAGACACTAGTCCTAAGACCTCGATTTCTTGGGACTCAAAATCATCGTCATGGTGTGCCCTTCCAGCTTGGGCGCTCTTTCCACAACCGCAAGATCGTTGAGCGCATTGAGTAAACGTCGCAAAATCTCTTCCCCGATTTCAGCGTGGGTCACTTCTCTGCCTCGAAACATCACCGTAGCCTTAACCTTGTTTTCTTCCTTCAGAAAGCGGACACAGTGATTCTTCTTGAATTCAAAATCATGATCGTCGATTTTGGGCCGAAACTTGACTTCCTTGACCTGAACCATCTTCTGGTGCTTCTTGGCCTCTTGGGCCCTCTTGCTCTGCTCATAGCGGTATTTGCCGTAATCCATGATCCGGCAGACCGGTGGCTTGGCCCCGGGTGCAACTTCAACAAGATCCAGTCCTTGCTCGTCCGCCAGTTGAAGCGCCTGACCGGGCTTCATGATTCCTAACTGCTCTCCATCTGCGTCAATGATTCGGAGTTCAGTGGCTCTGATCTGATGATTGATGCGAGTTCTATTAATGTCCTTCCTCCACTACTTTCTGATCCACAAGATCATAAATCAGGGTGGCAAGCTCCTCAACTTTCATGGATCCCTGCTCACCCTGGAAACGATTGCGCACCGCAACGGTTTGGCTTTCCGCCTCACGCTCTCCCACAATCAGCATGTAGGGGACTTTCTGCAGCTGGGCTTCCCGGATCTTGTATCCTACCTTCTCATTCCTGAGGTCCGTTTCCACCCGGATGGGCCCTCTCTCGGCCTCTCTAAGCGCTTTTTGGACCTCAAGCGCGTAGTGGTGACTCTTTTCGCTGATCGGAATAATGAGGGCTTGAACCGGGGCCAGCCAAAGCGGAAAAGCCCCCCCATAATGCTCAATGAGAACTCCCATGAAACGCTCCAGAGATCCCAGTAAAGCTCGATGGATCATGACCACATGGTGGTCCTTGGAATCTGTTCCCACATAGGTCAAGTTGAAACGCTCGGGCAGGCTAAAATCAAATTGAAAGGTGCTAAGCTGCCAGGAACGGCCCAGCGTATCAACCAAAGTCACATCGATCTTAGGACCGTAAAAAGCGGCTTCTCCTTCGCATCGCTCATAGGACCATCCCTTGCGTTCCAGTGCTTGAACCAACACGGATTCGGCATTCTTCCAGTCCTCGGGACTGCCTGCATAGTCTTTGCCAGCAGCGGGATCCCAAACGGATAAGGCCACTTCCAAACGGTCAAAGCCAAAGCTTTTCAAAACGTGTTCAGCCAAATCAAGAGTCTGGGTCACCTCGTCCAGGACCTGGTCCGGACGACAGAAGATGTGGGCGTCATCCTGGGTAAAACCACGTACCCGCAACAACCCGTGAAGAGTTCCTGATTTTTCTTTCCGATAGACCGTGCCGAACTCGGCAATCCGCACAGGCAACTCCCGATAACTTCGTTTGCTGGACTGGTAAATAAGAATATGGCCCGGGCAGTTCATCGGCTTGAGCACGTACTCTTCCTCATCGAGAGGCAAGGTGAACATGTTCTCCCGAAAGTACTCATAATGCCCCGAGGTCTTCCACAGGTCACTCTTGGCAATATGAGGTGTGTAAACGAACTGATATCCTCGTTTCTCCAGCTCCAGGCGCAGAAACCCTTCGATCAGCTCTCGGACCTTCGCTCCTTTGGGGTGCCAGAGAATCAAGCCGGGAGCAACTCGATCGGCAACACTAAAAAGGTTCAATTGTTTCCCCAGTCGACGATGGTCACGCTTGAGAGCCTCCTCTAAATGATCCAGGTAATCTCGAAGCTCCGCTTCCTGGGGAAAAGCGGTCCCGTAGATGCGTTGCAGTTGTTCACGCTTTTCATCCCCTCGCCAATAGGATCCGGCAATGGACAACAGCTTGAACGCACCCAGTTGGGAGGTTGAGAAAACATGAGGCCCGGTGCAAAAATCAACCAACTCTCCCAACTTGTAACAAGAGAGAATCTCTCCGTCTCGCTCCTCGATCAGTTCGGTCTTGAGATGTTCTCCTTCCTTCTTAAAGAACTTCAGCGCCTTCTTCTTGCTGACTATGGAAGGCTCAAAAGGTAGATCCTGACTCCTGAGTTCCTGCATCTTCTTTTCGATGGTTTCCAGATCTTCTTCGGTCAATCGGCGAGGAGTCTGAAAGTCGTAGTAAAACCCTTCGCTGGTAGCAGGTCCAATTCCTAAATGCACCTCAGGGTACAGCTGGGTTACGGCCAACGCCATTAGATGAGATGTGGAATGGCGCAGGATTTGCAGAGCCTCCTCGGAATCCGTCACCTCCACAACCTCCCCATCTCTGTGGATGGTCCTAAACCTTAGCTCCGACACCTTAACCTTAACTCCGACACCTTGCCTCTATTATCTAAAATAAAAATGGTAGGTGCGAGCGGATTTGAACCGCTGACCCCTTCCGTGTCAGGGAAGTGCTCTCCCCCTGAGCTACGCACCTATCGGACTGTTGCCAAAACCCACAACAGACAACTCACAAGGGACAAACACTTCTCCAGTCCCTGGCTCGTTGTCTGTTGGGTGTTGTCGAGTTCTAGTGTCTCCCGCCATAAAGCTGCGCGCTATATCGTCCCGAGCGCTGCACATCCTGCGGCCCCTCTCCAGAAGGCGACAGCCTCCCGGAAGGTAGACCGAAGGTTTGAGAGCCCCTTCGCTTGCGCCCAACGTCACCCGTCGGTTGCCTGTTCCCGATAGGAACTCTCCTCATCCCTTGACCCAGGAAACCATCACCCTCAGCGATACAACGCCACTCGATGTATGGGGACACTATTAAATCGCTGCTTTGAGAGCCTTGCCGGCCGAAAATTTCGCGACTCTCTTGGCCGGAATATTGATGGGTTGTCCAGTCTGGGGATTACGTCCCACCCGAGCGGCTCGGGTAGACGCTGAGAACGTCCCGAAACCCACGATGGTTACTTTATCTCCACTTTTGAGAGACCTTTGAACGTTCTTCACAAAGGCATCCAATGCAGCCTGTGCCTGGGTCTTCGTGATGGCGGCGTCTCTCGAAATGGCTTCAACTAACTGACCTTTGTTCATCTCTCCTCCTTGTGATTTACTGTTGCTTTAGGTTAGTTGATGGGCAAGTGAATTCATATTGCCCTTTGTCTCGGGTTTCATAAATACAGCAACCTTTGCAGAAGGGGCTAGCGAGACACTCAGCCCGGATCATGAATGAATTCTCTACTACATCGACGAAATCACCCGTCCTGCCTGCGTTCTCGGCGCTTCGCGACGAGCACCTTTGCATAAACCGGGCTAGGCAGCCTCTCTCAACAACCGCCTACGGACTTGCTTGAGTCCCTCCTCAAATTGCAGCGCTTGAATTGCGGCGCTGAGGTCCTGGTAAAACTTATCTCGCAAAGCAGTTTCGCCCTCATCAGAGGTATTGTCAAAATAAAATTTCGTCACAAAGTCCTGATCGGGAGATCTCACCTCCGGAGCAATCCCCGAATCGTTCAGTTTTCTGCTCTGAATGGGTGCCCCTGTGGAACGATAAAAAAGCCCCGTCAAAATTTCCAGGACGGAACCATCCTCGAGATAAATCAGGTCCTGAACTGAACCCTGACCATCGGTCCTTTCTCCCACCGTCCCAGCGATGTCATGATCCTTCAGAGCGGCAACAAAAACTTCCGCTGCGCCGCTACTGCCCCGGTCCATCAATAAAACTACTCGAATACCGGAGACAAGCGGTTCCGTCAAGGAAACAAATTCCGTCTTTTTGCCATCTCGACCGCTCACCGTCAAAATTTTCTTGCCCTTGGGAAGAAACAAATCACTGATCTCGACTGCCTCTTCAAAGGCCCCCAGGGCCGTTCCTCTCACATCCACCAACAGACCTCTCATACCGGAAGAAAGCAACATCTTCAGTTTTGCTGAGACGAGTTGGGCAACGCCCTCTTCAAAGTGCGGGATCGACAAAAATCCAATCCCCTCTTCCACGATACGGGCGGAAACCTCGGGCAGCGGCATGTTTTCACGAACCAGATCAACCTGTGAAGGGGCACTTCGACGGGCCCGAATCACGCGGAGATGGACGTAACTCTCCTCGGTGCCCAGCAACAACATGCGGGCCTCCCACAGACTCATTTGACTGGTCATCTCACCATCTATGGACTCGAGAAGATCGCCTGTACGCAAGCCTCTTTGCTGTGCGGGACTGCCTGAAACAACAGAGACGACATAGGCATACCCATATCGTTTGGAGAGTATGATGCCGGGTGAGGCCGTCAGCTCACCCTTGGACCGCTGAATCTCTTGATAGGTTTCCCGATCGATGAAACTCGAATAGGGATCCAGGGCCTCCATCATTCCCTGTAACCCCCCTTGCATTGCTTTCTCCATATCAGGTTCCTCAACGTAATCCTCTTGGACTTTGCTGAGAACATCGGTGAAAATTTTTAGATCTTGATAGGCGTTGTCTTTTGCTGAAACTCTGTTCAGCATTCCACCCACTAAGCCATAAACCACGAAGAGCGCGGAAAAGAAGATGATTATAATTTTGGCTTTTCGAAACATCCATTTCCTCTAAACAACCGGGGCTCAACCGCGATATGATACTAGCTTAGGAACTTTGCGAAAATAATGCAAGAAAATGCGGTAGATTATGAGTGTAGGCGATTTCCATGAGGCGATGGATGGCCTTGGATGTGGGCTCCAAGACAATCGGAATCGCCATCACGGATCCCTTGAAAGTTACGGTCCGGCCTCTGAAGACTCTGATGAGAGAAAACTTGGATACAGATGCTGAGCGAATCGGCGAGCTCATTGAGGAGCAGGACATTGAACGACTTGTTGTGGGAATGCCCAGGCATCTGGGAGGTGAGAGAAGTAGCATCGCTGACCTCATCGAACCTCTGGTGAAGCGGTTGGAACAGAACCTTGAAATTCCCATAGCATCAGCAGAAGAGCGCTTATCGACCAAGGAAGCAGAAAGACTTATGGGGGAAGCGGCCTTGCCTCTAGCCGAACGGAGAAAAAGAAGGAATGAATTTGCAGCAGCTGTCATTCTCGAGTGGTATTTAGAGGAGGGCCGATGATCCACAAAGTCAGGGACGCAAAAAATCTGATTCTCCTGGGAGTGCTGGCAGGATTGCTCACCTGCTCCTTCTTGATCGTGCTGATGGTCCAGATTTATCAGCCTTACAAAGGCTATGAGGAATCTCACCAGCTGATTGTGATTCAACGGGGTTCTAGGGTTCCTCAGATTGCCCGGACTCTTGAATCTCATGGTATCGTCCGCTCTTCCTGGCTCTTTGAATGGTATGGCCGCTTGTCCCATCGGCCCTTGGTACTGCAGGCTGGAGAATACCGATTTGAGGGACCCGTCAATCTTCCCACAGTCACAGAGAAACTACGCACCGGCCTGGTTCACCATTACCGTGTGACCATTCCGGAGGGTCTGATCATGGATGAAATTGCCGAGCGATTTGTGGCCCAGGGATTCGGAACCAGAGAGAAATTTCTTGAGGCCATGAAGGGTACTGCCCTAATCAACGACTGGGATTCTGTGGCCAGGGACAACCTGGAAGGATATCTTTTCCCAGACACCTACTTCGTGACTCGGGATATGAGCGAACAACAGATGGTTGAAGCCATGGTGGCCAACTTCCAGAAGGTGTGGACTCCGGAGCGCCGGAAGAGAGCGGAAGAATTGGCTTTGACGACAAGAGAGACGATTACCCTGGCCTCTTTGATTGAAAAGGAAACCGCTCTTTCCAGCGAGCGGACTCTGGTCTCGGCAGTCTTCCACAACCGGCTCCGGAGAAACCTCAAACTCGCCTGTGATCCAACCGTCATCTATGCTATTAGGCTGGTGAAAGAATACGATGGAGTCATCAACCAGAGCGACCTGGAGCTGGACTCTCCTTACAACACCTATCTCTACCCCGGATTACCCCCCGGTCCGATCGCCAACCCGGGACTTGAATCCATTGATGCCGCCCTTTATCCGGCAAAAGCAGACTACCTTTATTTCGTCTCCACAAACGACGGGAGGCACCTCTTCTCGACCAGCTATCGGGATCACACCCGGGCTGTCGCTCAGTATCAACGTTAGCTGGCGGTTAGAGGATTCATCAATGAGAATTCCATACAGAACGGGAATGTTCTAAAATTATAACCGGGAGTTTTCATAGCTTCTTGTCACGAAGGGAGGTAGGGGCGAGCCGTTGGCTTGCCACGAGTGGCTCGCCACGAGTGGCTCGCCCGAACAGTTAGGATGGCAAAACCGAAGCCACACTGGTAAAGATGTGCCACTCATGCGGTTCGGGTCAGCCACCGGCTGCCCCCTACGGGTAGGTTGAGGAGGCCGGGGGCACCCGCTTGCGGGTCGCGCAGTCAGGAAGGATGGGTTCACTGCCCCAGTAGAGAATGTATGAATCATCCAATGATGGCCCGGAGGCACCTGCAACTGATTCTCTTTCTGCTTTTCGCTCCCGCGGTGCAGGACTGGGCACCGGCCAGGGCGCAATTGGTCCCGCCCCCCCTGCGAATTTATATTCCTTTTGAAGTAGCTTGGGACGGCATGGTCGAGACCCTCGAGAAAAATGAGTTTGAGTTGCTCCGTCAAAATCGAGGTCAGGGATTCATCCTGAGCAGCCTTCGTGAGCATAGCTCAGGGCTCTTAACTGAAAGTCAGATCAGCAAAATCGGTGAGAAGCCAAAGCTGATCGATGGCGACTGGGTTCGCGTACGATATCAATACGAAATCCGTGTAGAGCTGATTGCCGACCGGGAGACAGTCGTTACAGTGGATGCAAACATCCAAGCTCTAAAGCGCGAGTACCTGGGAAAGGAAACCTGGATCGAGATTCAGACCATCGGAAAACTGGAAGAGACGCTCTTGACCCAGTTCGGGCAGCACCTTTTCGGAGATGCCTTTAGCCTGCAGGAACCGAACAAGGGTTTCTGGGAAAGAGACCCGACCTACGCCCCTGGACAGGAAAGACAAGGAGTACCCCGAATCGTAGGCCCTGAGAGATTACCGTGACCCACCACGAATGTCCCTTGATCTGATGAAATGAATGAGCGAACGCTAGAAATTCTTGACCAGTCGCTGGAATACTCGCTGTGGGCCTTTCTCTTTGTTTTTCTTGCCAGTCTCTGCTTCATCGCCCTGCGACTCAAGGCACGCAAACAAGGACTGGCCGATTATCTTCGTGACGAATTCGAAAGGCGATATGAACAAGAGATAGTGGGGGAAAATCTGGGAGAGGTTCTGGATGGAGCCGTGCCCCTGTCCAATCGAGTGCGGATGGCCACAAAGGCGCTGATCCTTTCCGTTGCGCTGGCCTTTGTATGTTTTCTGTTGGCCGGCTTTACTCCTCTCTCCTTTTTCGGAAATTTCGCCACTGAACCCACCCGGGAAACTGGGCCATTGAGATTGACTTTGCTGACCTACGAGCGCTTTTACGAGGGCTTCTCTTTGGAGGGAGAAGTTTGGAATCAAACTCAAGAGCCGATGGGAGGGTTAAAGGCCCTTGTTTCCATCTGGAAGTCGGAGCACGAGCTTCTGGATGAGGTCTCGGTTCAGATCAAGCCCGATCCTCTCCCCGCTCTCTCGGCTGGGACCTTCAGCCTCCGTTACACCGAAAATTCACCTTTCTTGTACGGCTACCAAGTCACCTTTGCAAACGACCAGGATATGGAAGTTCCCCACGTCGAAGGATTTGATGTTGAGTAAATCCTTTCGCCTGGATCCCCGCAAACGGCAACTCTTAACCCTGATTCCTTATCTCAAGAAGTACCAAGCAAGGGTCATCATTGGGGCAACCATGGTGCTCCTAACCAATATCGTTGCCGTCGTTTCGCCTTGGATTTTACGTAACGCCATCGATCAGCTCTATCTGGAAATCAGCCGCGATATTCTTCTTTATTATGCGGTACTCCTGATCGCAGCCAGCGTGGTGGAAGGGCTCTTCCGTTTCCTGATGCGGCGAATCCTGATCGGCGTCTCCAGAAACATTGAATACGATCTTCGCAACGACCTGTTTTCCCATCTTCAATCCCTTTCCCCCAGCTTTTACCAACGCAACCCCACCGGTGACATCATGTCTCGGGCCACCAATGACCTCAGTGCTGTTCGCATGGTGCTCGGACCCGGAATCATGTACTCCATAAACACCCTTTTTACGGCTGTTTTGACCATCAGCATTCTCGTGACCATCAACCTGCAGCTGGCCATCCTCACCCTGCTTCCTCTCTTGGCTGTGAGTGTCTGTGTGAAGTATTTCGGCAAACAAATCCATAAACGATTCGAGAGGATCCAGGAACAGTTTGCGACGCTCACAACTTTAGCCCAGGAAAATGTCTCGGGAATTCGTGTGGTCAAGGCATACAACCAGGAGGAAGCATTCATTGGACGTTTCCAGGAGGCTAATAAGGACTACGTCGACAGAAGCCTTTCCTTAGTCAGGGTTTGGGGAGTCTTTAACCCGCTGTTGACCCTTCTGCTGGGCCTCTCCTCGGTGGGGCTGCTCTGGTATGGAGGGCGTCAGGTCATTCAGGGCTCTATGACGGTGGGCGAGTTCGTTGCTTTTATGGCTTACCTCAGCATGCTCACCTGGCCCACCATCGCTCTCGGATGGGTGATCAACATCTTTGAACGTGGCTCAGCTTCCATGGGTCGAATGAATCAGATCTTTCAGTCAAGGCCGGAAATCAGGGATGAGCGCCCGAGCACCCTCTCAACACTCGAGGGCCACATTCAGGTGAAAAACCTTACTTTTTCCTATAACGGAGCGCCTGTCCTCAAAAACGTGAGCTTTGAAATTCCTTCAGGTCAGACGTTGGCCATCGTGGGGAGGACGGGAAGTGGAAAATCAACGTTGGTGAACCTGCTGTGTCGCTTGTATCAAGTTCCCGCAGCGGGCATCTTCATCGACGGCAACGACATCAACGATATTCCCCTGGAGACACTGCGAACCCATATTGGCTACGTTCCTCAGGAAACTTTTCTCTTCTCGGAGACCGTCCAGCAGAACATCGCTTTTGGGAGACCTGAAGCGAGTCCTCAGTCCATCCAGGAGAGCGCGAAAATCAGCAACATTTGGCCCGATATACAAGAGTTTCCCCGTAAGTTCGAGACCTTCGTAGGGGAGCGCGGGATTACCTTGTCGGGAGGCCAAAAGCAGCGAATTGCCATTAGCCGGGCGCTTCTGGTGAATCCCCGAATTCTCATTCTCGATGACGCCCTTTCCAGCGTCGACACCGAGACCGAGGAACGAATTCTTCAGGGGCTTTCCGGAGAATTCTCAAATCGGACCGTCATCTTGATTTCCCATCGGATCTCGACGGTCAGAATGGCCGATCAAATTCTGGTCCTGGAGAAGGGAGAAATCGTAGAACGGGGAACCCACGACGATCTCCTGAAAACAGAAGGACACTACGCCACCCTCTATGAGAGGCAACTGCTGAAGAAAGAACTGGGCATGGAATGAATCACTACCACGAAGAAGAAATCCTGGGGAAAGCGTATGACAGCCGGTTGGCACGGCGTTTGCTGAAGTATCTGCGCCCCTATCGCCTTGTGGTGGCGATCTCTATCCTGCTGCTCATCATTGTCTCCGGATTACGGCTGGTGGGACCCTATCTTACCCTGGTGGCCATTGACCGATACATCATGACCGGAGATTCCACTGGCCTTACCCCCATCGCCCTGCTTTTCCTGCTCGTTCTCCTCTTTCAGTTCGTCGTTGGGTTCGTCCAGACCTACCTCATGCATTGGATGGGACAGAAGATCATGTACGACCTTCGCATGGAGATCTTTACTCACGTCCAGAGACTGCACATGGGATACTTTGACCGAAATCCAGTCGGTCGTCTGATCACTCGAATCACCAACGACGTGGACGTCCTCAATGAGCTTTTCACCGCGGGCGTCATCAGCATCTTCGGCGACATCTTCACCCTGGCCGGCATCGTGCTCGTCATGCTCTGGCTGGATTGGAAACTGGCGCTGGTGTGCTTTTCCGTTGTACCTCTTCTGTTTGTTGTCACCATGATTTTCAAGATCAAAGTGCGCGGATCCTACCGTTGGGTACGCCGCAGTGTGGCTAAGATCAATGCCTTCCTTCAAGAGAACATTACGGGGATGTCTGTGGTTCAGATTTTTGTTCAGGAGAAGCGCAAACTCCACCAGTTCGATGAGAGGAACTTCGAGTATCTCCAGGCCAATCTCCTATCCATTTCCTACTACGCGGTCTTTTATCCGGTGGTCAACATGCTCGGGGTGGTTGCCGTCGCCCTGATCCTCTGGTACGGAGGAAATCAGGTTCTTGGGGCAACTCTGACTCTGGGCGTCCTGGTGGCTTTCATCCAGTATTCAGAACGCTTCTATAAACCCATCAGTGATCTCAGCGAGAAGTTCACCATCCTGCAAAGTGCCATGGCAAGTTCCGAGCGTATCTTCGCACTTCTGGATACCCAACCGGAGGTCGTCCCTCCTTCCCACCCGCTCAGGCCCGCAAAGATAGAAGGAAGAATCGAATTCAAGAATGTTTCCTTCGCCTACAACGAGGACACCCCGGTCTTGAAGAATATCGACCTGAGAGTGACCCCGGGAGAGAAGGTGGCCATTGTCGGAGCCACAGGAGCCGGAAAATCCACCCTCATCAATCTGCTATGCCGATTCTACGACGTCCAGGAAGGAGAAATCCGCCTGGACGGAATTCCTATTCAAGATCTGGACCTGGGCCTTTTGCGTCAGTCGATCTCCGTTGTGCTTCAGGATACCTTTCTCTTCAGGGGTAGCATCGAAGAAAACATCAGTCTGTGGGGGAGACCCCTCAGACAGCAGGAAGTGGAAAGAGCCGCCCGGCAGGTCCACGCACATGAATTCATTCAAGCTCTTGCAGGAGGATATACCACGCCCGTGGCGGAGAGAGGGGCTGGTCTCTCGGTGGGTCAAAAACAGCTCTTGGCTTTCGCACGCGCGCTGGCCCATGATCCACAACTGCTGGTGTTAGATGAAGCCACTTCCTCGGTCGACACCGAAACCGAACTCCTGATCCAGGATGCGTTGGATCAACTCATGAAGGACCGGACCTGTTTGATCATCGCCCACCGGCTCTCCACAATCCAAAACTGCGATCGCATCATTGTTCTGCACAAAGGCGAAATCCGGGAGGAGGGATCCCATTTCGACCTCCTGAAAAAGCGAGGGATTTACTACAAGCTTTATCAGCTTCAGTACAAGAACCAGTTGGGGCAGGAGACTACAGCCGGCAGACCGGCTGACAACAGACAACAAACAACAGACACCAGACAATTGACAACTGACAGCTGACCGCCAGGAAGAAAAGACTGAGAACTGAGCACGGAGGACAAACCCGTTCTACTGATCTCTTGACTTTTTTTCCTTTCTGCGCGCGAAGCGCCGTCAGCACGACAGCACGACAGCACGACAGCACGACAGCACGACAGCACGACAGCACGACAGCACGACAGCACGACAGCACGACAGCGCCACAGCATGAACTAGCGGGGTTTCCCGTGGGTGCTGGGCTCCCCCATGAAGATGTTCTTGATTCGGGCTAGCGGTTCTGAGAGCTGTTTGTACACCTCGGGCCTTCGGTTCATGAGCCTGGGTCTTCTGTTTCTGAGCTCCCGGATCTTCTCCAAATCGAGATCTGCATACAGAATGTCGTCCTGGTCCTCACTCGCCGGACCTGCGATGAGCTGTCCGGTGGGATCGATGGCGATGCTTTTCCCGCGATAGACCATATCCCCCTCCGGGCCCACCCGATTGACCTTCATCACATAGGTTGTGAAGTAATAGGCGCAGCACCTGGCTTCGAAGAGCCACTGTTCCTTATAAAACTCTCCGCTGGGTCTGGACATGGCATAGGGAGAGAACACGAATTCGACCCCTTTCATCTCCAAAAGTCTCCACAATTCGGGGAACTCGTTGTCCCAGCAGATAAGAACTCCTATCTTACCGATCTCCGTGTCGAAAATCGGCACATCGTTCCCACCCACGTAGTAGAATTTTTCGTAGGAGGAGATATGCCGTTTTTCCCCATTGGTTTCATCCTCGAGGGTGTAGTCAAAAAGGGGGATATGGATTTTTCTATAAACACCCAGTATCTTGCCATCCGGAGAAATTAAAGGAGCACTGTTGAAGTAGAGGTTGGGCACTGCCTCTTCGTAGATGGGAGCGATAATATAGACGCCATGATGCTTGGCGATACGAGCCATCCTCTCGGTAGTGGGCCCCGGTATCCTCTCTGCCAGATCGAAGAAGCTGTAGTCGAATTGGCTGGGAAAATACCTGGTGGTGAAGAGTTCCTGAAGGCATACCAGTTGGGGTTGATGTTGCTTCACAGCGGAGCTGATGAGCTCTTCCGCCTTGCTGAGGTTTTGTTCCTTGGACTCTTCACAGGAGAACTGAATTCCAGTCACTCTCATATCGTTTCTCTGTTTTAACATATGCTTGTGGCCGGCGCCACTGGGGCGAGATTGCCGGAATTTGGGACAGTCCCCAAATTCCATCTCTAATCTCGCCCTTGAGATGAGAGAACATGCAGGAACTGTTTGATTCCATAATCGCTGCTTCATCCTCTCTTCCGGAAGGAGAGAGGATTGGCCACTCGCGGGAGGGCAGGCCGATTACCGCCTATCGTTTCGGCCAGGGAACCTGCCGAATCAGCCTCATCGCCGGATGCCATGCCGATGAGCCGGTCGGCCCTCGTTTGTTGAGGCAGCTGGTGGACTATTTCTCCCATCTTCCCCAGGACTCGTCGATTCTGGAAGATTATCAGTGGTGGATTGTTCCCCATGCCAACCCTGACGGAGAAAAAGTCAATCGCTTTTGGTACACAGACAGAGATGAACAAATCGATTTGATTTCATATCTCAAGCAGGTCAAACGTGAGCTGCCGGGTGATGACGTAGAGTTTGGGTTTCCCCGTGACCCGGCTGACCGGGATGCACGCCCCGAGAACAAGTGTATTGCCGCATGGTGGATGAAGGCTGGTAGCGTTTTTCATCTTCATGTCTCCTTACATGGAATGGCCTTTGCCGGTGGCCCCTTTTTCTTGATTGAACCCGGCTGGTCGTCCCGCTGTGAAGAGCTGAAAGCTAAATGCAGGCAGGCTGTTGACGCATTGGGATATCGGCTTCATGACGTTGAGCGTCAGGGAGAGAAAGGATTCTTTCGACTGGAGAAGGGATTTGCCACTCGTCCCGATTCCAAAGCCATGACCCAGTATTTTCTGGATCGCCAGGATGAAGTCACTGCCAGTAAGTTTCGCCCCAGTTCCATGGAAACGATTTGCTCCCTGGGTGGTGATCCCCTCACGCTGGTCACTGAAATGCCGCTATTTCTTCTCCCCAAAGTGGGCGAGGTACTGGGTCCCCCCGATCCAGAAGCGGAGCGATGGAAAAGTCGTATTGAGAAATGGAAGGTCAATCTCAGATCTGAACAAAGTGAGGCCGACCCTGTGATGGAAGAGGCGCTCCGTCAAGGTCTGGCCGCCATGCCCATTCGGGATCAAATGCAGCTCCAATGGGAATTCATCGTGGCCGGGCTGGAACAAGTACAAAGGTGAATCCCGCAGGTGCCATTCGCCACACGCTTACTTCTGCAGACCCCTGTGGTAACATTACAGGCAGGATTATTCATAGGTTCTCGAACCGGCGAAAACGGCGGCAGGGCGAATGATTCAACAAAACACCGCTGACCTGGGTCGTTACCCGCAGGAAGGCTCGGCGATATCCATTCAAGGAGAGTCCAAGCAGGCTCTCGCCGCTACAGTCGTCACCAGCTCTCCAGCTGAAATCTGGCTGGAGCTTGCCCGACCCACCTCTCAGAAACTCTTTCAAGAGGGAGAAGGAGTTCGAATCAAATACTGGGATGAGGAGGCTGTTGTCTATTATTGGGATGCCAAAGTTATCAACATCACTCCCTCCGGCAAGCGGCACGTGGCCATCTCCATCCACGACAAAGGGGTGACCGTACAGAGAAGGAAATCTCCTCGGGTGAGTGTGCACATTCCTTTCTGGTTCACGGTCATTGACGCTGCAGACTCGAAACTCATCGGCGAGAGAGTCGTCGATTCCCGAACCGAAAATATCAGCGTAAGCGGATTGTTATTTAAAACACATCTTCTTTTGCAAGCGGGGGATAAATTGGAAATGCACCTTCACGTTCCCCCTTCCCATCCCCTGAATGCTGTCGGATGGGTCGTTCGATCTAACCCATTTGAACTCGACGGAAAACCTCTCAAGTTGGTTGCTCTGGAGTTTCTTCAGATGGACGAGGAGGAGCAATGCCACCTCCTGGAGTTTCTGCTTCAATCCCAGAGTCATCAGACCACAGTGAAAAATGGACCAGGATGATGCTCTTCAGATCAATCCGTCCACTTATGAGTGGTCGGTAAGAATTTTCACGATTCTGAAGAAGATCCTGCGAGTCAATCTCAAGCTGCACCATGAGGGCCAGGTCGACTCGGGAGACATCTTTCTCTTCAACCACTTTGCCCGCTTCGAGACCTTTATCCCCCAGTACCTGATCTACCAGGAAACCGGGGCCCAGTGCCGCTCGGTGGCCTCGAAGGATTTCTTCGTCGAGAGATCTGCATTTTCTAATTATCTGTTGAGCGTGGGAGCGGTACCCAATGACCATCCCAGGCTTCTTCCTTTCCTGGCCGAAGAAATCCTTCGGGGTCGTAAGGTGATCATCTTTCCAGAGGGCGGAATGGTGAAAGATCGCAGGGTGGTGGATAGCGAAGGTCACTACAGCGTCTACTCGCGCATGGCCAAGCAACGGCGCAAACACCACACCGGAGCCGCTGTTTTGGCACTGGCGCTGGACGCCTTCAAGACGGCGATCCTGCAGGCCCATCAAACAGGGAACGTTAAGCGTGTGGAGTCGTGGGTCGAAGCCCTGGGCATGGACAGTGAGGACACACTGCTGGCCGCGGCACGTCGGCCCACTCTGATCGTACCGGCTAACATTACCTTCTATCCCATTCGAGTGAGCGACAACATTCTCCACAAGGTGGGAGAGCTGGTCAGCAGGGGCCTGAGTCGGCGGCTTTCTGAGGAACTGCTCATCGAGGGAAATATCCTGCTCAAGGACACGGACATGGATATTCGCTTGGGTGACCCGGTACAGCCTCCCAGGTTCTGGAGCTGGTGGGAGCGAAAACTGATGACTCAAGTGAGTCGCAAGATCGATTCTTTGGATGGGTTTTTTGGGTTGGCACCCGAAGGGAGAAGTTGGGATGTTCGCCTCATAGCACGGCGCATGCGGGACAAAGCCGGACAAATTAGAGACGAGTACATGCACAGGATGTATACCGGCGTGACCGTCAATCTCAGTCACCTGGCCTCAAGTATCATGCTGACGCTGGTCAACAGAGGGCAAACGGAAGTGGATCACGCACTCTTCCACAAGATCCTCTATCTGGCGGTGAAACACGCACAGAAGGAACCTTCCATGCACCTTCATCGAAGCCTCAAAAATCCTGAGGCTTATGGTGGAGTCCTGAAGGGACGATGCCCTGGGCTTGAGCGGTTTTTGAAAACCACCACCTCCATGGCTCTCGTCGAGAGGATCAATGGCCAATACCGCTTTCTCGCCAAGCTTCTTAAGGAAAACGAGTTCGACGAGATCCGTATCGAGAACCTGGTGGTCGTCTATGCCAATGAGGTGGAGCCCATTCCGGGGGTCCGCCGCTCGGTCAGGCAGTCGGTTGAAGAAGCTCCTTCGCTTGATCCCCAAAGGCTGGCGAAGCTGCGCTTTGACGACGAACGGATTGCTTACGCCTGGGATAGACAACGCTTTTCCAAGCCTCGCCATGAGGAAATCAACCAGCAGGAGACGGTTACGGAGAGCGGGGAGCCTTTCCTGTTCCTGCCGGAAGAGGGAAAGGAGCTGGGTGTCGTCCTGGTTCACGGGTTCTCAGCCTCGCCCGCTGAAGTCCGCCCCTTCGCTGAGAAGCTGCAGAACCTGGGTTATCCGGTGATCGGAGTTCGACTCAAGGGTCATGGGACCTCTCCTTGGGATCTCCGGGAGCGGAGTTGGCAGGACTGGCTGGAGCCGGTGCGGGAAGGTTTAACGATTCTTTCGGCGTTCACCCCTCGCCTCTGCTTGGTCGGATTCTCCACCGGCGGAGGTTTGTCCCTTCTGCTTGCCGCCGATCAACCGGAGGGCCTGGTTGGAGTGGCGGCCATTTCCGTGCCCATGAAGTTCCGGGACCGCAGAATCATCTTTGTCCCGCTGGTGCACACCGCCAACAGGCTGGTCCGGTGGGTCTCATCCTTTGAAGGCATCATGCCGTTTCGAGTTACCCAACCGGAGCATCCCCACATCAATTACCGGAACAAGTCCGTCCGAGGTCTGTACGAGCTGAGCAGCATGTTGGAGGAACTGGATGAGCGTCTGCCTGATGTGCAGTGTCCGGTTATCCTCATTCAGGGGACTGACGATCCCACGGTGGATCCGGAAAGCGTCGAACTCATCCACAAGAAGCTGGGTACCCGCCAGAAGGAAGTCGTTATGGTGCCTGCAACCCGACATGGAATCCTGTACGAGGACACTGGGGATACCCAGGAGAGGATCCTTTCGTTTCTGGCGGCTGTTTCCTCGCCGAAGGATGCCCGAGCTGATTGAGGCTAGGAGGGAAAAATGAAACTCTTGAACAAACCGTTTAGGCAGTACTTTAGAGAAGCTCGACTGGGCATAGCACTACTGCTCCTGGTGGCGGTGATGCGCTTTTTACTCCAACCACTCTTTCAGATTCCCCAGGATCAAGGGACTCACTGGGTGAGTCTCACCATCATGCTGCCCATCATCATGATGTGCTATTCGGTGGCCGTGGCACTCAAAGGCGGAACTTTTCGCGATTTGCTTGCCCTGGCTGCTTGGTTTGCTCTTTCCGGAATGCTGTTTATCATTCTCGGCATTGCCATCGATGACTTTGCGGGAATCGATACCTACTACACGGGTCCAGCAGAATCGAACCCTTGGGGGCATATGTTTGCACATGTGATCGAGGGTGTGGTTTTTACGCTGTTGCTGTGGGGAATCGGGTCAGTGGTCTACCTGGTGGCAGGAGGGCGCAAACGAGCAGCTTCTGTCGGCTCACCGCTTTGAAAGAATTCTGATCTGGAGGAGGGGTACAGAGGCCATGCGCCCTGTCAACAAAGGCTGATAGGGCGCATTCCCTGCGTGTCTTGAGGAATTAGTCGGACCACAAGACTGATTTCAGATGCTCTAACAAGGTGTTACCTCCCTCTTATCGGGTTTTCGTTTATAAGGCAACCAGCGTGATCGGTATGGTGTGCTGGACCTTGGGTTAACGCGACTTTCGCGACATACTTCGACTAAACATAGCAATTCTTGTTCCCAAAGTGGTGGGCCGCCGTAAATTATCTTTAAGCTATTGAAAATAATTGAGTTAACTTCTTAGATCTGGGGTGGCTCTGGAGGCTGCCTATCCCATGCTTTTGTCTAGTCCGATGGTCGAAGAGCACCCAATAAGTCTTGCCGTGGCCCGATAAAATTCATCATTGCAATGAGTTAAGCGATTCCCAGAGGGATTGGGACAGAATGTAAACTCAAGTTTACATTCTGGAGTGCAAGCTACTCGGGTAAATCCAGCGATGTTTTTTCCCCCATGGGGTAATGGGCGCTGGAAATCAACTCGTTGAGGAAATCGACTCGGTTGGCCGGCGAGGGATGAGAAGCGAAGAAATAGGCCAGAGGACCTTCCGGATCCTCCTTTTGGATCCTTTCGAAAAAATCGGTGGCCCCGGCCACATGTTGGTAGGTTTTCTGAAGGAGATGAAGGCCAAATTCATCGACTTGTTGTTCCTGTCGCTGGGAGAATCGAGATTCTACCGTGGCCAGACTGTCCTGGAGAAATTGAGTAATGCCGCTCTGGTCTCCCAGTAGGGTGGCGGAGAGAACCAACAGCACCAGTCCCCGCCCCAATCCTATGAGATGGTGGCGCTCGGCGAAGTGCCCTAGTTCGTGTCCGAGAATCATGGCCAGTTCGTTTTCCGATTCCACTCGATCGAGCAGACCTCTATAGAGCACGATATGTCCGCCGGGTAGCGCCATCGCATTGACCATCGGACTCTCCTCGACGTGGAGCTGGTAATCGAGTGTTTGTGAGGGCTCATGCTCGACCAACCGATCCAGGATGCCCTGAAGGTATTGCCTTTCGGGTGAGTCTTCGACGGCGTAGTTCCCCAGAAACAGTTCACCCAGGGATCGTTCCACGCTCTGGGGTATGTGGGGGACGACGACCCATTCCAAGACAAAGCCCAACAGGACGTAAACCAGTATCAGGGCTCCGAGAATGCCTCCAGTCAGGATGGCAAACTCTTTCAACGGATGGGTTGTGGAAGTGTTGACGTTTTTGGTGAGGAGCTTGGGTGTGTACTTCACAGCTTCTTCTTCAGCTTGATTGCCGTACCGTAGGCAAAGACCTCAACGCTGCCGATCCCGTTTTGGGAGGCGGAGCTGAAAATGCTGGCCGTTTCCACTCGCGTATTGACGATGATATGACTACCCAGAGCCTCATATTTCATCCTCAGGATGGCCTCGCGGCGTGCCCGATCGATCAGCGTCTCATAAGCCGTCATCCTGCCTCCGATGATATTTCGAAGAACCGCCAGGATGCGCTTGAAATAGTCGATGGAGATCACACAGCTTCCGGTGACCAGAAACGATTTAGCGATCTGATCCACTTCGGGCAACATCTTACTGGTAACGGTGGGCAGATGGAGGGAAGCCTTCTCGCGCAGCAGAATGGATTTGTAGTGCCGATGCTCCGTGGCTCGACCGGCAAAGTACCCTATCGTCAACAGGATGAGGAAAAGGGCCAGGTCAAGCATCGGCTTTTTGTTCTTCTACTCGATGCGAACGGCAGTACCGTAGGCGAAGAGCTCTGCTGCTCCTTTGGCGACCGAGGAGGTGGCGAAGCGAACATTGATGATGGCGTTTGCTCCCAGCTGGCGGGCCTGTTCGATCATCCTTGAGGTTGCCTCCTCGCGGGACTCCTGCAGCAGTTTGGTGTACCCCTTCAGTTCCCCACCGATGATATTCTTTAGACTGGCCAGGGTGTCCGTGCCGATGTGCTTGGCACGAATGGTGGCTCCCTGGACCAATCCAAAGTGTTCGACAATGGTTTTACCGGGAACGGAATCGATATTGGTCAGGAGTATCGCCGAATCATTCACCTTTTTGATTATAACAAAGGCAACGGCCGGTCCGGTGAATGAGGGATTCATGGCCGGGATTATTCATAGGTACTCGTCACGAGTGGTTCCCCGGGACCGTCAAGATTGCAAAGACTTTGGAATGTGGGAGGCACCTCAGGTGCCGAATCCGAAAAGAATGGGGAAAGAATAGGCGAGAGTTATCTTGTGTTACACGGTAGGAGCTATCTTAGGGATCGAGTTGTTCGGCACCTGAGGTGCCTCCCACATTCCGGAGGTTCTTGCCACTCGTGGCAAACAGTACAGTCGGTGCAGCACGCCGGATGGTTTCGTTGCTGCAGTAGAGAATTTATGAATAATCCCGGCTAAGCACTGGTGTAGAAAATCTTTGTAGCGGTCACCACAGTGGAGGGCATGTCGCCCGATTAGGGCTAGGACTTTGTGATCAGATGAGTGTCCTGGACCAGAGGAACGTTTTCTTCGGTCTCCTCGTCGACAGCTAGGGGCACGGCCTGCTGTTGGGCAAGGGGTCCAACCAGCTTCCGGGGGTAAGCCTGTCGGTTGACTTGAAGGGAGAAAACGTCGAAGCGCTGGTAGTGGCCTGTGACGTCATGCACCATCTTGCCTCGTGCTACCTCTTCCAGGTCGAGATCAGCGTACAGGATCGTTTCCCCTTCGTCCTGGGGACCCACGATGTAGTCACCCATCGGATTGAGGATACCCGAATGACCTCCCTCGCCGATAAAGCTGGAACGCGCCTTGGAGTCCAGTTGCAGCACATCTTTCATTTCTTCGTTCCAAACCGAGCAAACCGAGAGGACGAAAATACGCCCTTCGAAGGCGTAATAGCGCATTCGAACGTCCATGGTGTGGAACTGGCGCTCATAACCCTTGGTGCCAAAGGAAGGCCAGCTCGCAACGTGAACCACTTCACCTTCCAGCAGCAGGGCGGTACGGGCCAGACTGTTGATGTTTTCTCCGCAGATCAAACCGGACAATCGACCGAAAGGAGTGTCATAGGTGCTCAACGTACTCCCATCACCTCCCGTGTGAACCAGGCGCTCCCAGATCGTAGGCACCAGCTTTCGATGTCTGCCCAGGAAAGAGCCATCGGGCCCAAAAAACAGCTGGGTGTTGTAGAGGGTTCCATAACTTCCCGCTTCCTTTTCCGCCACCCCCATCACCACATAGGCCTTGGCACGCCGTGCCGCTCGTCCCAGGGCCTCGGTGTCGGAGCTTGGGGCGACAACTGCATTCTTGAAGAGTTCCAGATTAAAAGTGTTGCAGATTGGATCGTTGGCCAAATAGAAGTCATACCAATAGGGATGTCCTGGGATGAAGCATTCGGGAAAGCCGATCACCTGGGCTCCGGCCTCTCCGGCTTCCTCGATCAGTCGACAAGCCTTGGCTACAGTTGCTTCGCGATCGAGTAATACCGGTGCCGCCTGGACGGCGGCCGCCTTGAGCTTCGGAAATGTATCACCCATTGCTGTACCTCCCCATCAAGAGACTTTCGAGAATTGTATCCCGGAAGGAAAAGGTTGTAAAATCCTCTCGCTTCCGGTACTTCAGCGGGATTATCTTTTGATCTTGAGAGCAACGCTTACTCTTCTTTCCGTCATCAGCACCTTAACCTGGTTGGGGCCTGAGGTGTCGTGGGCCCAACGACCCATCATGCCCGGTGGATATCGTCTTCCCGAGTACCTCCAGCCGATCACCCTGAAGCCGGTGTTTCGACCAGAGCCCCTGTTGCAGGCAGCCCGGCAGGTCATGGGTGATGTGGCTTCCCTTGTGCCGGGGGAACAGGTTGTGATCCTCTCAGACTCCAGCATTAGTCCTTTGCTGCCCCAGGTTTTTGAGCAGGCTGCCCGCGAGAAGAAAGCTCAGGTCCGGGTGCACTCCCTTCCTCTATCGGCCGCTTCAGATACGGCAACCCTACTGCGGGAACAGCACTGGAGAAACTGGTGGCCGCAGGAGGTGTGGGATGAAGTTCGCACAGCCGATGTGGTTGTGGCTCTGGCCTATTTGAATCCTGAATTTCTGAAGGAGCCGCTCATTTCCGGACGAATCGAGAGCGGCCGACTCCGCTTTATTTCCGTCATAGCGGTTCCCGAACTGCTGGCAGCGCCTGGAGCTCTTTATCCGCGTGAGATTATTGACCTGCTGGCGGAAAAAATATCTCTGCGACTCCGTCGTGCCAAGACCATTCGGGTCACCGATCCGGCGGGCACGGATCTGACTTTCACCCCCGCCGCGGTCACCCGTTCTGCACACTCTCTTTCTCGCCCCTTTCCCTATAACGCCACAGTGCAGGTGACTCCGGACCAAGACCTGAAGGGATCGGTTGTCAGCCACGGTGTCTCAACCGGGTTTATGCCTCTCCTGCGTATGGACATCGAAGCAGGTCGTATCGTCTCGCTTCAGGGAGGCGGGGAAATTGGAGAACTGCTGAAATCACGGAACCATGAGTCCTTCCAATTGCGAACCCTCGATTGGTCCCTTCATCCCAAGTCGGTTCGCCTTCCCCAGCCCTTAACCGGTTCCGCGGCCCTTCACAATCAGCTGGCCAGCGCTGGAAGAGTGGGTGCCATGCGTCTCGGTTTTTGGGGCGAGGATCGTTCCCAGTCCTTCTTCTTTCAGGTCTATTTTCCTTCCGTTTGGGCAGACGGCGAGGAGGTGCTACGGGAGGGCTACCCTGCGGCGCTGAAGGACCCGGAGGTCCTTCGACTGGCGGAAGCAATGGGAGGAAGGGAGTTGCTGGTGGTCCAGTGCACGGTTCTACCGGGAACGCTGCCGGAACCCAGAATTCCAAAGATCGACCCCATCACCCAGGTCGATCCCCTTTTGCCGGCCCTGGCAATACTCATCCAGGATGTGGCTAAAATTCGCAGGGATGAAAAGGTTCTAATCGTCAACGACGATTCGGTGCCCAGACTGATTCTAGAAGGACTGGAAGCTGTCCTTGCAGAAACCGGGGCTCAGGTGACAACAATCAGCGCCGAAGTTCCTGAGGGAGAAGTGGAACCTTTTGCCCTGTTGCAACAGGCCGTGGGACGAAACTTTTCATCCGACTTGAGAGAGGCCATCGAAGAGGCCGATTGTGTTCTTTCACTCGCCTATTTTCATCTCCCCGATCTGACCGTAGAGGGTGAAGACCTGGACTCCTGGCTGGAAAGTATTCATACCCGTTGGGTGGGGGTGGTCGCCATTCCGGAATTGCTGGCCTCAAAATGGGCCACCTACCCTCCTGAACTGCTGGAGCTCATTGGAAGTAAGGTCGAGGAAGAGCTACGAGCGGAGCAGACCATCATTCTTTCCAACAACCAGGGAACCAGTCTCATCTACGATTACGAAGTGAAGAAAAGTCCTTTTTACAGGAACTGGTCCATATTTCCCGGCAACGTTCGTTTCCGTGTGGTCCCCAAAAGCCGAGGTGTGGAGGGAATCATCGTCACCTCAAACCTGTTCACGGGAAGGGTGCCGCGCACAGAGGTTCACATCGGCGAGAGTCAGGTCGTACAACTGGATGGGAGCGCCAGAACGACGGGGGCGGTGAAGACGGCGACTGCCCAGGGAGGGTTTATTGAATTCAGTTTCGGAGTGCACCCGAAGGCCTTTGCCATACCAGGTGGGGTGAGGGGATTTTCCTCTCTCCTATGGTCTCACTATGCGGCCACTCAACGATCCGGAATTGTCTCTGTCTTGCTGGGCCCCTGGTCGGGGAATCAAGGACGTCTCCAGTTGGCCATGTTCTTCGCTCTTCTGAACGCGGGAGGGCCGAACATCATCATTGACCTCGGACATCTGACCGTGCTGGATGATGCAGAGGTCCAGGCATTGGCTGCCCAGCTGGGATCGGTTGAAGATCTGCTCGAAGAGGAGTGGATTCCCGCCATAGGGGAGAGATGAACAACTTAAAAAATTCTCTTAGAGGGTTCTTTATAAGACTGGTACACTACTCAAAACGCAATCACTGGGGAGGTGATGGAATGAAAAAGTCATTTGTTGCAATGACGGTTTTGCTGTTCAGCGCGGTTCTCTGCTTCGGCCAGCTGGTTGCCCAGAGTTCAGATCTGGAAGCTCCTCGAGCACCCAAACGGGTGCGAGTCACGAAATTGGAGCAGGTTTTACCCAATGCCCGAATCCTGGTTCGTCGCCCCTGGAGTTGGTTAGTGGGCGCCCAGTACGGACTAGGTCTCAAGGAAGGGGAAAAGCTCCTGATCGTGGCCAGTCGCATCGAGCCTCTTGTGGCTCAGGCCATTGCGGTGGCGGCCCAGGAAATGGGGGTCACGACCGATGTGGTGGCCAGGGATGTAGCCAGCCTGTTGAATCGAATGGGCCGTAACGAGTTGGATTACGAGCATTTTGATCCCACCAACTATTTGGGACTTCGTGGGCTGATTTCCCGAGTGGTGCCCAGTTGGCTTGCCACCATGATTGAAGATTACGACGTAGTTCTCGGTTTTCAGGCCCGGGGAACCCACTATGGCAAGGTCGGAAGAAATTTGAACATTCGTTCCTCCAGCATCGATTGGTCCAGGGCCGAAGTATTGGCCTCGGCAGCCGTCAGCTACCCCGATGAACTGTTGGAACTGATCGCAGTAAAGACCTGGCAAAAGTACATTTACGGCAAGACGATACACGTGACTGACCCTCTGGGCACTGATTTTACCTTTAGCCTGGATGACACCAATCGTGAGCGCTTCAAGGAGACTCGGGGCATGGCCACTTATGGCGAGCTTTCCCTGGATCGGCCCATTGCCCATGAAGTCCATCCGGACACCGAGCCCTATCTGACTGCCGAACCGGATGCGCGAGGGATTATGGTAACCCGGCAAGCGGGCTTGATTCCCACCATCAGGTTGTATGTGGAAGGTGGGCAGGTGGTCCGCGTTGAAGGAGGTGGAGTTGCAGGCGAGAACATCAAAACAGCTCTGGAGCGTTTCAAGAACATTCAATTTCCCGGCTACTATCCTGGGCCCGGTATCGGATGGATGGAGGAGATTGCCCTGGGAACCAATCCCAAGGTGGGTCCCGCCGGTCCCATACGAAGGCGCTCGGGTATGCTTCATATGGCCTTTGGGACGGATCGCTACAACCGGGTCTCCGATGAGATTCCCACCCTTCCGTCCAACCACCGGGATATGAATTTCTTTTACTACCCTACCTTTGAGGTGGATGGCGTAAAGCTGGTGGATCGAGGGCATCTGACGGTGCTGGATGATCCGGAAGTCCGAAGAGTTGCGGCCAAGTATGGCAATCCGGACGAATTGTTACGGGAGGATTGGATTCCTGAATTCGACGAACGGTCGGGTCAGATCATTTACCCTCCCTATGAGAACGACTAACGAGCGAGGTTCAACATGGCAAGAATTTGGGATGCCTTTCTGACGGAAAGGGATAAAAAGGTTTTCGGAGCAGCCGGATATGGACGCGAGGCTGAGCTCAAGGGAAGGCCTGCCCTCCTCGTTATCGACGTCAACTTTGGATTCGTAGGTGACCGTCCTGAAGAAATCCTGGATTCGATTCTTAAGTTTCCCAATAGCTGCGGTGCGGAAGGCTGGCAGGCCATGGAGCGGCTTGTCCCGGTTCTTGAGGCGGCGCGTGGAAAAGGTCTGCCCATTTTCTACACCACAGGTGATCAAGAGCATCCGTTTCTGGATCGACACTCCTGGGGCGTGAAGAACAAGCGAGTGGACCAGTGGCGGAAAACTTCGGAAGACACCCATCTTCAATCCAATGATATTCCCGACTTGATCGCCCCCAAGCCCGGGGAAGTGTGCATCACCAAGAAGAAGCCCAGTGCCTTTTTCGGCACACCTCTTTCCCAGTACCTGATCACGTTGGGTGTCGATCAACTGCTCTGTTGCGGCACCACAACCAGCGGTTGTGTTCGAGGCACCGTGATTGATGCCTTCTCTTTCGGATATCGCGTGGCCGTGATCGAAGACTGTACCTTCGATCGAGGTCAGGCTTCTCATGCCATCAACCTCTTTGACATGGATCAGAAGTATTGCAACGTGATGTCCTCCCAACGAATCATCGAGTACGTCGAGGGTTTATCCGCAGACCTCTTCCCAGACTGGGCTGAGGCTGTAGTCTCCTGTGTCGGGTAAAAGAAAAATGTCCACACAGGTTTCATCGCTTATTGAGGAAGCGAGGCGCTATGCCTGAAACAAAGTACGACGTGGCCATTGTGGGTGCCGGTTTTTCGGGTCCCATTATGGCTGCCAAAATAGCTGAAAAAGGAGTCAATCCACGAAACGGTGAGCGACTGAAGGTTGCACTGATTGAGGCTGGACCTTACTTTAAGGGAGCCCCTCGACCCGGCTATGGCTCTCCTTTGCGGCGTCAGATGTTCACCAATCTGGAGGATGGTTACGCTGGGACCTACCTCTGGAACAATGACCGGAGCCTGGCCAAAATCGTGGGTGGAAGCTCGCTCCACTGGGGCGCCCAGGCTTTCCTGCCCTTTCCAGCCGATTATCTCCATTGGCAGCGGGAGACGGGTCTGGACTGGACCGAAGACAACCTGCGCAGCGCGGTGGCTGAAATCCGCCGAGAATTCAACATCCACAAATATCCGGACGAAATCGACACGCGAGGCAACCAGCTTTTTTACGATGTGGCCAAGAAGATGGGGCATGATCCGAAGCGGCAGGAGGGAGCCCGCCGGAACTGTATCTATTGTGGTTTTTGCAATAGCCCCATGATGTGTAAATACGATTCGCGCGCCAGCACCATGGTGACTTATATTCCGGTGGCCGAGAAGAACGGAGTGGATATCATTCCCGACACCTATGTGGAAAAGATCTGGATTGAAGCCCAAGGAGAACGGGGGATTGCCCGCTCGCTGCATTGCATAACAGGCGGTTCTCGCTACGAAATTGAGGCCGATAAAATTATCGTCACAGGCGGCTATATGGGTTCCCCACTGCTGCTCCTGCGCTCCGGCTATGGGCCCCGGGAATGGAGGGGAAATCCCATCATCGTGGAAAATCCCAACGTTGGAAAGCACATCGATGGGCATCCTCGTGCGGGGGGAGGTGTCAGCGCACTCTTTGACGAGCCGATGGGAGATGGAGAGTTTGGAAATATCGGGGGATATTTCATGATTCACGATGATCGGGCGGATGGGGAAGGGAGGCTCCTTTTCCGGGCAGGCTTTGGGAGCTCCCGCTTGCCCTCTCAGTCGGCCCTGAATGCATTTGCGCCGCTTTATGGGCGCGAACACAAGAAGTTCATGCGCGAGAAGGGAGTCTTGCGCACCGGATCCCTTTCTCCCAGTGTGAGTAAGCCCTCGGGACGCTGGACTATCGATCCGGATGGAAAACTCCTCTATGGGGGCGACCACAGCCTGACCCTCAGGCGGATTAAAGAGGGAGCCCAGATGGCCCGTGAAGTTCTGGAGCAGATGGGAGCCAGTCAGATCAGGTCAGCTCCGATTCCATCGAACCTCTCACCGAGAACGGGGGGTTCCCACAGAGTGGGCTCCTGCCGGGCGGGAGTCGATCCCAAGACTTCTGTGGTCAACCCCTATTTCGAGTCCCACGATGTGGATAATCTGTTCGTCTGTGACGGAAGCGCCATCCCTCGAGTGACCACGGGCAATACCGGAACGCCCCAGGCGTCGATAACCGTCTTTGCGGCCAGTCGTATCATCGAGCGTCACTTTAAGAGGTAGGACCCAGGAAAGGTAAAGTTATGTCCAAGAAAAAGGTATCGAGGAGAGATTTTCTCAGGAAGACGGGTTCGGGGGCCACGGGAACGGCTGTGGTTCTGGCCAGCATACAGACTTCCCAGGCTGCTCCGGCCGCCCTGGGTATGGATCCGGCGGTTGTAGTGGCTGCCCTGGGCGATGTGCTGATTCCTTCCGATCCGGGGGATCCTGGATATAAGACACTGGAACCCTACAACATTACGGCTGAGGTGATGAGGGATTTGCCAGTGAGTGATGAAGAACTGGTGCTCTTGAACAGCCAGGCCGGAGAGTTGTTCTCGGGGAAAACCTTTCTGCAGCTCAAGGAAAGGGAGCGAGAGAGCTATTTTGATTCGGTTTTCGCGGGTGATAGAGGAGAGAACCTTCGGCGGATCTTAGGAAGAATCCGACAGAGAGTGTTCCGAGTGTTTTACAAGAATTACCCCGAGCACGCCTTGCCGCGAGATCGTCAGGGAGTGCCCATTCTTCCTCCGGGAGACACCCACCAGATCACCAATCCGAATACGAAGGGCTTGGCAACGGGATGGGATGTGAGTGGTTTCATGGGGCCCCTGACCTGGGAGGAAGAGCAGCGTCGGCGATCCATTGTTGAAAAAATAGATTGGATCGAATAATCTAAGTGGCACTAAGGGCACTAAAAACAGGAGAGGTCAACCATGAAGAAGGACGTATCCAGAAGAGATTTCCTGAAAACCACAGGAATGGGGGCAGCGGCTATTCCCACGACTCTCATAGGGATCAGCACCCAGCAGGTCCAGGGGCAAGCAGCGACGACGGTGGATCGTTCGGCGGTCATTGCCGCGCTGGGGGATACCATCATTCCCAGCGATCCTGGTGATCCAGGCTACCGGACCCTGGAGCCGTACAACATCACGGCCGAAGTGATGAAGGGACTCACCGGGCTCTCGGATGACAATCTGGCGGCCTTTAACAACAGTGCCGCTTCTTTCTTTTCGGGCAAGACCTTTTTGGAGCTGAGCGAATCTCAGCGGGCCGATTACCTGAACCTGATCATCGACGGGAGCAAGATCGCCGATCAGCAGCTGCGAGGGCAGCTGCAAAGCGTTTATCGTCTCACCCGGATTCGGGTGTTGGTCATTTACTATCAGAATTATCCGGAGCACCGGCTGCCGCGAGATGCCAACGACGTTCCCATCCTGCCGCCCGGAGATACTCACCAGATCACCAATCCCAACACCGACCGACTGGTGACGGGCTGGGATGTGGCTGGCTTTCGGGGCCCTCTGACCTGGGAAGAAGAGGAACGGCGCCGCGCCTACTACAAGAAGATCGATTGGGTGGAATAGCCGGCTGGCTGAGACTCCCTTGGCCTATGTTTGTTGCTTAGCACAGTCGGGCCCCCTATCACCCATCGATAAACAGAGACTTTCAGGGAGAACCTTACACCCACGGAGACCATGAATATGTCTGAAAAGGTAACTGCTGTTTCTAAAACCGAGACCCCCTCTAAACCGACTAGTTGGGACTTACGCGGTTGGATGGCAAGAGTTGAGGAGTTAGGAGAGCTCAAGCACGTGAGCGGTGCCCATTGGGATGTGGAGCTGGGGGGCATTGCCGAGATCAACAATCGGCAGCGTGGTCCCTCTCTGCTTTTCGACGACATTGCCGACTACCCCTCAGGCTATCGGGTGTTAACGGGCACAACAGGGAGCGCCACCCGCCTGGCAGCGACACTGGCGCTTCCCACTAATCTCAGTGATGCCCAGCTGGTGCAGCTGCTGCGCGGGAAGCCTCAGGAATGGGAGAATCAGTCCAGTGAATTTCCCCCGGAGTATGTGGATACCGGTCCCATTTTGGAGAACGTCAAATCAGGCGATGAAATCAATCTCCTGGAATTTCCCGTTCCCAAGTGGCATGAATTGGACGGGGGGCGTTACATCGGGACCGGGAGTGTGGTGGTCACCAAGGATCTGAACTCGGATTGGATCAATCTGGGTGCCTATCGCATGATGGTGCACGACGAGAAGACTTGTGCCCTGAACATGGTGGCGGGTAAGCATGGGCGTCAGCAGCTGGATCGCTACTTCAGCGAGGGCAAGCCCTTTCCCGTTGTGGTCTCCATCGGTCACCATCCCCTGCTCTTTCTTTTCGCTGGTCTGGAGGTCAGTTACGGGATCAGCGAGTACAACTATGTCGGCGGTATCTTGGGCGAGCCGGTGCAGGTCATCAAGGGTGAGGTGACGGGCCTTCCCATGCCTGCCGCCTCGGAGTTGGTACTGGAGGGATGGTGCCAACCGGGTAATTTCAAGATGGAAGGTCCCCTGGGTGAGTTCCACGGGTATTATTCCGCCACTGAGAAGGGAGCACCGGTGCTGGAGGTGGAACGGGTGTACCACCGCAATAATCCCATTATATTAGGAACGCCTCCGGCTAAGCCGCCTCACGATTATTCTTATTCCAAAAGCGTGATGCGATCGGCCATGCTCCATGAGGCGCTGGAGAAGGCAGGAGTTCCGGGCGTGGTCGGCTGCTGGGCGGATGAAGTGGGAGGAGCCCGTATGTTGCTGGTGGTTGCCATCAAGCAGGGCTATCAGGGTCATGCCCGCCAGGCTGGATTGATAGCCTCCCAGTGTCATGTCGGGGCCTATCTGGGACGCTATGTGATCGTGGTGGATGAGGATATCGACCCCTCCAATCTCGAGAACGTCATGTGGGCCGTGGTGACCCGCTCCGACCCGGTTCGGGATATTGAGTTCATCCACAGAGCCTGGGGTTCCAAAGGCGATCCTCAGAGGGTGACCTTTGAACAGAAGGTGCCCTATAACACCCGTGCCATTATCGACGCCTGCCGCGCCTATGAGTATCTGGATGTCTTCCCACCTGTGGCCGAGGCAAGTCCCGAGCTCGAAAAAAAGCTCCGGAAGAAATGGAAGGACGTGCTGGGAAGTTAAACATTTCTGGGACAGGCCCAGAATTCTGGCGGAAACCCCTGAATTCAAAGGAGAATTCTTAGGGCTGGCACCGAACTCCCCAAAACCGCTTCACCACGATAGCCTATGAATCCGGGCTAAAAGTCAAAGACGTAGGTCAGCTTGGCGATGAAGGCTCTCTCGACTACTTCTCCGGTGGTACTGCGCCTCTCGTTGTAGACCAGGAAGAGATCGCTGAGAGGCTTGTAGATGAAATTGAAGCGGATGTTGCTGGAGATTTCCTTGAGAGTACTGTTGTACTGAATCAGAGCGTTCAGGAACATATAGGGGTTAAAGGAGTAGCGCCAGCGGGAGGTCACCAGATGGGTGGTGAAGTCCCCGGAAGGTAAACTGACGTCGTCGTAGTTCCATGAAATATCAGCTCCCAGCTGGTAGCTGGGCTGAAAGGTAAATTCCATCTCGTAGGAACTCTTCTCGCCGTCAAAGAAATCACCTGTACGAAGTGCGACCCTACCGCTGAACATGCGACTCCGGTTGGTGTTGAAGGCAGTGGAATACTCTGTGAATGGATAATCACCCGCCGGGATTTCTTGACCCTCCCGGATCTCAAAGGGTTTATCCAGACGCTCGAATCTCTCCCTGCGGGTAAACCAGACGTTGCTGGAGTCTTCAAATGAAACGGAGATATTTTGGTCAACCCGTCGAGTTTCCAGCACATTCTCCTGGTTGGTGATGTACTCAACGGAAGCAGAGGGTCGAAACTCGCGAATCCAGGGAATGGCCTCTCCCGGTCTGGGTCGCACCGTAAACTCTCCGGTGCTTTTTCGAATTCCCGTGCGTGGCGCAAACCCCACTTCAGGGTTGAAGTTGTCCTGGATACTCAGATACTCGGCTTTGATATCGAGGAGCCGATCGTTCCAATTCACGCTCACGTCTGCGGCCCCATCCTGCCCTTGCATTCCCGAGGTATCGGTTTTCAGCAGAAAGGAAGCAATATCCAGATATCTGAAGAAGTTCAAATTCGTATCCACTCCGTAGGTGCGATTAAACTCTTCGCTGCCGACCTGCTTGTTGACAAATATGGCACCGATGTCTGAATTGAGAAGAATATCCCGGCGCACACGAGCTACCGAGAAATTGGTGGAAGGAGTCTCTTCGAACCGATCCGTTTGCATGGAGAGAACGCCGAGGCGATAGCTGCCGGCTGTTCCGCTGAGACGAACGCCCCCCAGGATGGGCACCAACTGGCCATCTTCGATGCCGATCCTGCGGCTGAAGAAAGGAATGATGTTCTGCGATTGGCGGAATCCTCGAACCCGCTTTCCAAACTGGAAGATACTGGAGTTTTCCAGGAAAAACTCGCGTTTTTCGGGGAAGAAGAGGCTGAAGCGAGTCAAATTGATCTGCTGCTCGTCTGCTTCAACCTGAGCAAAGTCCGTGTTGACGGTCAAATCCAGGGTCAGTCCAGGCGTGAGTCCGTACTTGACGTCAAAACCCACCTCGGGCGTGAAATCAACAGCATCCCCTTCGCGACGCTCAATGGGAGCCAAGAAGTAGGGCTTAATATAAAGATTGCGCCCTTGACGCATCCCCCTAATGCCTTCCAGCTCGCCCGCCAGTGAGATCCTGCTGATGCCGTAGGGACGTGGGATCGGGCTCCAGTAAGTGTCTTCATTCTTACGCCTGATTTTCCGGTAAAAATTCACTCCCCAAACCTGGCGCTCGTGGTCCCTGAAGCGCAGGGTCTTGAAGGGAATCGCCATTTCCGCTTGCCAGCCCTTCTCCGTGATTTTGGTTTTCACGTACCAAACCGCGTCCCAATCAAAGTTGGAGGTCTTCCCGTCTCCCCCCATCTGACCCTCTCTCAGGGCTCCTCCGGGATTGGTGCCAAAAATGAAAGCATTGCGATTATCGTCAAAAGTATCCAGCACCACTGAGAAGTGATCTCCCAGATTAGGGGCATAATCTCGTGTTATGTCGTTGACGATAAGCCCCTCTGGGCTCGAATCAAAACAATAAACCCCGATGTAGAGGTTCTCATCGTCGTATAAAAGCCGTACTTCGGTGGGCTCTGTTGCCGGTTGGCCTTCTCTGGGTTCCTTCTGGGTGAAATCGGTGGCGGGTTGGGCAAGAGTCCATTCCCTCTCGTCCAGGATTCCGTCAATCAGAATGGGTGAGCTGATATAAACGGCGGTGAGTGTTTTTTCCTCCGGGGCGCCCCGAATACCCTGGGTCCAACAGCCAGCAAGGAGAGCCACTACCAGGAGACGTTTATGGATCAAGTCACTCATCATGGAGTCCGGAGTATAGCGAAGCTTTCTGACTGGGTCTTCAGCCCGCATTTCTCACACCCTTTCTACTGCATCGGCGAAATGATCCGGCGTGCTGCACCGACCGCGTTTCGCGACCCGCAAGCGGGTGCCCCCGGTCTCCTCAGCGTACCCTACAGTACGCTTGCGGGGGCCTCCGTCGCGCGTGGCGCAACGCACTCAGGTCAGCCCTTCCGCCGGCTTCGTGACGAATAGGTGTGAGAAGTGCGGGCTAGGATGAGGGCCGTGACCCGGTGATTTGTTCTTCCACCACGTGGCACCAGACCTTGTGTCCCTCCACGTCCAGTTCCCGCGGTTCCACCTTCTTGCAGATATCGATGGCCAGGGGACAGCGGGTGTGAAAGCGGCATCCCGAAGGGGGATTCAGTGGGGAGGGCACATCGCCAGGCAATAGGGTCCGCTGCTTCCGCCGGGTTGGATCCGGCACCGGCACGGCGGAGAGCAGAGCCTGAGTATAGGGGTGCAGTGGGTTGCGATAAAGTTCCGTGCTGTCGGCCAGTTCCACGATTTTGCCCAGATACATGACCGCCACTCGATCGCTGATGTATTCGACGACCGAGAGATCGTGAGCAATAAAGAGGTAGGCCAGGTTGTAGCGTTCCTTGAGCTCCACCAGCAGATTGATGATCTGGGACTGGATGGATACGTCCAGAGCGGACACCGGTTCGTCGCAGACGATGAACTTGGGATTCAGGACCAGTGCCCGGGCGATGCCGATGCGCTGCCTTTGTCCGCCGGAAAACTCATGAGGAAATCGGTTGACGTAGGCTGGATCCAGGCCGCACTTTTGCAGCGTGTCCCGGACCATCTCGGCCCGCTCCTTGCGGTCCCCTCGACCGTGAATGGCCAGTGCCTCCCCGATGATAGCACCCACCGTCATCCGCGGATTGAGGGAGCTGAAGGGATCCTGGAAAATGATCTGCATGTCCTGTCGCATGGCCCGCAGTTCAGCGGCAGGCAGGTGGCTCAGATCCTTTCCCTGAAAGAGCACTCTTCCCTCTGTGGGAGTGATCAGGCGTAGAACAGAGTGGCCGACGGTGGTTTTACCGCAGCCGCTTTCCCCCACCAACCCCAGGGTTTCACCCGCCTTGATTTCAAAGGAAATATCATCGACGGCTTTAACATAAGCAGCCACGCGGGAGAGGAGTCCCTGGCGAACGGGGAAGTAGTTCTTGAGGTGTTCCACTCGTAAAAGGACTTCGCTGTTTTTGCTTGCCTCTGTGCTCAACGATCTGCTCCCTTCATGGGGGATTTTCCATTTTCGATGAAGTGGCAGGCTGCCCAATGTCCCGGCTTGACCTCACGCAGCAGCGGCTCCTCTTGCTTGCATCGCTGCTCGGCAACCGGACAGCGGGGATGGAACCTGCACCCGGTGGGAAAGTGAAGAGGATTGGGAACCTGGCCGGGGATGACGTTCAGCTTCTGCTCCCTGGGCATGCCCAGAGTAGGAACCGAGGTCAACAGGCCGTGGGTGTAGGGGTGAAGGGGGGAAGCGAAGAGCTCGGCGGTGCTGGTGTGCTCGACGACCTTTGAGGCATACATCACGGCGACCTGGTCTGAAACCTCCGCCACCAATCCCAGGTTGTGGGTGATCAGCAGAATCGACATCTGGAAGTCGCTTTGCAGCTCGGCCAGAAGCTCCATAATCTGGGCCTGGATGGTCACATCCAGCGCGGTGGTGGGTTCATCGGCAATCAACACCTCAGGATTACAGGCTAAAGCCATGGCGATCATGACTCTCTGACGCATACCTCCGGACATCTGATGGGGGTATTCGTCGACTCGAGTCTCGGCGGCCGAGATCTTCACCCTGCGGATCATGGCGATGGTCCGGTCACGCGCTTCCTTCCGGGAGACGTCCTGATGAACACGGATTGCCTCCATGATTTGATTGCCTATGGTGAACACCGGATTGAGGGAGGTCATGGGCTCCTGAAAGATCATCGAGATGCGGTTGCCCCGCACTTCACGCATCTCCGGCTCCGAGCATTGAAGAAGATCCAGGCCGTCCAACAGGATTTCGCCTTCCACAATCTTGCCGGGGGAGGCGATAAGACGCATGACCGACAGGGCAGAAACGGACTTCCCGCATCCACTCTCGCCCACCAGACCCAGAGTTTCACCCTTGGCCAGCCCGTAACTGAGACCGTCCACGGCCCGGACCACACCGTCCTCGGTGTAGAAATAGGTCTTGAGGTTACGGACTTCCAGGTGAGGGGAGCCCGCGTTTTGGACCTGGGTCATGGATACGGTTCCGGCAGATTCCTTCACGTGCATAGTGCTTAGTGCCTCGCAGCCTCATCAGCAAACGTCATCGTCTTTAAGGAGCGAGGCACTTTACTCCCTGAGCCGCGGGTCCAGGGCGTCTCGCAGACCGTCGCCCAACAGGTTGTACCCCACCACGGTGACCACGATCGCCATTCCTGCGGCCAAAGGCATCCACCACTCGGTGAACAGATTTCCCTTGGTATCGTACACGATATTTCCCCAACTGGGAGTTGGAGGTTGCACTCCCAGTCCCAGATAACTCAGTGATGCCTCCAGCAGGATGGTATTCCCGACTCGCAGCGTAGCCGACACGATGATGGGTGTCAGCGAATTGGGCAGCAGATGTCGGAAGATCAACCGTCCCGTTCCTGCCCCCAGGGCCTTCGCCGCCTGGAAGAATTCACGCTCCTTGAGTGCCATAAACTGCCCGCGCACCAGTCGCGCCACGCCCATCCAGGACATGAGCCCAATGAGGGTGATGATGATCCAGATGGACTGATTGCGCCACAGGGCAATCACCGTAATGATCAGAATGAGGCTGGGAAAGGAAAGCATCATGTCCACAAAGCGCATGATCACGCTGTCCACCCAACCGCCGTAGTATCCAGCCACCGCTCCGACGGCGGTCCCCAGGGTCACCGCCAGACCCATGGCCAGGAAGCCCACCAGCAGGGAAATCCGCGAGCCATAAACGATACGGCTGAAAACGTCGCGAGCAAACCGATCGGTCCCCAGCAGGTGTTCAGCGGAAGGGAGAAGCAATCGCTCCTGCACCCGGTCTCCCTGTTCGACCGGATCATAGGGTGCGAGAAAGGGGCAAAGAAAGGCAACCAGATAGAGTGCCAGAATGATGAGGGCCCCCACCACAGCCAGCCGGTTCTTTAGGAATTGCCGTTTGACGATAGACCACTGTCCCTCCGGCAACTGGGCAAGGCTGCGGGTTTTCTGTATCTGTCGGCAGGAAATGCCCGAGTAGAGCCCCATGGCCACCAGCATTCCCAGGACAAAGAGGGTGCTGACCAGAAAATCCAGGTCTCGCAGGGTGTAGAGGACGCTTGCTCCGGAGAGCTTCTGGACGGTGTGGGCCAGCGATTCCCATAGAGTGCCCGCGTGCCACCCGGCAATGCCAAGGAACAGGCCGAACAATCCCAGAATCATTGCCCCTTTAACAGGTTGGCCCGAACGCCAATGACCCCATCCTGGAATCCAGTAAGAGAGTGGCATGATCAGGAAAGCCTCACTCGTGGATCCACAATGGCATACAAAATGTCTGCCACCAGATTGCCCACTACCACCATGACGCCGAAGATCAGGTTGACGGCCAGAAACATCGAATAGTCACGCTGAAATGCCGCATCCACCGCCACACGTCCCATCCCCGGCCAACCAAACACCTGCTCCACGATCACCGCTCCGCTGAAGAGAAAAGGCAAACTCAACCCCATGATGGTGATGATGGGCATCAAGGCATTGCGCAGACCGTGCTTGAAAACGACCACCTTCTCGGTTAGACCTTTGGCCCGAGCCGTACGCATGTAGTCCTGGCGGATAACCTCCAGAAGCTCTCCACGCATGTAACGAGAGATCCCGGCGGCAGCGCCGATGCCCAGCGTCAAGCTGGGCAGAAAGATATGTATGGCCCGGTCCCCCAGACGTCCCAGCGTACTCATCGAGTCATGGCGCACAATATCGACCATTCCGGAAGCTGGAAACCAGTGGGTGGCAGAAACCCCTCCGGCAAAGAGAAACAACAACACCAGTCCCAGGTAAAAGGAAGGCATCGAATAAAAGGTCAATGACGTGACCCGGGTGGCGTTGTCGAAGGTCGATTGCTGTTTTACCGCCGCCAGGATGCCGATGCCAATCCCCAAACTGAGCTCAAGGAGCAGGGCCAGGGCGGAGAGTTGAATGGTGTTGGGGAGAGCCTCCAGGATTTCGTCCTTGACGGGTCGTTTTTTTGCGATGGAGTAACCGAATTCAAATTTCAGGACGACGCCCTGGATGTACTTCAGATACTGCACACCCAGCGGTTGATCCAGCCCATAGATGCGCCGGATGTTTTCGCGGGCCTCCGGATCCATGTCGGGGTTGTAGAAGATGTCGGTGGGATCCCCCGGAGCAGCGTGGATGAGAAAGAAGTTGATGGTCAGCAGGCCAAAGAGTAAAGGGATCGAGATCAGGATACGGCGAATGATGTAGGTGTGCATTTAAGCCGCAGTAAGATCAGTACTTTTGCTTATCCTTGGGGACCCACCATTGCTCCAGGTTGTAATTCCATCCCACCGTTTCCATCTGGACATTCTGGAATCGCCTGTGCACAAAGTTAATGTCCTTGGGGCTATAGAGAAAAGTGTAGGGCTGATCCTCAGCGATCATCTCCTGGGCCCGCCACCACATCTGCTTGGCCTTCTCCGAGTCCATCTCGAAGATGGCGGCGTCGTTGAGGCGATCAAACTCGGGGTTGGAATAGGAGACGAAGTTGAATTTATCGTTAATGGAGTCCGAATGCCAAATGGTGGTCATATCCATTTTCAGACCTACACTCCAACCGGCCACGGCCGCTTCGAAGTCTTTCTTGTCCATGTCTCCGATGAAGACCGTCCACTCCAGGATGTTCGGCCTCACTTCAATCCCCACTTCCTTGAACATGTCTTGCACCAAGATCAGGATGTCCTCACGGATCTGGTTGCCTTTATTCGTCTTCACTGTAAAGGAAAACCGCTGGCCGTCCTTGTCCAGCCAGCCGTCACCATCGCTGTCTTTCCACCCTTCTTCCGCCAGGTATTGCCGGGCCTTCTCCGGGTCGTAGGGGAAGTCGGGCAGATTCGGGTGATGGGCCCAGATGATGGGCAGCACAGGACCTTTGGGAATTTCACCAAACTCAAAGAGCAGGGAGTCGATGATTTCCTGGCGGTTAATGGCCATGGTCAGAGCCTGGCGAACCTTCTTGCTCTGGAAGAGAGGATTAAGCAGGTTCCAGCCCAGGTAACTGTAGGAACGGCCAGGAGCAATGTAGGCCACCAGATTTTCCTGCCGCGCGAGTTCCTCAAAAAAGCGGGGCGGCACCCCATCCATGAAGTCGATCTCACCGCTCTTGAGCTGGAGAGCCAGGTTCTCCTGGTCAGGGACCACTTTAAAGATGATCCGGTCCAGGGGCGGCCGACCGGCAAAGTAGTTCTCATTTGCCTCCACCTCGATATATTGCTGCGCCTTCCACACCTTGAAGCGGTAGGGACCGTTACCCACCGGATTGCGGTTGAAATCGGTGCTGACCATCTCCTCATCAGGGACCTTTTCCAGGATGTGCTTGGGCAGGACTGCTCCCACCACCGCATCCATCAACTGGTAGGGATAAAGCCGCTCGAAGATGAACTTGACGGTGTAATCGTCTACCACCACGCACTCCTTGATGAACTGCTTCCACTTGATCGTCGCCCAGCCGATATTGGGACTAATCTGCTTCTCGAAGGTAAACTTGACGTCGTGAGCCGTGGTCTTTACTCCATCGTGCCAGAACACATCATCCCGCAGGTGAAAAGTCAGTTCCAGATGGTCCTCTGAGAACTGCCACGACTCAGCCAGCGAGGGGGCGTGGGAGAAATCCGGATTGGTGCGGGTCAGAGATAAAAACAAGAGACCGATAACGTTCGAGCCCGTGATGGCCGCCGAAGTGAGGTCGTTCAGGGAATCGGCGTCGCCAATGGTCCCGATGACCAGGGTGTCGCCGTTATCGTGAGGAGTGTTATAGAGTTCGTTCCACCTGGCCTCGAATTCCAGGTTGTGCTCTTCGCTTCTCCCGCGGTCCGGCCGAGCCTCCACCTCGATGACCCGTTGGGCTGAATCGGAGGGGGAATCGCCGGGAGTGGAAGAGGGGCTGCAGGATAGGGAGGTGAAAAAAAGACCCAGCGATGTGATTCGGACGATCCTGTTCATTTATTGTCCTCCTTGTGGGGCAGAACTCCTTGATTCCCATGGGGATTCTATCTTGGAGGAGAAAAGAGCGTCAAGAAGGCCGCTTCACCGCTCGATGAGGAAAAGGCTTGTGTGCCGAAACCAGCTGTGCTACCAATGAGTGCGGTTTTCAGTCGATTGATTTTTGGAGAGGACCATGCCAGACACCCCGGATGCTCATGAGGAGCAGCAGATTCCGCCCCCACCCGTATCCCGGATGTCGTCGAATCGGACGGAGATGATCGCCCTGATTCCCGTAATCTCCGACTTTGCTGATAGATAGTAATGAGACTCTGGATGCGTCGAGTTGTAAAAGCTTCACTTCTGGTGTTGCTCCTGATTTTTCTCCAGAGTAGCTGGTCCCTTCGTGCCGAGACTGCAGCAATTCATCTGTATCAGAGATTCGGGGCTCCGGTGATGAGTTACGTTGCCACCTGCCGTTTCACACCGACCTGCTCGAATTATGCCCTGCAGGTCCTTCAAGAGGATGGTTTTTGGAAGGGCAATCTTCGCCTGGTTCAACGCTTGATCGAGTGCTCTCCGATTGGATTTATATTCTCTTCCTGATCTGTCCGGGATAGGGCTTCTATGGAACATTTTGACCTGTTTGTCATCGGTACGGGACCAGCCGGCCAAAGAGCTGCCATACAGGCAGCCAAGTTGGGCAAGAAGGTGGCCATTTGCGATCGCCGGGAGCAGGTGGGCGGGGTGTGCATCAACACGGGAACGATACCCTCCAAGACCTTTCGAGAGGCCGTTCTCTATCTAACCGGTCGGAGGCAGCGAGCCATCTACGGCCGTTCCTATACCGTGAAAGAGGAGATCACGATGGAGGATCTTCTCTTTCGATGCCAGCACGTGATCCGGCGAGAAGTCGAAGTGATTCGTGATCAGGTGAGCCGCAACGGAATCACGCTGCTTGGCGGAGAGGCTTCATTTGTGGATCCCCATACTCTCATCATTAAGGGTCAGGAGGAGGAGACGGAAGTCAGAGCGGACTATCTCGTCATCGCTACAGGGACGGTTCCGAGCCAGCCTGAAGGGGTGGACGTGGATCAGGAGACGGTCATCACCTCCGATATGATTATGAGCATTAAGCGGATCCCTCAAACCATGACCATTGTGGGGGCGGGCGTCATCGGTGCCGAGTATGCGTCGATTTTTGCCGCACTTGGAGTGGAGGTGACCTTGGTCGACAAGCGGCGGCAATTGCTCGAGTTTGTGGATGTCGAGATTATGGAGTCCCTCAAGTATCAGATGAGGGACATGGATTGCATCTTTCGGTTGGGCGAGGAAGTTGCCTCGGTGACGATTGAAAAACCGGGGCGGGCCGTGGCAATTTTGAAGTCGGGAAAACGAATTATCTCCGAGCTGCTCCTCTATTCCATTGGTAGAATCGGGGCAACTCCGGCCTTGAATCTGAAAGCGGCGGGGTTAACGGCCGACCAACGAGGCCGCTTGAAGGTCGATGAGAGGTACCAGACCGAGCAGCCTCATATCTTTGCAGCCGGAGATGTGATTGGGTTTCCGGCTTTGGCCTCAACCTCTATGGAGCAGGGCCGGATCGCGGCTTGTAATGCCTTTGGAGCACAGGTGATCTCCATGCCCGATCTCTTTCCCTACGGGATCTATACCGTCCCGGAGATCTCGATGGTGGGTAAGTCAGAAAGGGAGCTGACCGAAGAGGGAATTGCCTACGAAGTGGGTCTTGCCCGTTACCGTGAGATCGCCCGCGGTGTGATGGTGGGGGACGACTCGGGTCTCCTCAAGCTGCTGTTTCATCGGGAAACCCGGAAAATTCTCGGTGTTCACATCATCGGGACTTCCGCAACGGAACTGATCCATATTGGGCAGGCCGTCATCGCTATGGGGGGAACCATCGATTACTTCGTCAATACCGTCTTCAACTATCCGACCTTTGCAGAGTGTTACAAGGTGGCCGCTTTGGATGGCTACAACAAGGTCGGTCCTGCAGAGGGAGAAGTTCCTCCTCCCGGGAGTGGCCTCACGGATAGAAGAGAGGACTGAGTGATGAGGACTGAGCACAGACGGCAGACCGCTGACTCCGGTCAGCGGAAATTCAAAATCCCAAATTCCAAACAAATCCCAAATCCCAAATTCTAAACTTGAAACCTGGAACGACAGCACGACAGCACGAAAGCGCGCTACGAGGAAATGTTACCATAGAACCATGGTCAATGCTTCTGAAAAAGCCAGGGCCAGGATGGGCTCCGAGCGAGGTCTCGGCTTTATTTCCGTTATCGTGACCCTGTTGATCATCGGGGCCCTCTACTACGGCTATCTCGGCCAGGGCGGCATGAACGAGCAACTCACCCGGGGCGGTGTTGTCAAGACGGCCGGACAAGCCATTGCCTGCCAAATGAACCGTCAGGCTATCGAACGAGGCATCATGACCTGGACCATGAGCCATCCGGGCAAACAGCCCACCCTGAAGGATCTGGAAAGAGACGGGATTTCCATCAATCGTTGCCCGGAAGGTGGTCGCTTCAAGGTGGAGGGGAAAAAGGTCTCCTGTTCACTCCACTCCGATTCCGGTTGACGCGGCCAGATCCGCTGCCGCAGTAGATTGGGTATGAGAAAAGCGGGCTCGCCCGCTAACCTATTCGTCCTTCTCTCGAAGCCCTTTTCGGATGATCTTTCCCGTCACCGTCTTGGGAAACTCATCAATGAATTCGATTTCCTTGGGGACCTTATAGGGAGCGATCAGTTCTCGAGTCATTTTCCGGAGTTCTTCTCCAAGTTCTTCCGAAGGGCTTTGGCCGGGTCGAAGGACAACGAAGGCTTTAACCAGCTGGCCTAAAATCTGATCCTTCTTTCCCACTACCGCCGCTTCAAGCACGGATTCGTGCTCCTGCAAGGTATCCTCGACTTCTTTCGGACTGATCAAGTATCCTCGACTCTTGATCAGATCATCAGATCTTGAGACAAACCAGAAGAAACCCTCTTCGTCGATGTAGGACATATCACCCGTGAGGTACCATCCCTTGTTGAATCTGGATTTCCACATTTCTTCCTGATTTTCGTAGCGTAGGGCCAGGCCCGGATGGTCTGCACTGATGGCAAGATACCCAACTTCACCCCTTTCAATTTCATTTCCCTCTTTATCGACTACGGTGACAGGCGGAACTCCAGCGAAGGGCTTTCCCATGGTGCTGAGCTTGACCACGCCGGGTCTGGTGCAACAGAAGATGTGGATCTCGGTTTGCCCCATGGAATCGTAAATCTCACTGTTAAAGCGTTTTTTCCAAGTCTTGAAAACATGAGGGGGAAGTGTTTCTCCGGAGCTCAATCCCATCTTCAGGGAGGAGCAGTCCCATCGTTTCTCGGCATCCTCTACCAGAAGCATTCGTTTGAAGATGGTGGGATTTCCAATGAAATGGGTGGCTCCATATTTTTCGATGTACTCAAAAGCTCTCTCCGTATCAAACCTCCCCTGATAGACGCCCACGGTGGCACCACAGTAGAAGGGGTAAAAGAAATTACAACCAAAGGGATACATCCAGTTGATTTCGGAGACCGACAGCGTCACGTCTCCAGGCTGGAGCTCCATTTCAACCTTGGCGATCGGTTCGCCGGTGGCAATGAGCCAGCTATGAGCGTGAACAATTCCCTTGGGGATCGAAGTCGTCCCTGATGTGTAAAGCATAAATGCTTCGTCGCTGCTCTTGGTGTCTGCACATTCGAGCTCCGTGGAAGCATCCTGGATCATCTCTTCAAAAGCAATACCCTGTTTGCTGCTTTCACCGATGACAATGATCTTTTTGAGCGGCTCGCTTTGCACTTCATCAAAAACGGAGAGACTCTCAGAGTGGACAATGGCAGCCACGGCCTGGGTGTCATTGAGGATATGCTGGACTTCCCTGGCTCCAAACAAACTGCTGGTTGGCACGGGTACGGCTCCTATCTTCATACAGGCCAGGATAGAAAAATAAAGTTCGAGGCAGTTCTGAGATCTCAGTACGACTCTATTGCCCTTTGCAATACCGATGCCCAGCAGGGCATTCCCGATTCGGTTGACCGAGTCTTGAAGTTCGCTCCAACTTATTTTTCTGTCATCAAAGAGCAGCGCTGGATTGTCGCGATCAGGGCCTTCGGCCCACTGATCACAGGCAAGCTGAGCCATATTCGTCTTCTCAGGAATGGAAAGCTCTTGAACCTCACTCATCGTCAATTCTCCTGGGATCTTGTTAATAAGGAGAGTATCCAGACCGTAGAATGTAGAATAAGGGGCCAAGCCTGTCAACGGTGCTTGCTTGGCGCTGGCACGTACCGCAGGCGTTCCAGGTTCCAGGTTCCAAGCTGCAGGCTCCAGGTTTCAAGAGGTCTAAGTCTTGTCGGTAGTCCGTGCCTTGTCTGTTGTCTGCGGTCTGCGGTCCGCTGGTCCCTGTTGACCCTCCTTCTCCCCACCATTACAATCCCTCTACAGCTCGCCGTCATGAGCCGAAGCGAATGAAAAGAACCAAAGATTTGAGAGGTTTTCTCACCGAGTATGAACGAGAAAACCCGAAAGAGTTTTGCAGGATCAAGAGGGAAGTGGATCCCGAGTATGAGGTTGCCGGGATACTGACCAAGCTTGAAGAGATGCGGAAGCTGCCCATCCTGTTTTACGAAAAGGTCAAGGGATCTTCCTTTCCCGTGGTGACCAATGTCTGTTCGACAAAAAAGAAGATTGCAGCAAGCATTGGTGTTGATTCCAAAGAATTTAGAGCCAAGTACCTGGCGGCTATTGAAAATCAAGTTTCTCCCAAGATGGTTACCGATGGCCCCGTCCTTGAGGAGACCATTGGTGAAGATGATTTTGATCTCAAAGACCTGCCCTTGATGACCTATCACGAAGGTGATGCGGCCCCTTATCTCACTGCTGGAATTGTTTTGGGAAAAGACCCTGAGACGGGACAGGTCAATGCCAGCTTTAACCGCTTGATGTATCAAAGCAGAAATAAAGCGGGAATTTTCATGACCGTAGGCAAGCATCTCCATGAGATGTATTCCCGGATGGAAGATCAGGGAAAGCCTTTTCCGATCAGTATTTCCATAGGCAATCATCCGGCTTGGGCCTTGGGTGCCCTTTATATTGGACCTTACGGGGACAATGAACTGGGGATCATCGGAGGTCTTTTGGATAGCCCGGTGGAGATGATCGAGGGGGAGCTGCCGGGCACGGTCTTCCCCGCCGATGCTGAGATTGTTCTGGAGGCGGTGATTGAACCTTACGTCAGGGAGGAGGAAGGTCCCTTTTGCGAGTTTTCCGGGTATGCTACGGGAAAAGGATTAAGGCCCGTGGTGACCGTGAAGTCCGTCCATTTAAGGAAAAATGCCATTTTTCAAGACATTTGCGGAGGACAGCATCGGGAGCATCTGGTGATGGCCACCATCCCCATGGAAGCAAATTTCTATAGAACGATTAAGGGCGCTGTGCCCACCCTTGTGGATATTCATGTTCCTGCACCCTTTACCCTGATTATTTCGATCAAGAAGAGATTCCCGGGACAGGCCCAATCGGCCATTCTTGCCGCCTTCTCTTGCGACGTCTACGTAAAGCACGTCATTGTGGTGGATGAAGATGTCCAGATCACCAATCTTCAGGAGGTCGTTTGGGCCGTGGCCACTCGCGTTCAGGCCGATCGGGATATGGTCATCATTCCGGGGGTGAGGGGTTCCTCCCTGGACCCTTCCTGTGGAGAAGAGGGAGTGGTCACCAAGATGGGGATTGACGCCACTGCCAAGCCCTCTCTTTCTGCCTTCCCCAGGAGAAACAAGGTGCCCCAGGAAGTTCTGGACAGGCTCCAGCTGGAGAAGTACGTGAATTTAGATAACCTTTGAAGGGGGAGTTGGAACATGACCAAAATCAAAGAGCTCAGTGGACTCAGCGCTATCATTGAACGTTATAAGGAGAAAGGTGAGGTCATTGAGATCGAAAGAGAGGTTGACTCGGAGTGTGAGTTAACCGGCATTATCTCAAAATTGAATGCACTTCCACGGACCCCCGGAGTCGTTTTCAAGAATGTCAAAGGATATGACTTCCCTTGTGCGGCGTGCCTTCTCTCTGAAAAGGATAGAACTCGCGAAATCCTCGGACTTCCGGTTTCGCCCCGGGAGTTTAAGGAGGCTTTCATCGAGGCTACCGGGAACCCCATCCCTTCTGTCCAGGTCAGCGAGGGCCCCTGTAAGGAGCAGGTTTATACCCATAATTTTGATGCCCTTCAGAGGGTTCCTTCCGTCAAGGTTACCCCTCATGACGGGGGGAAATACTTCCAGCCCCTGATTATTTCCAAAGATCCGGATACCGGGGTCCAGAATGTGGCCATCAACCGGGCCATGCTGCTGAAGGACAATACGGTTGCTTTGAATGTGAGAAACGAGAGTGGGGTGGGCAATAACTTTTTAAAGTACAAAAGAGAGGGAAAGCCTTTTGAGGTGGCCCTGGTCATGGGGGTTCCCCTGGATCTGTATATCTCGGCTGCGACCAAGCTTCCCCTGGGTCAGGATGAACTGGCTCTTGCCGGGGCCCTGAGAAAGAAGGCAGTGGAGGTCATTCAATGCGAAACCATCGATCTAGTCGTTCCTGCTGAAGCGAGTTTTGTCCTCGAAGGGGTCATTGAGCCACCCTATGATCTGGCCTCCGAGGGACCCTGGCCCGAGTTCTTGAAGTATATGAGCATACCCCAACGCAAACCTGTGTTGAAGATTCAGGCCCTCAGCCTGAGGGAAGATGCAATTGCTTATGTGGTTGTGGCGGGGACCAAAGAAAATTTCAATTTCAGGATCTCCAACGATATTGCTTTTTACCAATACGTGAAGGCACTGGACCCCAACTTTGTGATGGATGCAACCCTGACTCCCGGTTCGGCTCACTGGCATCATGGGATTATCCAGGTGAGAAAGGATGACTACGATCTGGAAGGTCTTCAAACTCATGTGGCCATGTCGGCTTTTGGATTTTCCGTTTACCTGGAGACCGTTACGGTGGTTGATGAGGACGTCGATATTCTGGATATGGACGAGATCGAGTGGGCTGTAACCACCCGCTGTAATCCTTCAGAGCAGATTCATATCATCCCCGAGGTCAAGGCTCACAGGAATAATCCCATTGCCGGGGTGCGGGAGCTTGTGGAGGGAAGTTTCGTCGGCAAGGCGAAGATGATCGTCGATGCCACTGTTCCCTGGAAATACAAGAACTTGAAAGGAAAAAGCGAGTTCCCGCTTTTCAAGAGGGCAAGTTTCCTGGAGGTTGATCTTAAGGACTACGTCAGTGGAGATGATTACAGCCGCTGGATGAGATAGGCGGCGGGCTCAGAAGTTTCTCTTTTCCCGTTCCTTCTCATTCTCCAGAAGCGGCAGCAACTCCCTCGGTTGATGGACCGTAAAGCGCCCCTCTCCGAGCCCCATTTGATTTCCGGAAGTAACGGCCATGGCCAGTACTCTCCAACCGGTGAGGCTGTCCGGCACCTGAAACTCAATGGTTGCTCGGCCACTGGCGTCGGTGAGCAGAGACGGATTCCAGTAGCTCACAAACGGAAGCATTGAAGTCAGATCGGGTCCGGTGCCACTGCCTCCGGTGTTGGATCTGTTCTTCTCGATTTCTCGGGTCCCAATTAGAGGAGTCAATAGGTTGAAGTTCTGCAGGTGGGGTGGTTGGAGACGGTAGAAGCCCTTGTAGGGGTCAAAGTCCTCTCTTCTCCTGGCCAGTCGATTGAATAGGGCTTCATCCAGAACGACAACGGCAAGTTCCATTCTAGGAAGTCTTTCCTCGCGGTCCTCCGGATGGAGGGGAGCTGCAGCCAGATCGACGATCACTCTTTCGCCGGGCCTGTAGGTACTGTGGCGCGGTCTGACCTCGACGGTGAGCTCCTTGTGAGGATCGCGAATCGCCAGGCCAATGTAACCCATCCGGACGGTCGGTCTACTCATACGCATCCCACCATCTTTCAGAGGTTGATCGGCCCTCGGCGACATCACTGTTGCGGAGAAGTAGACACCCGGAAAGTTCTCTGGAGTGATCTCAAACTCGATCAGCTCCGTGTCCCTTTCCAGCACCCGGCTCCAGCTTCGCTGAACGCCCAATCGCTCGATGGTGAAGAGTGCACGTGCACCGGGAAATGGGTTTTGGATCAGGATGCGAGCCGTCTCACCGACTTGATACTCCGTCTTTTCAGGCTCGATGGGAAGATGGTGCCCGGGACCCCCCAGGGCTTTTCCATTTCCCAAACTGGAGCGACGAAGTTTGATCTGGTCCATGGGCCTGAAGGTATCCTTGAGGGTGGCGGTACGGGTGTAATGCCTCCCCTCAGGGGAAGGGCCAACCAGTACCCGCATCGGTTTCCAACTTCTGTTTGGGATGAAGTCCGCCCTCAGCTCAAACTGATACCATCCGACGGCTCCCCTCTTACGGGGCACCTTGAACTCGCCGTGGTAGGCTCCAAAGTCGTTGAGCTCGAGGTTCTTGACCTGGTAGGTGACCTTGTTCATGGGGTCGATGACTTGCAGGTGATATCCCTTCGCTGGCGCAGGCTCCAAGGACTGATTGTTCTGATCCCGGACATAAACTTTGAACTGGACGGTGTCTCCGGTCCGGTAGACGCCTTGGGCTGTGGTGCCCCAGGTGCGGATGGGTCCGGGCCGCTCGATGCCTGCGGGCAGTCGGTCATCGTTGGCGACTTCCGCCAGTACCGAAAACTCGTCGGCCAGCGGAAGGAGGGCCATTTCCTGGTCTCGAACCACGCGGACGAAGAACATTTCTGCGGTGCCGTCAGGATCGTAAAGTGGGGGCCAGCTGTTCAGATTTTCCATCGCCGGATCGAGCAGATCCGTCCCATCCAGCAACGCCGTCCCGTCAACTCGGGTCACTCCTGCGGATAAAGGTGTGGGCCTGGCCGTCATGGCGGACACCTGATCCCGGTAAATTTGCACCTGAGCTCCCTGGACCGGTTTCCCCGTCGCCAGATCCGTTACCCAGACCAGGCTGTTGTCATGACCCAGCTTCAGGTGGACGTGGAAGGGGGTGACCTCCGAGAAGAACCAGCGCGGGGGGCCGGTGAAAGGATAGGTGGAGAGGTGGCCAAGCAGCACTCCCGACTGGCCCTTTAACCACTCGCGCACATTCAATGGAAAGCGGTAGGAGATATTGCTGGGCTTCGCCAGTGGAGAGGGAAGATTTCGGGGTTCCACCGCAACGGTGATCTGGGAGCGTTCGATACCCTCAGGGGTCAGGCGTTGGAATTTCACATCCAGCTCTGCAATGTTGGTTAGGGTGACGGGGAGGTGGTTTTTTACCCGTCGCTCCAGAATGGAGATGGGGTGGTTCATCACCAGGCTGGGGGGGCGGTTGTTGGTGGGGAAGCTAAAGTCGATATCCGAGGGCAGAGGCCGGTCGAATTCATCGAGGATCTCGGCGGCGCGGGCTCTGAGATGATAGTCGGTGGCCGCCTTGAGGCCTTGCGGAAGCAGGATTTTGTACTCCTCTCCTTTCTTTCGCGGCCTGTCCCTTAACTCCCCAAACTCTCCCCCTAACTCCCCCTCCAAGGCAGGTTCCACCACCAGGTGGCGGCGCAGCATCTCCTGGGTGACCGGCGAGGAGAACACAAGAGAGATTCCGGAAAGGGGGTTGCAGCCCTGACTTGGAGAGTGGCTGGTTGGGGTGTAGATTCGAATCAACAGTCCGGAGTTATTGGAGCATTCAATACCTAGAAAACGAGGAGTGGGAAAGGTGTGGAACTCGACGACCGTTCTGGGAGTAACGCCCGGTTTCGTTCCCATCGGTGATAAGAGGCCTGGCTTTAGCCTCAAGCGAATTTGGGTATCGAGAGGCATCTCGGCCACCGGCTGAACCCGCCACTGCCGGTCCCGAAGGCCCGGATTTTCTCCCACAGGCTCCAAGGTGACGGGTAGTTTTTCAAGTCCGTCGACCAGAAAAAAGAGCTGTCGACTCAGCCATGCCTGGCTCACCGGTTGATTCAGCGTAACCAAAATGCTCGGCATGCCCGGGCTGCTCCAGGTTTGAAAGGAAATGTGCGTCACCTCAAGCGGGAGTTTGGGGACTGTCCCCGAATTCTGGGAGAATTCTTGGGACAGTCCCCAAACTCCCGCCGTGACGGCTTCTATCGCAAAAAACGAGCCAGCCAGAAGAGGCAGCAGAAGTGAAAGTAAGTTCCAGCGGGTTGGCCTATTTGCGCTACCCGTTTCAGGACATGTTGTCATAGGGCGTAGAGAGGTCACAGCCTCTTATTTCCTGAATAATGAACGGGTTGGGAAAATTTTGTAGTGTTCCCGATCACAAAGAGAGATTAGGGACAGCCCCAAGAATTCTCCCAGAATTCAGGGGGTTTGGGGACCGAGTTTTGGGCCAGTCCCAGAATTTCCTCCCAAACACCTGCGAACGAAGGAAAATTCTTGGGGCTGGCACCGAACTCCCCTGTGAACTTGATGCGACAGGTTCGAGGCACCAAAGGAGTGGCCTATTCTCTATTGTCTATTTTCTACGTACGAAGTGAGTTACTCGTCTTTGGCTCGGGTGTAGCGTTGGTCGGGGTCCAACTCACGGAGTATCCGAAGCTCTTCCTCAGTAGGTGGATCGGTGTGGCCGATCTCATCGGGAATGAGCATCTCAAAACCGGTGTTCTCCTGGACTTCTTCAACCTGGGCACCGGGGTGTAGAGCCTCCAGGCGCATCCTGCGGGTGGTGGGGTGAAAGTCGAACAGGCCCAGATGGGTGATGACCCTGTAGATTCCTCCCGCCGTCAAGCCGGCCTTTTCACGACTGTCCCCTCCCTGCAGATAACCCGGGGTGGTGATGAAATCGACCTTTTCTACAAACCGCCTTTTCTCGTGGTGCATGGCAACCAGGATCTTGGAGGCCAGGCTGGCGATATCGTTGGCCCCACCCGTTCCGGGAAGGCGCACCTTGGGGTTGTCGGCATCACCGATAAAGGAGCTGTTCAGATTTCCGTACTGGTCAATCTGGGCACCCCCCAGAAAGCCGTAGTCCACGTACCCTCTCTGTTGAAGAAGGAGAACGTCGGTGATGGAAAGATGCATGTTGCCCCGTCGAGCTGCTCTCTGCTCATTGGTGGAAGGAGGGAGTTTGCCCGGTTCGATGTGAGGTCCGATCACGCCTCCTTCAAAGAGAATGGTCAGTCGAGGGGCGTGCATTTTCTGGGCCAGGACACAAGAGATGAGCGGCATACCCGCTCCGCCGAATATGATCTTGCCATCTTCCAGGAGCCTGGCGCTCATGATCGCCACCAGTTCAGCAGTGTTGTAACTATTTTTAGTCATTGTAAACACTTCTTCCATCGGTGGTGGCCCGAAGGATATCACCGAACTTCAACATCTCCAGATAGTCGGTCCAGGACTCCGGGGCGTACACGTACTGGTCCAGGTACTCCTTGACGCCTTCAGGACCCTTTCCCATCATCAGCTTGACGTAATAGTCCATGTGGCTGAAATCGGGCTCGTAGTATCCATAACATTCGTGGGGAAGACACCCATAGGGAACCTCGACTACAGCGTCAACCTGGAAAAAGGGAATGGAGGTCCGATCCGGGCTCCTTCTGACCTGATCATTGCTGATGATTCTCTCGGTCGTGATGATGACCTTGTCCGAAGCCCCGGCGATGTCCTGATCCATAAAGGGGAGTCCTTCGCTTTGCACATTTCCGTAAGGGTCGCAGCGCTGAGTGTGTAGGATGGCCACATTAGGATTCAGGGCGGGCACGAGAGCCAGCTTCTCTCCTGTGTAGGGACATTCCATCTCCTTGAGCTCCGGCAGCCGGGGAAAAAGGTCTGATCCCAACATGACCCTTGTGGGGATGAAGGGGATCCCCATGGCCCCGGCACGGTAGCGCAGGCCCAGAGACATGTGACTCCATTCTTCATAAATGGCCAGCTTTTCCTGAATATAGTGTCGCATGGCGCGGGAGACACCCCAGGTGACTCCGGGACTAAACCAGCTGGTGATCACATGCTTGGTGGCTTCCGCCACCAGCAACAGGTCTCCCTCGGTGGAGGAAATACTTCTAGAATAAACCAGGTCCTTTTTCTTCTGGCGAATGAGTTCCCAGATGGCCGCCATCGGTGTCCTGGAATAGTGACATCCTCCCGCAGCCACATGGTCGCCGTCCTGGATGAGATGGATCGCCTCGGTCAGGGACATGACTTTTTCCCGCAATCCCCTGTCCTTGTTCTCGATGACCTCTCTGAGTTCTTTATAAGATCTGGGCATGATTTCTTCCCATCAACGGGTCACGGTTTCCGATGGGGTCTCCTGTGACTCTCGAGACGATTTTCCCCCGTTTTTGCCGATGTAGTCCTCGAGATTGATCCGATCCATGACCTCTGCCGGGACCTTGGGCTTGGCGGCAAAGATCTCCAGTGAGGGTTTGGCGGTGGCATCGATTCCCACCTTATCGCTAATGGGTTTGCCCTCGGATCGGGAGGGATCCAGCTCATCGTGGGAAACTCCCTTGATCATAATCAGATCTCTATCCCCCTGGGCTCGGGTGGCGATGGCCTGGATGACCGCCTGACTATTGGTCAGATCGATATCGTCATCGACAACGACACAATGTTTCACCTGCATGTCGGCGGCAAACGCCGTTAGAATCACCTGCTTGGCCTGTCCGTCCCGGGATTTCTTAATGGAGACAAACAAGGTAAAGGGAGCAGGGCAGCGAACGCTCTGAACGGCCGGAATGTTCTTTTGCAGGAAATCGAGGATGCTGGGTTCCATGGGGATGGTACTCATCAACAGCAGTTCTCTGTGGGGTCCACCGCAGATATCCTGAAAGATAGCACCCTGGCGATGAGTAATGGCCTTCACGTTGATAAAGGGCCGGGGCACCTGCCCTGCCGAATACCCTGTAAATTCACCGTAGGGACCTTCTTCTTCGCGCTCAAAGGGAAGGATCTCGCCCTCAATGATGATTTCCGATCGTGCCGGCACCTGTAGATCCACCGTCTGGGCCTGAACCACGTCCAAGGGAGAACCCATGAGGCCGCCCATCACGTGGCGCTCATCGGTGTCGTAGGGACCAATAAAGAGAGCTCCCATACACCAGGCCGGGTGGTTTCCAAGGGCGATGGCCAATTGCATTGGTTCATTTCTCTGTTCCGCCTTTTCGTAGATCTGACTGAGATGTTTCCCGGGTGTCATGTAGATTCCCAACTTCCGGGAACCTTTCATCATCAAACGGTCATAGCTGCAGTTGTAAGATCCGGTGTCCGGGTCCTTGGCCATGACAATGCCACCGCTGATATAGGGAGCGCCATCCGTATCGTGATAGCGCATCTGGGGGAGCTTCATAATGTCCACCTGATCACCCACCTGGATGATTTCCTGGACCGGCGCCTCCTTGACTAAGTTGGGCTCGATGAGGTTGTTGAGGGCATCCCGATACTTCTGGGGCAACTCCCGTTTGTCCACGCCCAGACCCAACGCCACCGTGGTTCGCGAAGCACAGGTATTGACCACGACCGAAAATTCGGTGTCCTTGACGTTTTTAAAGTGGAGGATAGGGGTGCGCTTCTGCTGCTCCAATTTGGTGACGATAGCCGTCGTTTCGTAGAGTGGAGAAATTTCCTTATCAATCTCAATGTAATTTGAAGGGTGCTTTTCTTTCACTTCTTCAAGAAAGCTTCTAAAGTCCTTACCCAGCATCTTGGTCTCCCTTTATGTTGTGAATTGGCTTCAAGCTAGCCCGGATTATGCATAATCCGGGCTAGAGTTAAAAGTCTCCGGCTTTGAGGTATCTTTTTTCGGGATCAAGCGCGCGCAGTGACCGTAATTCCTCCTCCGATGGAGGAGTGGTGGTCTTTAGGTCTTCAGCAACAGGCAGTTCGAAACCTGTTTTCTCCCGGACTTCCTCTTCGGTGATGCCGGGGTGTACGGCTGTCAGTGTCATGGATCGGGAGTTTTTATCGAACTCCATAATACCCAAATTCGTGATGACCTTCTCCACTCCTCCACCCATTAACCCTGTTTTCTCTCGAGCTTGACCGCCCTCCAGGAAACCGGGACTGGTCACAAAGTCCACCTTTTCTACGAACCGTCTTTTTTCATGGTAGCTAATGATGAAGACCCGATTCGCCGAGCTGGCGATATCATTAGCCCCACCACTTCCCGGCAGCCGTACCTTGGGTTTCTCCAGAGTTCCAATGCAGCTGCTGTTGATGTTCCCGTGACGGTCGATCTGTGCACCTCCCAGAAAGCCCACGTCGACAAAACCCCGTTGCAGGTAGAGCATCATGTCGATGGTGGCAGGGGTGGCCACGGAACGGCGCACCGAGCGCGCTTCATTGGTCGAACGGGGCAGACTCGTGATTCTTGGAGCGACCCCTCCAACTTCGAAAAGGATGGCCAGGCTGGGGGCATGCATTTTCTGGGCATGAATGGCCGAGAGCAGGGGTAGCCCGGCTCCGGCGAATATAATCTGACCATCTTGTAGGGCACGTGAGCCCATGATCACCGTCAGTTCCGCAGGGTTATAGTCGCTCACAGCGGCCAAATCCTTCCCCTTCGAGTCGCTTCCACTAAGCTCCGCACACCAAATAAATCCAGGTACTCTGGAAAATCGGCCGGTTGGTAGAAATACTTGTCCAGATACTCTTGGACAAAGCCTATTTTATCTTCCGCTTTCAGTAAACCCTGGCCATACTCTCCCAGTTTCTCATAGGCGGGTTCATACCGCCCATAACACTCATGGGGATAGCAGCCGAAGGGTAATTCTACCACGGCATCGACACAAAAGAAGGGGATGTTCGTGGAGTTGGGCGCATCCCGAATGTGCTCATTGTCAACGATTTGCTCAGTCGTCAGGATGACCTTGCTGGCCGCCTTGGCGGTTTCGATGTCCAGACAGGGGGGGCCAAAGATTTGAGCGTTTCCGTACTTGTCGGCAATCTGGGAATGAATGATGGCGACGTCGGGATTGACGGCGGGAATCAAGAGCATCTCTTCGCCCGAATAGGGACAGGTGAAGCGTTTTAGACCCCTTATTTTCTCCAGGTCGGAACCGAGCATGGTTTTGGTGGGGATACAAGGAATTCCCATGGCGCCCGCCTTAAACCTGAGCGAGAGGCCCAGCAAACTCCACTCCTCAAAGGTGCTGGGATCCCTCTCGGCGAAGGTGCGCATGATCTTGGAAACTCCCCAGGTAACCCCGCCACTGAACCAGCTGGTTACCGCCTTGCCCATGGCCCCCGAAACGAAAAGCCAATCTCCTTCAAAACTCATGAGAGGTTTATAGAAGGTGATGTCCTGCTTCTTTTGCCGGATGATTTCCCACAACACACCCATGGGCGTGCGTGTATATTGGAGCCCTCCCACGGCGACGTGGTCTTTGTCATTGATCATGCTGACGGCTTCTTCCAGGGTCGTTCGCTTATCCCTGATGCCCTTGTTCTTTTCAACGATCTCCTGGCGGGCCTTACGGTAGTCCATCTTCTAAAACCTTTCTCGACTCCATCATTTTTCACCCATATGGGGTCAGTCTCCACATTTCTACAAGTTAGGCAAGTCTTAGCGGGCGGTCAGGGAGGTCAAGATCGAGGCCGCACAAGCCCTTAGACCCGAGGCGTAGTCTAGGCTACGTCGAGGATCGAAGGGCGCGGAGAACGAAGAGCTTGGCCTTCCTGGATGCTCGCCCTATCCCTTTTTTATCGCCTCCAGGATTACTTCCGGTGTCATGGGGAGCCTTCGTATTCGGGCTCCTGTGGCCGCAAAGACGGCATTGGAGACGGCAGGGGCAAGGGGAGGCAGGCCCGGTTCGCCGACGCCGCCGATTGCACCATCACTTTCCACAATATGCACTTCCACGTCCGGAGCCTCGCTCATGCGCAAGATGTGGTAGTCCAAGAAGTTTGCCGACTTCACTCCGCCCTCGGCAAATTCGATCTTTTCTTTTAGCGCTGCGCTTAATCCCATGGTGATGGCCCCTTCCATCTGGGCAACAATCGTATCCGGATTGACGATGGGACCACAGTCCACGGCGCAAACCACTCGGTGGACCTGAACCTTTCCTGTTTTCTCCTGGACGGAAACTTCCGCCACCTGGGCGACGTAGCTTCCAAAGGCGTGGAGGCAGGCAATGCCACGGGCCCGCCCCTCGGCCAGGGGTTTTCCCCAACCTGCCTGGGTTGCAACCGTCTGAAGGATTCGCTGGGCCCGCGGGTCATGGTCCAGATGCTGCAGTCGAAACTCCAGAGGATCCTTTCCGGCCGCATGAGCCAGTTCATCCATGAAGCTTTCCAAGGTAAAGCCGTTGTGTGAATTGCCCACCGAACGCCAGAATGTGGCTGGAATCGGGTTTTCCAGTTTCACGTATTCCACCGATAGATTGGGAATCTGATATTGCATGTTGATCAGTCCCGATACGGCGGCGAAATCCACTCCGGGGGGAGCAAAGGGGAGAACGAAAAACATGGGGGCTACGACCTTGTGGGACCAGGCGGTCACGCGGCCCTGTCCATCGATCGCCCCTGCGATTCTACAGCTGTTCCCGGGACGGTAAGAACCATATTGGATGTCTTCTTCCCGACTCCATACCAGCTTGATCGGCCTTCCTGTGTCCTTGGCGATCTGCACCGCCTCTTCAACATGTTCGACCAGCGCTCGGCGTCCGAATCCACCTCCCACGTAGGTTGTGTGGACCTGGATCTGCTCCGGCTTCAATCCAGTGATTTTCGTTGCCGCCTGAAGCGCTCGGGTTTGACCCTGGGTGGGAACCCAGATGTCACATCCATCAGAGCGGACATGAGCGGTACAGTTCATGGTCTCCATGGTGGCGTGGGACAGATAGGGCAAAAAGTACTCGGCCCGGACTTGCTTGTGGGCCCGGCTCAGGGCGCTTTCGACATCACCATCATTGCGAGCAGATACCCCCGGCCTGTTGAGACCGTCAGTGAGCTCCTTCTCTACGGTCTGGGTACTGAGATGGGGCTGAATTCCTTGATTCCACTTCACGCTGAGGGCATCCCGCCCCTTCCAGGAGGCGTCGATGGTATCCGCGCACACGGCAATCCCTCGGTCTATTTTCACCACGTGGCGGACTCCCGTTATCTGCCTGGCGGCTTTTTCATCATAGGCAATCACCTGGGCCCCAAAAGCGGGGGGTCGGGCAATGGCTGCGTAAAGCATATCGGGCACAAACACGTCGATACCAAATTGGGCCTGCCCGTTGACCTTGGCGGGAATATCCAAACGCGGAACAGGTGTACCCACAATCTTAAATTCACTCTTCTTCTTCAACCTCGGGTTTGTGGGGACGGGAAGACGGGCGGCTTCCTCGCACAACTCTCCATAGGTGAAGCTGCTGCCGCTGGGCTTGTGGTGAACCTTACTCAGTGAAGCCTCGCACTCGCTGACGGCGACATTCCATCTTCGGGCAGCTGCTTGCACCAGCATTTCCCGGCCGGCCGCCCCCGCCTTTCGCATCGGCTCAGAAAGATTCTTGATGCTGCTGCTTCCAAAAGTGATCTGGGCATGCACTTCGGGGTCGTTGTATTCCTCGGTTACCGGGGCTGTCTCGACTTGCACCTGACTCCAGTCGGCTTCCAGCTCCTCGGCCACAACCATGGCGAGTGCCGTGTGAGTTCCCTGGCCCAATTCTGATTTGGCCATCAAAACCGTGATCCGATTGTCCGGTGTGAGCTTCACCCAAACGCCGGGACGCAACACTTCAGCGTCGGTGTCAGCCTCTCCCATCGCAAAAACTCTCAGGCCCGACGGGGTGGCCGCTACGGCCAGGGTTAGACCGGTACGGGTTAAAAACTCTCGGCGAGCAATGGTGTTTTTCACGAGGTTCGTGCCCTCCATGGCACCAGTAATTTACTGAAGCAGACCCGCTATTCTAGCTGATTATAATACCCCACTCGACCGTTTTCTACCCAAGTCGTGAGGTCTGGGGGACGGCGAGTGGACACAGAAATGAGACCCTGCGATAAGTAGGCGAATATGGGAATCGGTGGATGAGCACTTTGAGAGGTGTTTTGTTCGCTTTTTTGCTTCAAAATGTCTTATCCCATGAGATACTCTGTGTGTGAGTCCAAGTCGTCTAAAAGGATAGCAAGGAGGGAACCATGAGAGAGCTAGTGGCCCAGTATCTGTCCAAGTCGATATCCCGGCGGGGCTTTGTGAGCCGGTTAGCCAAGACGGGAGTGTCGCTGGCGGCGGCCCAGTCGGTGGTCCAATCGCTGACCCCGCTGGTGTACGGGAAAACGGGGGATACCGATGTATCGCCGGAGGATATCCGGATTTTCGAAGGGACGGGAGGAGAAGCCTTTGCCGAGCAACTGATTGCCTCGGGAGTGAAATATGTGTTTGGCAACTCGGCCAGCAGTGACGCCTACTTTTACGAAGCCCTGGTGGACCGTCCGGAACTGACCTACATCCTCACCCCCCACGAGGGCCCGGGAGCGGCCATGGCCATGGGATACATCCAGGCCTCAGGAGAGCCGGCCATCGTGATGCAGGCGGCCATCGTGGGACTGGTGAATGCGATGGGGCAGATGTATTGCGCCTGGAAGGAACAGACGCCGCTGGTGTTCTACAGCTATCGAAACGAACCGAGCCGGGCAGCCGGGCGAGACGGTTTCGAAGCAGTGGCCTATCAGGAGGAAATCGTGGGGCCGATCACCAAGTGGCACTGGCTGGCGAGGCGATCGGAGATGATTCCGGAGACCATACGCCGGGCCTTCAAGGTGGCCTGGACGCCTCCTTATGGACCCACCTATGCGACCTGGCATACGGATTACACCGGGGAAAAGGTAAGAACGGAGATCATCCGGCATGAGAAGGTGGATCCGCGCATGCGGGTGAGACCCAATCCGAAAGAGGTGGAGCGAGCGGCCCAGATGCTGGTGGAGGCCAGACGGCCGCTGTTGATGGTCGGTGATGAACTCTACAAGACCAACTCGGCGGAAAAAGCGGTCAAACTGGCTGAGCTGCTGGGTATGCCGGTCACGGAACCCTGGCAGGTTTTCGCCAACTTTCCCCAGGCTCACCCTCTGTTTGTGGGTGGAAGCGCCCTTCAGACCCAGAATCCTGATGTGGTGATCAACGCGGGGAACAAGCTGATGCACTTCAGCACCCGTCCGGTTGTGCCGCGTCACATCAAGTTCATTGACATGAGGATTGACAGTGCCAGCATGGGCAATGTCATCACCACAGACGTCCCCTTGGTGGCTGATGTCGGTTATGGACTTGAGGACCTGATTGCGGCCATCGAGGGTATCATGACCCCCACCATTAGAAAGAAGGCGCAGGAGCGAGCCGAGAGCGTGCGGGCCTTTAGCGAGAGGGCCAAGAAGCTGCGACCGGTGATGACCAGGAATCCGGACTGGGATGGCAGCCCTCTGCTTTCGGATCGTCTGACCTACGAGATCGCCCAGTTCGCCGACCAGGACGCCATTATCGTGGATGAGTCGGGAGGAACAGGAGGAAAGCAGTTCTTCGAGTTCAACCCGATGGGTGGCCGGGAGCACATCGCTTATTACGCTGGTCACCTGGGAGGAGCCACCGGAAAAGCGGCCGGAGTCAAGATGGCGCGGCCCAAACAACAGGTCATCGCTCTGACGGGGGATGGAGCCTTTGTTTTCGGACCCACGGGGCTCTGGAACCAGGCTCGGTTGGAACTGCCGGTGATCACGGTGGTCTACAACAACCATGCCTATGGAGGGCCGCACAATCGCGTGATCAATGCCGTCCGCGACAGCCGAATGGTCCAGACGGGCCGCTATTTCTGCGATTATCTGGGCAAGCCCGATATGAATATGGCTTATATCGCCAAAGGCTTCGGCGTGGAGGGTGAAGTCGTGGAAACACCCGATGAATTGAAGCAGGCACTGGCAAGGGCCAAGCGGGCCACCCTGGAGGGTAAACCCTACCTGATCGATGCCCAGGTCAAACGGACCGGAGTGGGCTGGGCAGACGAACCGTGGACGCCCTCGGTGGATCTGAGCTAGAGAAGTAGATCTTCGTAGGGGTCAGCCGGTGGCTCGCCACAAGTGGCTGACCCGAACCGTTGGGTTTGCTGAGACTGGAGCCACACGAGCGAAATTCGTACGACTTGTTCAGTTCGGGCGAGCCACTCGTGGCGAGCCATCGAGTTCGCCCCTATGAATTGGCCTC
>JADFOI010000157.1 GCA_022562935.1 Acidobacteriota bacterium
TCGGGGGTTCGAATCCCTCTGCCCCGACCCCTTCACCAGCGACCTTCAGTGCCGGTAGTCCAGCGGAGGATCCCGGTCTCCCAGCAAGGCTTCGTACTGGAAATCAGTGCCGCGCTTCTCCTGCCACTCACGTTGGGCTTGCTGGGCGATGGAGGGTCCGTGAAGAGGTCCACGGAAGTCACGGCCAGGACCTTTGCCGCTAAAATCATCCCCTTGAGTCCAATACTCATCCCTCCAGCCGCCACCGCCTGCCAGCTGTGGGCTCCCGTTCCCGGCACCCAGGTGGCCGCCCGAAAACCTCCTGTGGGGACCATCCAACTGACATCCCCGACATCGGTTGAGGACGCTCGATGTTGCTCTTTATAGGGTTGGATCGTTTTCTCAGATCCCAAAGGGAGATCTACATGACCGAAGGTCCGTCGTATTTCCTGGGCAAAGACCGTTTCTTCAGGCGTGTAGTGAATCCCGCCCAGCTGCTCCAAGTTGGCGTGGATGAGACGGGAAAGCGTGTGGTTGGGCAGGACACTGTGGTTTCCGTGGATCACCTCCCACTGGACGGTGGTGCCCGTGCCCATAGCCGCTCCTCGGGCTGCCTGCAGCACCCGCTCCCAAATTTCGTTGAGCTCCTGGGCATCCGGGTGACGGACGTAGTAGTAAACTTCCGCATTCTCGGGAACCACATTGGGCGCCAGGCCGCCTTGGGTGATCACATAATGGATTCGCGTCTCCTGGGGCACGTGCTCCCGTAAAAGATTCACCATGTGGTCCATGGCCTCAACCCCATCCAGCGCTGAGCGCCCCCGCTCCGGGGCCCCTGCTGCGTGAGAGGAAACTCCCTGGAATCGAAACTTGGCTGACCTGTTGGCGTTGGTGGTATAGGGACTGGCACTGTTCTGGTCGCCCGGGTGCCAATGCAGGACCACGTCGACATCATCAAATAGGCCTGCGCGAACCATGTAAACCTTTCCAGAGCCTCCTTCTTCGGCAGGTGTTCCATACAGGCGGATGGTGCCCGTTGTTCCCGATTGGGACAGCCAATCCTTCACAGCGATGGCGGCAGCCGTCGAGGCGGTGCCAAAGAGGTGGTGGCCACAGGCGTGCCCGCTCGCTTTGTCGAGTCGCGTCTGGCGGGAGGGAACGGCCTCCTGAGACAGGCCGGGAAGGGCATCAAACTCAGCCAGGATAGCGATCACCGGTTGTCCACTTCCGTAACTGGCGACAAAGGCGGTGGGGATGTCGGCGACACCCGTCTCCACCTGGAATCCTGACTGTCTCAGCTGCTCCTGGAGCAGTGCTGAGCTCTTTTCTTCCAGGTATCCGAGTTCCGCAAAGTCCCAAATCTGCATGGCCACGTCGCGATACACTTCGGCCCGGCTGTCGATGGCCTGGCGGACATAATCTTTTCCCTGCTGGGCCAGTCCCACGGTTGGGACGAGGAGGACAGCAAGAGCAAAAGTGATTCGATAGGTGAGTGTTTGCATGAGCTCTGTCTCCTGATGATCGATTCTACGATGTTGATTTTCCTCGAGACTGTATAACGGTTTCGGTAAATGTTACGCCTGGAGGGAGCTCATGGCAATGGAAAAGGCCAGCCCCGTGAGGCCTTTTAAAGAAATTTCTCGCCCTTCTGGGACTGAGAAACTAGAATAGCGAGACATCAACTATTAGGAGGGAGCACATGCCACACCAAAGGACTTCTCTTTTCGCCATCTTGGGTCTGCTGTGTCTGCTCGGGTGCGGTGATTCGGGAATGCTGGACACCCTGCAGAACCAAGTGCCGGGGACGGGGATGTTGTCGGGCCAGGTGACTGCACCCAAGGCTTTTCAAGCCGCTAGAGTGTACGCCAAGAACCTGGATAAGGACATCCTCTACCTGGTCTTCACAGGGGGCGGCCTGTATCGGACCGTAGCCATGTTGCCGGGAAGTTATGAGGTCTGGGTGGAGAAGCCGGGATTTGAATCCGATCGCCAGGAGATTCAGGTCGAGGCGGGAGCAGCGCTGAATCTGGATTTTGCTCTCAGAGAGGCTCCGCCTCAAGCCGTGGGCCAGGGAGGTTTTATGGGATTCGACAGGGGAGCCCGGGCCCAGGATGCGATGCTGCTCTCCTATGACGAGCTGTATCCGCACAGTCCCGTGAAGTCCCTGATGGAGGCTACCTGCATCCAATGCCACGGGCAGAGCTTCATCTCCTTTTTCCACCGAAGCACCCAGGAGTGGGACGAGACCATTGGCCGCATGATGGAGAACCGCATTCCTCCCGGAACCATAAGCGCACACCAGCGCCAGGAACTGGCCGAGTATCTGAGTGCCCATTTCGGACCCGATAGTCCTGACCGCCACCTGAAGATGGAAGATGAAATACCGTTGGATGAGGCGGCTCTCTCCAAAGCCCAGTTTGTCGAGTACCTGATACCCCTGGATGAGGCTCGTCCCCGTCGGTGGTTGCAGGAAGTCCACGTCGCTTTCGACGGCAATGTCTGGTACACGGAACGCACAGCGCCCCACGCCGTGGGTCGACTGGATCCCCGCACGGGAAAGGTTGATGAGTGGACGCTGCCCGATCCGGAGGGCGATCCCCACGGCCTGACGGTGGACTCGGAAGGATGGGTCTACTGGGCCGAAGTCGACAAGGGGCATCTGGGGCGATTGAACCCGAAAACGGGAGAGATGGAACGTTTTCCCTATGATGACACGGGAGGAACCCTGGGAGTCCTGGGTGGACACACACCGGTCCTGGATTCCAAGGAGAACGTCTGGTTCACCCTGATCTACGGTGACGGGCTAGGGAAATGGGACCGTGAGACCAAGAAGATCCAGATTTGGCGGGTTCCCACCAAAAATTCCATGCCCTATGGTCTGGATGTCGGTCCCGACGACACTCCTGTCCTGGCCGAGCTTTATGGCTGCAAGGTGGCGGTATTCGATCCCGAGACGGAAGAATTTACCGAATACCCGGCCCTGGTGAATCCACCCTGCAAGACGCGCCGCCTGGGCATCGATTCCAAGGGACTCCTCTGGTACGGTGTCTTTAGCCAGGGAAAGCTGGGCAGGATTGACTTGAAGACGGGTGAGCAAGTGGAGTTCGACATGGCCTCTCGATTTGCTGAGCCCTACAGCGTCAAGGTGGATCGCCACACCGACACAATCTGGATCAGCGATGGGGGAATGGGGGGTGCCCTGGTCAGCTTCAATGCAGAGACGGAAGAGTTCACTTACTATCCGACCCCTCGGCGAAGCGATATGCCCAAGATCGACGTCACTAGAGACGGTAACGTCTGGTACAGCACTCGCGCGATCCCCAACGGAGGCGTAGGCGTCCTCTATCCGGACAAGACCAAGATCACCTCATTGGCGGCGATCCATAAGAATCAGAGGGAGTGAGGCTAACCTCCCTTAGCAGGTTTCTGGTGTAGGGGCGCACGGCCGTGCGCCCTATAAGCTGTTGTTAAAATGGGGTTTGTGGGCGCACAGCCGTGCGCCCCTACAGGTCCTTAAAAACTTCAGTCTCCTTTTATCCCACCCATCACGATTCCCCTGCCTGTCATACGAATTCCTGTCTGGAGCGACTAATAGGGCAAGGAGAATGAAATGCAAACATTGATGAATGAAATCTCAGTTGAACGGGTCTTTAAAGGCCTCAAGAGCGTTCTTTGGAGTGACTGATGCTCTATTTAGCCTTGATGACCCTCATCTTTTTCACCAGCTCCCTGGAAAGGGAAGTCGACCGTACCGTGGACGAGTATCTGTCCCAACTCGACTTGGACTCGACCCGATATGTCGTTGTCGTCGCTAATCGGGAGCTACAGGGGGCTGCAGTGCTTCACTGGGTTGAAGCCGGCAAGGATTTGGCGGTATTCTTCTTTGACCGAGAGCTTTTTCTTCAGCTATCGAAACAGGAGAGAAGGGTACTGATTGCCCATGAAGTGGGTCATCTGGCTCCCCGGTGTCAATGGGGTGGGAGCAGGATCTTTCGGGAGCTATGCGCCGACAGGATCTCATCCCAGCTCGTTCCTGGGGAGGATGTAGCAGCCATGCTTGCCAAGTCCATCCTCATGTTCCCTTACTATCCAGCACGGGAAGAGTTTATGTTCCGGTTGGCCATGCTCCAGGAACAGAGACGTATCAGTGAAGAAATAGAACCCACCACTGACGGATCCGCAGAGCCTCCAGCACAGGATGCCTGGACCGAATGCGCTTAACCCCTCCCCCAAAAAAAAGGATCTTCGGCCTCTGCTCAGGTCTTCAGGTTGGACAGATGTCACTCGCCGATCTTAGACTGCAAGGAATGGGCAAGAAAAAGCCTTCCCCATGGTGGAATCAGGGAATCCGCTTTGAGTGCCAGCAATCGGGCAATTGCTGTACCTCTCGTGGCCAATACGGCTACGTCTATCTCACACGGAAAGATCGGAAAAACCTGGCTGAGTTTTTCAAGATGACCACTCGTGACTTCACAAAGAAATACTGTGCTCGAACCGACGGGTATTTCCACCTGGTTGAAAACGGAAGTCCCGATTGCATTTACCTTTCTGAAAAGAAGTGTACGGTCTATGAAGCCCGCCCGACTCAGTGCCGAACCTGGCCCTTTTGGCCGGAAAATATGAGCGCCAAAAGGTGGAATGACGATATTCAGTCGTTTTGTCCCGGGATCGGAAAAGGAAAGCTCCATTCGGCGGAATTCATTGGCGAACAGATCGAAAAGCAAAAGAAGGCCGACTCGGAGTAGAGAGCGGGTTCAGACACTTCAGAATTTCTCCTGGCGGTTATCCACCACGACTCGACCGCCCTTCAGGACCATCCAGGGGGTTCGCAGCACGGAGATATTCTGCAAAGGGTCACCCTCGACAATAATCAGGTCCGCCAGCTTCCCGGCTTCCAATGTCCCCAAGTCATCGCCTCTTCCTAAATGTTCTGCCGCATCGCGCGTGGCTGCCTGGATCACTTGAGCGGGACTCATGCCGGCTTCCACCATGCGCTCGGCTTCGCTGATGGTGTTGGAACCTGCAGGAGTGTCTCCCACGGTGTCCGTTCCCAGTACAATTCTTACGCCGGCCTCGGAGAGCTGCTTCAGGTTCGCCATGGCTCGCTCTCTTGTTTCGGCCGCTCGGAATACCTGTAAGGTGGGAATGTAAAAGACTCCTGCCTCACGGAGCATCTCAACCACGGGCTCACTGACCGGGGTTTTAGCCACCACGCCATGCTCCAGAGAGTCGACTCCCGCCTCCACCACTGAAATCACTCCCTCTTCTTCGAAAGTGTGAGCCGTGACTCGAAGGCCGTGCCGGTGGCTCTCTTCAATGATGGTCTCCATGACTTCGCGTGGCAGTCGACGGATGCTGATCCGACCGCCATACAAATAGGATGGGCTCTCGTTGTCGCTTCCTTGATAGACGATCTTGATGCCATCGACACCCTTTCCAGCCAGCCGGACGATTGTCTCCTTTGCTCCTTCCACACTCTCCAGTTCCCCCACAATTCGTTCGCGTATCCAGGGATTGTCAGCAAAGAGCGTTACTGAAGGATGTCCTCCCGGAGCCGAGAGGACCGGACCGACGACCAACAGTCTGGGTCCCTCTATCTTTCCCTCTTCGATGAGTTGACGAAGCTCAAGAATGGCATCCTCAGGGTCGCCCGCAGATTTGACGGTGGTGACACCGTGAGAGAGAAAACCAGCGAGATTTTTTCTGACTGAGTTCTCGAGGTATTCAGCAAGCGTATTCTCGTCAACGACCGGCTCATCAACAAGAATATGAACGTGAGAGTCAATTAAACCGGGCATCACGGTTCTGCCACCAGCGTCAATCGTGAGGTC
>JADFOI010000158.1 GCA_022562935.1 Acidobacteriota bacterium
GTTCGGGCGCTTCGCCGGGAGGGCAAGATCGCGGCCATACTGGCCATTGAGGGAGCGCTGGCCCTTGAGAGCGACCTGGGGGTGCTGCGGATGTTCCACCGGCTGGGACTGCGGGAGATGAACCTGGTCCACCTGTTGGGAAATAATATCGGCGATGTCATGCACTCAAGTCGGAACAATGGCAAGGGATACGGTTTGACTGATTATGGGCGAGAACTGGTGGCCGAGATGAACCGATTGGGAATCGTGATTGATCTTTCCCACACCGCCGAGCAAACGGTCCTGGATGTGATGGAGGTGAGCACCCAGCCGGTGACGACCACCCATTCAGGGGTTCGATCCCTGATGTATTCCCCCACCCTGCCCAACTGGAGCGATGAGATGATCCGCAAGCTGGCCAGCATGCGAGGAGTCATTTGCGTTCCCTTTTTACCCATGATCGTGAACCAGGAGTATCAGGACAAATGGCATGCCGGACGTCCCCGGGGCTCGGGCCTCATGGGGCTGGAGCCGCTGGTGTACAGAGGTGATCCTACCCAAATCTACGATTTCATCGAAGAGCGAAGAAGCAGAGGGGAATCGAATCGCGGCAGAATGACCCAGGATCGCGGCAGGAACCTTCCTCCCCTTTCCGACTACATCGATCACATCGACTACATCGTGAGGCTGGTGGGAGCGGACACTGTCGCCCTCAGTTCAGACTGGGGAGGCTATCCGGTCAACATCAAGGGAATCGAGAATGCAGGCGAGTACCAGAATATCGCTCAGGCCCTTTTGGGAAGGGGATACAGTCGTGAGGATGTAGCCAAGATCATGGGGGAAAACCTGCTGCGTGTTTTTGACGAGGTGGTGAGAACCGCCAGGAACTAGGCGGGCCCTCAGGCTGAACGGGCTCGCCCGACGCCTGCGGCTCTGACGGAGTGATGAGAAACGAACAGAACCGCGGGCTCCGTTGGAGCTATTGAAAGCAGTCAGAGCCGTGGGCTTTAGCCCACGGGCCATATTGGAGGGAGCTGTGCACTCTTTACCTGTTGACACTGTCTTGAGAATGTTGATAATTCAAGGACAACTTCTAAGTCCTAAAGAGTAGGCTTTTTTAGGGAATAAGAGGGTTTCTGTAGATGAAAACTCGCTTCCTGATCGGACTCACCTTTGCGGTGGGGTTGTCTGTGGTTTTCTCCCCACTGGCGGGGCTTCTTCCCTCTTCTCTTCAGCCCGTTTATGCCCAGGACTCAGCGGAGAAGAAATTCTGGGTGTTTGATGGGCACACCCATCCCACCTGGTCGGTCTACGCCCGGGGAGGAACGATCGCAGAACCCAACTCCGATCCCCGATTCACCCTTCCCCTGGCCGAGCAGGGCGGGCTGGGAGCGAGCTTTTTTAACACCGCCATTGATGAGTTTCTGGAAGCCAACCATATAGCCGTCAAAGAGGCTCTCCGCCAGTTTGACCACTTCTACCGGGAAATTGCCCGATACCCGGATCAAGTCGGGGTGGCCACCAATGCCGAGGAGGTTCGGGCCCTTCGCCGGCAGGGCAAGATCGCGGCCATACTGGCCATTGAGGGAGCGCTGGCCCTTGAGGGGGACCTGGGGGTGCTGCGCATGTTCCACCGTCTGGGACTGCGGGAGATGAACCTGGTCCACCTGTTGGGGAATAATATCGGCGATGTCATGCACTCCAGCCAAAACAACGGCAAAGGATACGGTCTATCCGACTACGGACGAGCACTGGTGGCCGAGATGAATCGTCTGGGGATTGTTATCGATCTTTCCCATACCGCTGAGCAAACGGTGCTGGATGTGATGGAGGTGAGCACTCAGCCTGTGGTGAGCACCCACTCAGCGGCGCGAGCCCTGATGTATTCCCCCACTCTGCCCAACTGGAGCGATGAGATGATTCGCAAACTGGCCAGCATGCGAGGGGTCATTTGCGTGCCCTTTTTGCCCATGGCGGTGAACCAGGAGTACCAGGATAAGTGGCACGCGGGACGACCGCGTGGCTCGGGCCTGATGGGACTGGAGCCGCTGGTGTACCGAGGAGACCCCACCAAGATTTACGAGTTCATCGAAGAGCGAACCCAGAGAGGGCAATCGAATCGCGGCAGAATGGCCGAAGAGCGCAGCAAAAGCCTTCCGCCTCTCTCGGATCTTATCGATCACATTGACTACATGGCCAGGCTGGTGGGTGTCGATTCTGTGGCCATCAGCTCCGATTGGGGAGGCTATCCGGTCAACATCAAGGGAATCGAGAACGCAGGCGAGTACCAGAATATCGCCCAGGCCCTGTTGAAACGAGGGTACAGCGATGGGGATGTAGCCAAGATTATGGGGGAAAACCTGCTGCGTGTTTTTGACGAGGTGGTGAGAACCGCCAGGAACTAAGTATAACTGAACTAAAAAAGGAGTTTGATATGGCAGAGAAAATCAAAGTGACAGTGGCAGTGATGATAGTGGGAGCTTTTCTCATGGGCTCTGTGTTGGCGCAGCAGCCCAGTGTCGCCTCCATGCCCGAGGGGGAGGGGAAGCAACTGGTGGCCAACATCTGTGCGGGATGTCATTCGCTGGAGACGGTACTGACCCAGCGGAGAAACAGAGAGGACTGGAATAGTACGGTGGCCAATATGATTTCCAGAGGAGCCCAGATTTTCACCGACGAAACGGCCACCATCGTGAGCTATCTGGCTGAGCACTACGGACCTGAGGCCACTTCCGGATCCCAGGCCGCCTCCCCATCTTTCTCTGATTCACCTGGGGCAGGGCTGTTCCGGGACAAGTGTTTTCAATGTCATGGTGAGACGATGTGGAGAGATCTCAAGCAGGATCGCCGAGCCTGGGAAGGAACCCTGTACCGGATGGTGGGACGAGGCGCGCTCTGGACCGAGGAAGAGATCAACACCATGGCCGACTATCTCGTTCAGATCAACGGTCCCCAATAAGTCCCCCGGAGGAGGCGACGATGAGAGAGTTGGTTGCCCAGTATCTGTCCAGATCGATTTCCCGGCGCAGCTTTGTCAGCCGGCTGGCCAAGACAGGTGTCTCGCTGGCGGCCGCCCAGTCGGTGCTCCAATCCCTGACTCCCCTGGTTCGCGGTCAAACCGGAAGTGGCGGAGGTTCCCCCGAAGGGGTGAGAATCTTTGAAGGGACGGGAGGAGAAGCCTTCGCTGAGCAGTTGATTGCCTCGGGTGTGAAGTACGTCTTTGGCAACTCTGCCAGCAGCGATGCTTACTTTTACGAAGCTCTGGTCGACCGCCCACAACTCACTTACATTCTTACCCCCCACGAAGGTCCAGGAGCGGCCATGGCCATGGGGTACACCCAGGCCTCAGGGGAGCCCACCATTGTGATGCAGGCGGCCATCGTGGGACTGGTCAACGCCATGGGACAGATGTACAACGCCTGGAAAGAACAGACCCCCATGGTGTTTTACAGCTATCGCGCTGATCGAAGCACGACCGCCGGTCGAGACGGATTTGAAGAAGTTGCCTACCAGGAAGAGATTGTGGCACCCATCACCAAGTGGCGCTGGCTGGCGCGGCGGCCGGAGATGATTCCCGAAACCGTGCGCCGTGCCTTCAAGGTGGCCTGGACTCCTCCTTACGGTCCCACCTATGCCACCTGGCATGCGGACTATACCCGGGAAAAGGTGAGAACGGAGATCATCACTCATGAAAAGGTAGACCCGCGCATGCGGGTCAGGCCCAATCCGAAAGAGGTGGAACGAGCCGCCCAGCTCCTGGTGGAGGCCAAACGTCCCCTTTTGATTGTGGGCGATGAGCTGTACCGGACCCGGTCAATCGACAAGGCGGTGCAGCTGGCCGAGATGCTGGCCCTGCCGGTAACCCAGGGCAGACTGGTCTATGCCAACTTCCCCCAGACCCATCCTCTTTGGGTGGGTGGTCGCGCCATGGGGACTCAGGACCCCGACCTGGTCATTAACGTGGGAAATAAACTTCAACACAGTCGCCCCACACCGATGGTGCCGCGTCACGTCAAGTTCATCGATATGCGGCTCGACAGTGCCAGCATGGGCAATATCATTACCACCGATGTTCCGCTGGTGGCTGATGTGGGATATGGGCTGCAGGACCTCTTGGCAGCGCTTGAGGGCATCATGACCCCCGGCATCAGGAAGAAGGTGCAGGAGCGCAGGGAAAAGATCCGAGCCTTTAGCGAAAGAGCCAAAAAGCTGCGTCCGGTGATGACCAGGAATCCGGACTGGGATCAGAGCCCCATGGTGACGGACCGCGTCACTTATGAGATTGCCCAATTTGCCGATGAGGATGCTCTCATTGTCAGTGAGGCATCGGTGGGAGGAATGCATACTTTTGGGTTCAACCCGCTGGGCGGGCGCGAGCTCTTCTCCCGCTATGCCGGTCACCTGGGAGGTGCGACCGGAAAGGCGGCTGGGGTCAAGCTGGCCCGTCCCAAGCGCCAGGTCATCTGTCTGGCGGGAGATGGGGCCTTTGTTTTTGGCCCTACGGCACTCTGGAACATGGCTCGGCTGGAACTTCCGGTGATCGTGGTCGTTTACAACAACCATTCCTACGCCGGACCTCACAATCGAGTGATCAATGCTGTTCCCAACAGTCGGATGGTTCAGACGGGGCGCTTCTTCTGCGACTATCTGGGCAAGCCGGACATGGATATGGCTTACATTGCCAAGGGCTTCGGGGTGGATGGCGAGGTGGCTCATTCACCGGACCAGCTGAAGGAGGCGCTGGTGCGAGCGGGGCAGGCCACTCGAGAAGGGAAACCCTATCTGATCGACGCCCAGGTGGCCCGTACAGGCGTGGGCTGGGCCGAAGAGCCCTGGACCCCCAGCCTTGCACCGACCAACGAGGCGTAGCTCTCGTAGGGGCGAGCCGGTGGCTCGCCCGAACAGTTCGGATGGCAAAACCGAAGCCACACTGGTAAAAGTTGTGTTGCGCATTCGGTTGGGGTCAGCCACCGGCTGACCCCAACGGCACCATCAGACAACCGGGAGAAATGAACCATGCATAAGAATATGACCGATCAGGAACTCAAAGAGGCCATGAAGCAAATGGCCAAAATCGCGGGGTTGGACCTCAGCCCGGAAAGAATCGACCAGGACCTGGGCAGCTTTAAAAGGCACTTGGAGGCGATCGACGCCGTCCATGAGGTGGAGCTTGAATTGGAGGACGAACCGATTCCCACCTTCCGACTGAAAAAGGGATAGTGTCTCGTTTGATCAAGCGAGGCACTAATACACCACAAAGAGGGGGTATCGAGATGGGAGTTTCCAGACGCACTTTTCTTCAAGGGTCCTTTGCTGGAGCGGTGGCTTTGGGTTCCACGGGATCCGCCCGATCACAGGGAACGGGTCTCACAGACAGTGACTTGCCTTATTTGAGCATCGTCCAGGCCTCAGAGTTGATGCGAACCAAACAGCTCTCGCCGCTTGAGTTGATCCAGGCCGTTTTGAAGCGAATCGATGAGGTGGAACCCAAGGTTCAGGCCTTCAACACCATCGCTCGAGATGAAGCCTTACAGGCAGCGCGAGTGGCCGAGCAGGAAATCATGAGTGGCCGGTACCGAGGGCCTTTACACGGGATTCCGGTGGGGTTCAAGGACACTCACTATACTCGAGGGATCGAAACCACCGCCGGCTCTCCGCTGCTGGAGGGCTTCATTCCCACCTACGACGCCACGGTGGTGGCTCGTCTGAAAGAGGCCGGTGCTATTTTGGTGGGAAAGACCCGGCTTCCCGCCTTCTCCATGGGTGGAAACACTCCTT
>JADFOI010000046.1 GCA_022562935.1 Acidobacteriota bacterium
GGGCGATCAGGCCGAAGACTAAAAGGGCAGCCACAAGCTGCGTATCCAGATGCATACATTAAGTTTATCGGATTGGGTCGATGCTCGGGGGGAGCGCCGATCCAGGGTGGCCAGCAGGCTGTGCAGGTGGGGATGCCAGTAGAGCTGGTCGCTGTACGTTTGGATGGCGAAGATGGACGCGGGCAGGCCTGGAACTCTCCCTGTCAAGCAGGCATAGTCAGGATCTCGGATAGTACTTGTCAGGTAGCCCTGTGAAGCTCTGACTAAAGGTCCGGAAAAAGTTGTAACGGACGAGATGATAGAGGGCGGAAAATCCATCTATCCACCCAATTTTCTTCCCTTCCAGCTGTGTCCGCGGGCGATAAGAAATCGGTAGTTCGTAAATCCTCGCCGAAGTCTTGGCGCTATAAGCAGTTAGCTCTACCTCAATTTCAAAACGCCTTGAGGTCAGATTCATGCTCTTGATCAAGTCGGCACGAAAAACCTTGTAGCATGTTTCCATATCAGTTAGGTAGATTCCTGAACACAAGTTGCTCAAGGCCGTTAAAAGACGGTTCACGAAATAGTGGTAGGTTCGATGAACCTGAGGAGAGGTCTGCTTAAATCGGCTGCCATAGACCACATCTGCTCGATCGTCGAGAAGAGGCTTCAGAAGGGCCGGTATATCGTTGGGATCGTATTCGAAGTCGGCATCTTGAATCATGATAAAATCCCCTGATGCCTCCTCGATTCCCCGCCTGACGGCAGCACCCTTACCCTGGTTTTCTTCCTGTCTGATTACTTGCAAGGGAAATTCCTTTGAGAGCTGGGCTAAACGGGAATAAGTGTCGTCCTGAGATCCGTCATCCACAAAGATAAACTCGCGCTCGATTGGGCAGGGAGATGAAATCGATCTTTCAACGAAGGATCGCAGCAACGGGCCCTCGTTAAAAACAGGAACGATCACGGAAAGTTTCGGCATTGTAATAGAAGTCTCAGATAGATTTAACATTAACATGAAAATGTGCCTTGCAGCATCAGACCCACTGTGAACAATCCAGTCCTGGCCATCTTTAGCTTGCCCTGCCGTTGTGCTAACTCCTGCTCTTTTCTCTAGTCCCTGATTGGATGAATGCCAGAGCCGATTTGATAAGCTAGTCTCGAAATTCAAGCTTTGAAACTTTAATTTTTCCGACTCGCGGATTCACCATTCTCACCTATGAATCCAAAGCGCAAACTGCCCTCGAAGCTAGCCGATGTTGTCCTGCCGATCATCATCGCCCTGGTTCTTTATTTCGGGACTCTTAATGCTCCTTTTCTCTATGATGATTTTTCCTACGTCGTAGACAACACGCAGATTCGTGAGGTAAGCAACGCCCCACGATTATGGATTACCCCCTACCATCAGTCTGGTCTTTATCGACCGGTGACAGCCACGAGTTACCTTATCGATTACTTCTTCTTCAGTCTGGATCCACGCGGATTCCATCTCTCCAATTTGCTTTTGTACCTAATGACGATTCTTTTGTTTTCTGTGGTGATCCGCGAAGTCGGAGGGAATCGATCAGAGGCACTGTTGGCCAGCCTCGTTTTTGCCGCTCATCCGGTGCACACTGAAGCGGTATCTTGGATTGTGGGCCGTGCGGAAGTTCTTGCTGGCTTGTTCTGCTTCTTGGGGTTGATTGGCTGGGCAAGGTTTCGGAAAACCGATCAGTGGCGCTACCTGATTCTCACCTGCGTGGCCTATTTCCTTGCCCTGGGGGCTAAGGAAATCGCTGCACCTTTGCCGGCCGTCCTGTTTCTGGGTGAGGCCTTGGGATTATTCGGATCCTCTAACTCACATGTCTCTAATTCTTCTCTAAGTTCTTGGACCGGTCGCCTGCGACCTCTCCTACGATATTTCCTCATCCTGGCTGCGGTTTTCGCCCTCTACCTTTCGCTGCGCATCGCTGTCCTTGGCCAGTTTGGAATCGACCAGAGGAGCATTGGATTTGCAGGGGATTCCGCTCAGACACGCTGGGCCTCTACCCTGTTCGGAATCGGCCACTACATTCGACTCTGTTTATTCCCTACACAACTCCGTATCGACTACATGGGCATGAAGTTGGGCAATCTTTTTGATTGGCGGGTGATCCTCAGCTTTGGAGTGCTGTGCGTGCTCGGCTTTATGATCTTTCGATTTGGCCGGCGTGTACCTCGGATCACCTTCTGGCTGGGATGGTTCGCGTTGTTTCTTCTTCCCATCTCAAACCTTGTGGTTCAGATCGGAGTATTTCTAGCCGAGCGCTTTTTGTTTCTTCCGTCGGCTGCTGCCTGTGCCATTTTCGGGGCAGGCTTCGTCTATGGGCTTTCCGATCAGCGCCAGCGGTGGATACGCGGTCTGACGGGCCTTGGCCTCATAGTCTTGCTGTGCACCTTCTCCTTCATGACCATCGTGCGGAATCGCGATTGGCAAGATCCGGAGCGATTTTGGCGCACTGCCCTGGCTCAGCCACCAGTGAGTCAGAAAACCCACCATAGCCTGGGAGCACTTCTTTGGGATCTTGGTAGAGAGAGGAACGATCTAAGCCTGCTGGATGAGTCCGACCGCATTCTGGAAGCTGGTTTTGCATTGCGCTTCAGGCCTGACTGGAAGTTGACTAACGACCATGTCCTGATTGTTCAAGATCTCGCCAACCATTACCGCGAGAGGGGACACTTTGAGGAAGCGATCCAACTTTATGAGCAAATCATCCCACTGACGCAAAGGGACCCCGCACTTTTTCCGCTTGGCCGTTCCGCCGTTCTGGGGAATTATGGCCTGGCGCTTGAAAAGGCGGACCGACTGGAAGAGGCCCTTTCCGCTTATGAACAAATAGTGGCTACGGGTGAACAGGAGCACCTGGCCGGCGCCATGATGATGGCTGGAACTATTCTTCACAGGATGGGGGATTTTGAAGGCGCAATTCAACGTTTTCAGGAAGCCATTCAGGTGAACCCGACTTTCGGAGAGGCTTACTTTAACCTTGCCCCGTCTTTATTTGAAGTCAAACGCTCAAAGGAGGCTTTTGAGTCACTGGTTCAGGCAAGGCAGTTGGGCGTGAGTCGAGCCGGTGAATACGCGAGGGAAAGGGCTCAGCAGATCATCAACCAGGCCGTAGTCGCAGAGAACTACGGCCTGGCGCAGCAGGCCATGGAGTCTCTTTTGGCCGTTGTCGAAGAGACGGCCCAAGATGCTTACTCACAGGGCTTATGGACCGAACAACTCGGGAATCCGGATATGGCCCGGAACCATTACCAGCGTGCCCTCACTCTCGATCCCCAGCATTCGGAAGCTCTTTCTGCTCTGGAACGGACTCGTTAGTGGCAAAATCGAAAAGAGGGGGCAGTCAGAAAAGGATATGAAGATGACGAGATTGATCTGACTAAGGAACGGGCAATCGAACGAACAGGCCAGAACTTCGGAATGATCCACAAATCAGGAATAAAGGGAGATGTTTTCTCGGTGTCAGCGATCAGGCTGAGGGGGAAGGTTTTTGCTACCGTCGATGGGGTAGAACTCCAAGGGTCTGGAAGAGGAGGTCAGGCCCAGTTCTGCGGCGGCATCGAAGAAAGTTTGTAAGCCCCGCAGATTTTCTTGATCGAGGGAGTAATTCAGATTTTCCCGGATGTATTCGCGTATTTCCCAAGCTTCAACCCCAAGCTTCTTCGAATAGACCGAGGCAATTGCATCGATTTCCTGCAGCCCCTGCTTCCTGGATTGATAGAAGATTTGTGCTTGTTCTCCCAGATCAGCAGCCGATCGGACAGCCCAGACGGCAAACACAAAGGGCAGGCCGGTGAAGCGATTCCACTCGGCTGCCAAATCGTAAACATGCAGGGAATCTCGACGCACTTTAAGTGCTGGATTTCCAATGATTAAGGCAGCGTCGTGGAACTCGAGCATCTGTTCAGGATCAGGGGATGTCTCATGATAAGTCACCGAATCCAGACCGTAGAATTTGCCCAGAAGGATCTTGAGAAGGGCCACCGAGGTACGGCTCGAGCTGTCGACGGCGACGCTGGAGACTTCTGTAAGGGGTTTTTTGCTGACAAATAAGACACTTTTCGCCTCCCGCTTGGAGGCGATGGCGATGTCGGGAAGCACCAATAATCCTGGGATTCTTTGATATTCGATCACCGGAATCAATCCGACGTCAGCCTCCCCGGTGGACAGGTGTCTGGCGCATTGAGAAGGGACGTCAAAGAGGATGTCAAAAGTGTCCTGATAGGGGCCGTTCAGAAAACCCCATCCCAAGGGTACGGAATTGAGATACTCGATAAAGGAGACTCTGAGTTTCGTCCTAGACACAACGATTCGATGATATCAAAGAACTGACAGCTGACAACCGATACCTGACAACAGACCGCAGACCCCAGACCGCTGACCGCGGTCAGCGGAAATTCCAAATCCCAAATTCAAAATCCAAAATAAATTCAAAATCCAAAATTCCAAACCTGACCTGGAACTTGGAACGCGCGAGAAGCGCGCCGGAAAATCTTTCGTAGTTTTCCCAACTCAAACGTAATAGATAATAAGATGGACGAAAAAACCTATCATTGCCTGGCGCTGAGTCTGGTTCCCGGTCTGGGTACCAGAAGGATCCATTTGCTCGTGAAGGCCTGTGGGTCACCGGCCGATGTGTTCCGGCTTTCGCCTGCTCAGCTGGCTCGGTTTCAACTCTCTGAGGAAGCCAGAGCCTTCATCGCCAGCGGATGTGCCCTTAAAGCAGGAGAAGAGGCCGTTGGGCAGGCCGAGAGGCAAGGGATCCGGATCCTGTCCGTTCTCGATGAAGAGTACCCACACCAGTTGAAGGAGATCTTCGACCCACCTCTGGTGCTTTATTGTCTTGGCAATCCTTCCGTACTGCGGCGTCCTGCTATTGCCGTGGTAGGCTCGCGCCGCTGTTCCCTGTATGGAAAAGAAATAACCGAAAAGATCACCCGCGAGCTGTCTTCGCTGGGAATATGCATTGTCAGTGGCTTGGCTCGGGGAATTGATGCGCAGGCCCACAGGGGAGCCCTGGAGAGTGGAGGAACGAGCGTCGCCGTTATGGGAAGTGGCGTTGATGTCATCTACCCTCGGGAGAACCGCCGGCTCTACCAACGGATCTGCGAGCAGGGATGTGTCATCAGTGAGTTTGTGTGCGGCAGCTTTCCGGCACCCCAAAATTTCCCCATCCGCAACCGGGTAATCAGTGGATTGTGTTATGGAACGGTCATCGTCGAAGCAGCAGAGTTCTCTGGATCATTGATCACGGCGCGGCTCACGCTGGAGCAAGATCGGGAACTGTGGGCGGTCCCCGGAAACATCACCAGTAAGGGAAGCTATGGGCCAAATGATCTGATCAAGCAGGGTGCGAAGATTCTTATGGACATCCAGGATGTTCTGGAAGAGTTGCCGCCCTATGTTCTAGGCTTGTTGAATGAAGCGGGAGCTGCGGCGCCAGGTTTCGTGGAATCTCTGACGCGGGATGAAGAAAAAATTGTAAACTTTTTGGCTTCAGATGCGTCTTTGCATATTGATCAACTTCTGAACAGATCAGAGCTCAGTCTCGCTCAGTTGAACGAGGTCTTGTTGCAACTGGAAATGAAAGGAGTCATCCGTCAATTGCCGGGACGCAGGTTCAGCCGAAAAGTCCTTTAAATTAAGAGTTTAGAGTTGTGAATGGAGAATACGATCGATAGGTCAGTGGTCTGCGGTTTGCGGAGCCCCCTGTCAGTTGTCTGTGGTACTGATCACCTTTGTTCGAAAAAACAAAAGGGTATGCTATTTTGGTAAAGTGAATTCAAGATAGAGGAGAAAACGAACGTCTATGCCCAAAGCGATGGTCATCGTTGAGTCGCCCGCTAAGGCGAGAACGATTGGGAAGTACCTGGGGAAAAACTATAATGTGTGTGCCTCAGTGGGTCACATCAAGGATCTGCCCAAAAAAACTCTGGGTGTGGATATCAAGAATGATTTTCGTCCCACCTATGAGATCATTGCCGGAAAAGCCAAGATAGTTCATGACCTGAAAAAAGAAGCCGAAAAGGTAACAGAAATCTATCTGGCAACGGATCCCGATCGCGAAGGGGAGGCCATTTGCCAACACCTGGCTGAGGAATTAAATGGCGGTGCTAACCACAAGATCTACCGCGTTCAGTTCAACGAAATCACGAGAAGCGCGATCTTGCGTGCCTTCGAGAATCCCTCCACCATCGACCAGAATAAGGTAAGCGCCCAGCAAGCCCGCCGCATTCTCGATCGACTCGTGGGTTACAAGGTGAGTCCCCTGTTGTGGCAAAAGGTGCGCAGAGGGTTGTCTGCAGGCCGGGTCCAGACGGTAGCCCTGCGCATGATTGTGGAGCGGGAACAGGAAATTCGAGCCTTTGTATCGGAGGAATACTGGAGGTTTACGGCCGATCTAAAGGCCAAGAATCCGCCTTCTTTTGAAGCGGGCGCGGTCAAGCACAAGGGGAAGAAGTTCAAAATTTCCAATCAGGAGGAAGCGGATCAGCTCATGAAGGAGCTGCGTTCAGCGGATTTCGTGGTTTCTGAGGTGAAGAAAAAGAAAAGGAAGCGCAATCCGGTGCCTCCATTCATCACCAGTAAGCTTCAGCAGGAGGCCTCTCGAAAACTGAGGTTTTCCGTAAAGAAATGCATGGTAGTGGCCCAGCGCCTCTATGAAGGAGTGGAACTCGGGGATGGGGAAAGTGTGGGCTTGATTACTTATATGCGTAGCGATTCCACACGCGTCGCTGATTCAGCTTTGACCGAACTCCGTGAGTATGTGCAGACCACCCTCGGAAAGGACTATTTGCCTCCCAAACCGGTCGTTTATAAGAGCAAGAAGGGAGCCCAGGACGCCCATGAGGCAATTCGGCCCACTTCGGTGTTTCGTGAGCCGGAAAAGATCAAGACCTTCCTGGGGCGTGACGAGTATCGGCTCTATGAGTTGATTTGGAGGCGGTTTGTGGCTTCCCAGATGACTCCTGCCCAGTTCGACCAGACGGAAATTGAGATTGAGGCGAATGAAACCCTATTTAAGGCCGTGGGAACGGTGATGAAGTTTGACGGTTTCTTGAAGCTCTACCGGGAAGGGCGCGATGATGCGCCCCCCGAGGACGACAAAAAGCCGCTGCCCGAAGTGGAAAAAGGGGAGAAGCTGCAGGTGCAGGAGATCGTTCCGGAGCAGAAGTTCACTCAACCCCCTCCACGTTATACCGAGGCCACCCTGGTCAAGGCTTTGGAGGAAAAGGGCATCGGTCGTCCTTCCACCTATGCCCAGATTCTTTCCGTCATCACTTCTCGCGACTACGTCAATAAGGAGGACAGGCGTTTTGTGCCTACCGAGATGGGCGAGGTGGTGACCGAACTGCTGGTCCTGCACTTCGGGGGGATTTTTGCCTACGACTACACGGCCAAGCTGGAGCAGGGTCTTGATGAAATTGAGAGCGGCAAGGAGGACTGGGTCCACACGCTCAAGGAATTCTACAAGGGGTTCTCTAAAGAGCTGCAGCAAGCTCGCAAAAATATGAAGAATCTGAAAAAGGAGGAGACCCCGGCAGGTGTGAAGTGCGAAAAATGCGGGGCGGAGATGGTCATTCGCTGGGGCCGTTTTGGCAGATTCGTGGCCTGCAGCAGCTATCCGGAATGCAAGAATACTCGGGAAGTGACGCAGGAAGGTTCCTCCGATCAGGAGAATCAGGGTGGGTCGGAGGAGAGACCGTGTGAGAAGTGCGGAAAGCCGATGGTCCTCAAGAAAGGACGTTATGGGGAGTTTCTGGCCTGCTCTGGATATCCGGAGTGCAAGAACACCAAAAAGGTGATCCAGGACAATGGGGAGGTGGGTGTTGAGGAAACTCAGGAAACCAAGAATGAGAAGTGTCCCCAGTGCGGCTCCCAACTGGTACAGAAACACGGACCCTATGGGGCGTTTGTTGCCTGCGCCGACTATCCGGATTGTAAATACATCAAGCAGGAAACGATTGGCGTCGATTGTCCGGAGTGCAAAAAAGGGCAGCTCACACGGCGCCGATCGCGTCGCGGGAGGTACTTTTACGGATGTAGTACCTTTCCCGAATGCAAGTTTGCTCTATGGCAGAAGCCGATCGACGTCAAGTGTCCCTCCTGTGCTGCACCCTATCTTCTGGAGCGCACCACCAAGAAAGAGGGCTTGACTCACTTCTGCAATAATCCCGAGTGCGATTATAAGGAATTGGTTGAGGAGGCTCCCCAGATTGAAAGTGTTGACCAGATGACCGCCTAACTGCTGACCCTAGATCACAGACCACAGCCGGCAGACCGGCTGAAATTCAAAATCTCAAATCATTAGTGTCCGGTTTAGGGATTGGTTCATCCGTATAAGTAAGTTCAACAGTTAAGGTTGTCTGTGGCTTTGAGAGAAATCGATTTGGCGGGGCTCGGGGACAGGCCCAAAATACTAGGCTAACCTACTGCGGGTAAACACTTTTTTTTAGGGCTGGCACGGAATGAGTTTAGACAGGACGGTAGAACGGTAGTGGGGAGAAGTTTTTATGTCCCGAAAATCGATCTTTTCCTCTACACAATCTTGCAGATTTTAAGCGTGACCCTTTTTCAAAAAATCCCAATTTGACAGGCACTTACAGAATTGAATTACAAAAATGACCTAGACCATTGCCTTACCCAGTTGCAGCTATTTAACTTTTAACCGAACAGTAGTGATCTCAAATTCCAAATTCCAAACAAATTCCAAATTCCAAACTCCAAACCTGACTTGGAACCTGGAACACGCGCGAAGCGCGAAAAGATCTATTTTCTATTTTCTATTTTCTGCGCGCGAAGTACAGGCTAAAGGGTGAGCGACCAGCCTTCCTGGGCCCCTATGGTGTTTTCAAATTTGCTGCGAGCCAGCTGCACGATTTCGTAAAACCTGCCATCGTCATAAGAGGGGAAGTGGTGAAAGAGAGCGAGCTGTTTGACCTGAGCGTCACCAGCTGCGCGGCACGCTTCTAACCAAGTGCTGTGTCCCCATCCTTTGTGCTTCTTGTAGTCCTCAGGCGTGAATTGCGAGTCGTAGATCAAGAGGTCGGCATTTTGAGAGACATCTCGCAGCACCTTGTCCAGTTTTGCATGTCCATGTTCCAGATCGGTGGCATAAACGATGACCGCACCCTCCGACTCGATCCGATAGCCATAGGTTTGTCCCGGATGGTTTAGGGGGAAAGGAGTAATGGTGAGTTTGCCGAATTTAATGGGCTCTGGGTCAATTTCTTTGAACTCTTTCTTGGCAGCCAGCGATTCAAGGCTGATGGGAAAATAAGGGTGGGCCATCTGGATCCTGAGTGTTTCTTCCAGTCCGTTTTTTGAACCAGAGCGCCGGTGTAGACCTTCCGGAAAGGCCACAGAATGAAAGATCACCTTGTTTTCCGGCTGATACAGGGGTTGAAAAAAGGGGATGCCCTGAATGTGGTCCCAATGAAAGTGGGTCAGAAATACTTTCAGGTCCAGCTTTTGGTTGGCAAATTCTTCCAAGAGGGAGTCACCCAGATCGCGAACGCCGGAGCCGGCATCGAAGATAAAAACTTCGTTGTTGGGTAGACGTATTTCGATGCAGCAAGTGTTTCCCCCGTAATTGAGGTGTTCAATCTGTGGTGTGGGAGTTGAGCCTCTCACTCCCCAGAAAGTCATGCGGAGGCGAAAATCGTTGTCCATCAGGTAACCGTCGGGATCAGGGATGCGGAAGTATAACCTCTATCGTCCTGGACATCAATGAATTAAAGGCGCAGCTGGCTTTTTCAATCCTCAGAATCCAATCCCACTTCAAATTCAGGAAAAGATCACTTTATAGTCCTCGACCGTCCACCGGTCTATTCCCATGAAGGCCAGGAGGCAATAAAGGACCACCAGAACCGCAGTGACAGCGGGGATCAATCTCTGACCGTGAAGAAAGCGCTCACGGAACAGGAGAAAGGCCCGGTACAGTAAATAGCATTCCAAGGCAAAGGGAGGAAAACCAAAAAACCCAAGCATAGGCATCTCAAAAATTTTAACAAATTCAAGGTAGGGGACGGTATAAACCCACTTTGCCGAAGCCCAGAAGTTCCAGAATTCCCACAGTAACCCGCACATCATTCCCGCGACCAGAAGCCGGACCAGTAGAGAATACTCTCCCCGTTGGGCCTGGCCCAGCAAAGAGGCCCGTTGCCGGTCTTTGCTGTAGATCAGGGGATCGAGGAGGAAAATCCATCCCAGCCATACCAGTGGAAAGAAGAGGTCGGGTCTCAAGGGCACAAGAAGCATCATCAAAGAGCCGAAGATCACAAAGCGGATCAGCAACCCTTGAGTCACTGCAACGGGCCGGCCTCGAATCTGAGTAAACACTCCGAAGTTTCTCAAGAAGTTTTCGGTTTCAAAAATACCGGGAAGCACCGTTCCAAAGGCGAGAACATATCCCGGCCAGCGCACATAGGTTTCGACAGGGATACCCAAATAGTGCCAGTTGTTGAGCCAGAAGTTATGAATTTCGAAGAAGAGCCATACCGGGGTCGAATAAAAAAAGACCCATAGAAATTCCCGCGGTTTGTCCAGCAGGAGGGAGTTCTGCCCGCGCAGATGGTTCAGGCAGGATAAAAACACTATGTAGGTCCACCAGGCGAAGAGGTAGAAGTAAGTCGAGATGGGTTCGACTCCCTTTGCCATCAAGAGAAAGGCAGAAAGGTGAACGACAATCGCCACCACCAGAATGACAATCACGAGGCCCTTGCTTTTCAAGGGCTCTCTTTCAATCGTTTGGCGATTTCAGGCAGGCTGGCCAGCACGACATCTCCCACAATTCGAAGATTGTCAGGGGACAGCTTGTCGAGGGTATCCTCTTTTTTATGCCAGTAGGCATAATCCAGGTCGATAATGTCGACCACGGGTATCCCTTCCCGGGCAAAGGGAAGATGGTCATCCTGGGCACCCGTGGTGCCCCTTGACTGGAAGATGTCTCCATAACCCATTTCCCCTCCTTGGTCCCAGATGATCTGTTTCAGCCAGTGAGTGGAATTGATTTCCTTGCGAAGAACCAGGTCCTGTTCACCCACCATGTCGAGCAGGATGAGGGCGGAGATCTTGCGCAACTGATTCCGGCCCTTGAGCATACGGACAAATTCACGGCTTCCGTAGATGCTGTCGGCGCTGGTCCAGTCGAAAAAGGCCTCTTCTCCATCGAAAAAGACGAACCACAACGAATAGTCGGTTGGATTGTCCTGCTTCAGCATCCGGGCCAACTCCAGCAGTAACCCGCTGCTTGATCCGCTGTCGTTGGCGCCGAGGAAGGAAAAATCCTCAAAGTACTTGCTGTCGTAATGGCTGGCCAGAATGATGATGGAGTCCTCTTTTCCTTTAACTACTCCCCAGATGTTGGTCATCTCGCGCCGGCCCAGAGGGGTCACGGGATGAAAGGTATGAGTGTGAACCTCCAGCCCGTGAGATTGGAGTTGCCCCGCGATGTAGCTGCCGACTTCCTTCTGGGCTTCGCTGCCGGGAGGGTGGGGACCGTAGCTGATGATCTTTTCTATATGGCGCATCACCTGCTCAGCGTCCACACGACCCGTTTGTGCGGCGGTGTCCAGACAGGAAAAGCTGAATAGAAGTAGGAAAGCGGCACAGAGGGCGATGCTCACTTTCACACAAATTGAAAAGTCCATAGTGCTGTGTTACATTCTTGTAAATCAAACTATATCCTAGGAAGGGGCGTTTATGAAGGTATTTGACAGCGAGAACCTCCGCAATATTGCTCTTGTGGGTCATGGGGATTCAGGGAAGACTTCATTGGCGAGTGCCCTGCTTTATTCAGCCGGAGCGGTGAATCGTCTGGGCCGTGTCGAAGAGGGGAACACCGTCACCGATTTCGACGAAGATGAGATCGAGCGCAACATTACCATCAGCACCGCCTTGGCTCGTGTGGAATGGAAGGGAACCAAGGTCAATATTCTGGATACCCCCGGCTATCGGACCTTCATTTTGGATACCAAAGCCTCGATGGTGGGTGCCGAAACGATTGTGGTGGTGGTGGATGCTGTCTCTGGGGTAGAGGTTCAAACGGAGCTCGTCTGGTCCTATGCCGAAGAATTCAAACTCCCCAGGGTTGTGGTGTTGAATAAGTTGGATCGAGACCAAGCCAGTTTTAATCGAAGCCTGGAGGCTCTTCAAACTGCGTTCGGACGCTCTGTGGTTCCTGTACAGCTCCCCATAGGAGAAGAGCAAAACTTCAAAGGGATTGTTGATCTGATTCGGAACAAGGCTTACCTCTATGGCGCGGGCGGCAAGGGAGATTTCAAAGAAGAGGCGGTTCCGGAGGACCTTCAGTCCGATGTTGAGCAACGTCGTGAGCAGCTCATCGAAGTGATTGCGGAAAACGATGATGAGCTCATGGAAAAGTTCTTCGAAAACGGAACGCTGTCGGATGCCGAACTGCTGTCGGGATTGCGAAAGGGAGTCCGAGCCCAGAGCATTGTCCCTGTATTCTGTACCTCCGCCACGGGTAATGTCGGTGTGAAGCAACTGCTGGATTGGATCGTGGACCTCTTCCCCAATCCATTGGAGTGCGGGCCCATTCCTCTCATTGATTCCAAGAGCAAGGAGGAAACGGAATTTCGGATCAGGAAGGATGGACCGACGGCGGCCTTTGTGCTCAAGACGCTGGCCGATCCTTTTACGGGTCGAATCAATCTGCTGAAGGTTCTTTCCGGAAGCGTGAAGTCGGATTCAACCTTGAAGAATTGTACCACTAACCAGGATGAGCGCCTGGGTACTCTCCAGCTCATGCAGGGAAAAGCTCACGAGGGGATCCCGGAGGCCCGTGCCGGGGACATCTGCGCTGTCATCAAACTCAAGGGAACCAACACAGGAGATACTTTAGCTGAGAGCTCTTTTGAAGGCACTTTCAAGAAAGTGGAGATCCCCGAGCCTGCCATCAGCTATGCCATCGAGCCGAAGTCGCGGGGCGACGAGGAGAAGGTGGGGCAAGCCATCGTGCGGCTGCTGGAAGAGGATCCCGCCCTTCGCTTCCGGAGAGCGAACCGAACCCGGGAGTTTCTGCTCTCAGGAAGCGGTCAGCTTCATGTCGAGATCGCGGTGGGCAAGCTGAAGAGAAAATTCGGGGTTGAAGTGACCCTGAAAACGCCCAAGGTTCCCTATCGAGAGACCGTCACCGGCAGGGCGGATGTGCAGGGGAAGCACAAGAAACAAACGGGCGGCCACGGCCAGTATGGAGATTGCAGGATCAAGCTTGAGCCTCGGGGGCGGGATGAGGGGTTCGAGTTCGTTAATGAGATCTTTGGCGGTGCTATCCCTCGTAATTACATCCCGGCCGTTGAAAAGGGAATCGTGGAATCCGCTGAAAGGGGCTTTATAGCGGGCTATCCGGTGGTGGACTTCAAAGTGACTCTTTATGACGGAAGCTACCACAATGTCGACTCTTCCGACATGGCCTTCAAGGTTGCCGGATCGCTGGCTTTTAAAAAGGCCATGGAGAAGGCTAAGCCGGTGCTGCTGGAGCCCATCATGGACGTTGAGATCTACTCTCCTGAGGAGAACGCGGGTGATCTGATGGGTGACCTCAACGGCCGACGCGGTCGTATCCAGGGTATGGATGTCAAGGGGACGACCCAAGTCATTCGGGCTCAAGTTCCTATGGCTGAGATGCTCAACTATGCGCCCACGCTCACCTCGATGACGGGGGGACGAGGGAGTTTCCATATGGAGCAGTCCCACTACGATGTTGTTCCTGCTCAGCTGATGGAGCGCATCATCGTCGAGGCCCAGCGGGAAAAGGAAGAGAGGCACTAAACTAACTTCAGACCAGCGAATTTATGAAAGTGAGAGTGCAGGACTATATAATATAGCCCATGTTTCCACGTCTCCTTGAGTTGGGTCCCATTACCCTTCATAGCTACGGCTTGCTGCTGGCCACGGCCTATCTGGTGGCTATCACCGTAGCCGCACGTTTGGCTGCCAGCGATAACGTGCCCTCCAATCGGATCTGGGATATCGGGTTTATCAGCATTCTCTCTGCCTTGATCGGGGCCAAGGTGCTTCTGATCTTGACCGATCTTGGAGGTTATCTGGCAAGACCTTCACGTCTGATTTCCCTGGAATTCTGGCAGGCTGGTGGTGTCTTTTACGGTGGATTCATTGGAGCCGTCATCGGCTGTGCCCTATACCTGTGGAAAGCCTCTGATCTGAAGTTCTGGAGCATCGCCGATGTCGCGGCTCCGGCCATCGCCCTGGGACAATCGATTGGACGAGTGGGCTGCTTTGCAGCAGGTTGTGACTATGGTAAGCCGGCCGATCTGCCCTGGGCCGTGACTTTCACCAGCCAATATGCCCACGAGTACATCGGAGTTCCGCTCCACGTTGCCCTGCATCCAAGCCAGCTGTACGAATCGGGCACCTCATTCCTGATTTTCTTGCTCCTGCTCTGGATCTACAGGAAGAAGAGTTTCAACGGCCAGGTCTTCTGCTCCTACCTGGTCTTTTACGGAATCGCTCGTTTTTTGCTGGAGTTTTTCCGAGGAGACGTGGGAAGGGGATTCGTCTTTGGGGGGTTACTCTCCACATCTCAATTCATCAGCCTGTTTCTCGTGCCAGCCGGCATCCTAGGCTATCTATATTTCCGCAAACAGTCCCTTCAAAACCTCAGCCCTAGCCGTGTCTGAGAGCAGGGTCGTTACCGTCAGCGCCGAGGAAGCCCATCAAAGGCTTGACCTTTTCCTGTCCCGAAAACTTGAGCAATTCAGTCGCAGCGCCCTGCAGCGGTGGATCGAGTCGGGTCATGTGACCGTTCAGGGGGAAAGGTGCAAGGCCAATTATCAGGTCAAGGCGGGCGAGGAAATTCAGATCGCTCCTCCCCCTCAGGAGCCTCTTGACATGGTTCCCGAGCCCATTCCTCTGCAGATCGTTTACGAGGACGATGTCCTGGTGGTAGTGGACAAGCCCGCAGGAATGGTGGTTCATCCTGGAGTGGGAAATCGGCAGGGTACTCTGGCCAACGCGCTGCTGCATCATTTTCAGGTCATCAGCCGGGTAGGCACGATCCGTCCCGGCATCGTTCATCGGTTGGATAAGTACACTTCAGGTTTGATGGTGGTGGCTAAGAATGATCGGGCCCACGAATTTCTGGCAGACCAATTCAAGGCACGGGAGGTGGACAAGCGCTATCTGACTTTGGTTCATGGGCGCCTCAAGGAGAAGGAGGGAACAGTGGATGTTCCCCTGGGCCGCGATCCTCGAGCGCGTACCCGAATGTCGACCCGCGGCCGGCGGAGCCGCAGCGCCCTCACCCGCTATCAGGTGATCCGCTATTACACGAATTTTACCTATGTTCGGGTCTCTCCTCTCACCGGGCGGACCCATCAAATACGGGTCCATTTTCAGCATCTCGAGCACCCCGTTGTAGGAGATGAGACGTATGGCAAGAAGGCATCCAGCAATTTGAAAGATCCGAGCCAGGTCCAGGCTGTACGCAATCTGGGAAGGTACTTCCTTCATGCCGTCTTTCTGGCTTTCCTTCATCCGGACAGTAAAGAAAGGGTTTCCTTTGAGAGACCTCTGCCTAAAGAGCTTGCCCAGTTCCTGTCCGCTCTGGGATAATAGAGGCGCCATGAGGATCCGCACTTGGAAGCGACTGGTCATCGTTTTGCCGCTCTCTCTTTTTCTTGCAGAAACTCCAGCACAGCGGGATGAGAGCGATGAAGAGGGGCAAGCTCCCTTTAGAGTTGAAGTAGACGCGGTAAACGTCCTGGCAACGATCCATTACAAGGACACACGCAAGTTTGTCACCGATCTGACTAAGGAGGACTTCGAAATCTATGAGGATGGCGTCCGGCAGGACATCACCAACTTTACCCAGCAGGTTAACCTTCCCTTGACCATCGCCCTTTGCATGGATACCAGTTCTAGCGTCAGACTAAAACTGGCCTTCGAAAAAGAGACAGCCATCGACTTTCTCTACGCCGTCATGCGGCCCATCGACAAGGCTCTGCTTGTGGAATTCGACACCGGAGTGACCCTGGTTCACGATTTCACTTCCAACCCGAACGATCTGGTTCGCGAGATCAAGCTGCTGAGAGCCGGGGGCGGGACCTCTCTTTATGATGCTGTTTACCTGGTGGCGGAACAGAAGATGTTGCAGGAGGAGGGACGAAAGACGGTGATTATTCTCTCTGATGGAGCGGATCTCACCAGCAAGCACACCTTTGAGGAGATGCTTCGTATGGCCTACCAGGCGGAGATTACCGTATATGCTATCAGCACGACGCGTTTTGGCGCCGACATCGATCATGAGGGAGACAATGCCCTTCGCCAGTTGACGGAGAGTACCGGAGGCAGGGCCTTCTTCCCCTATTCGACCGACCAGCTCGCCTCCGCCTTTCAGGAGGTAGACCAGGAGCTGCGCAGTCAATACAACCTGGCCTACGTTCCCAGCAATAAGAAACGAGATGGTTCCTTCCGTAAGATCAAGGTAAAGGTGAACCGGGATGGCGTGAGACTCCGCCATCGTCAGGGCTATTTCGCTCCCGAGCAGAGCAGCACCGAAAAATCCGGTTGAAGCTTGACCTCTCTTATTCCCTACGGCCTCCTAATCCTCTAGCTTTTAACCGGCGTGACCAGTCTTTGATCATTCCCTGATATTGCTCTGCCTCGAGCGGCTTGCCCCGGTTGGCAAAACCGGTGGCTAAGATGATCAGTTTCTCGATGATCTGGCGAGCCGTCCACAGTTCCTGCTGGGGGGTGAGACGCCCCGAGGAGTAGATCTTAATCAATGCTTGCAAACGATAGCGATCCAGTCCCCACAAACTTTGGGACAACTGATCGGGATGGCCGCCCACCTTGATGATGAGGGGTTCCTCCAGAAAGAGGATGGGTTGCCGAGAAGAGATCCTCAGCCACATCTCATAGTCCTCACAAACCGGAAAATCTTCGTCAAAGAGGCCCTCCCGTTCCAGAATGCTCCGGTGCAGCAGTACCGAACTGGGACTGATGATGCACAGGGGAAGACAGCGATGGTAGATCCATCCGCTGTATTTGCGGTGGACCTTCCTGGGATTGACTCGCTTACCTCGCCGAATCCAGATCTCATCGGTATAAATGACCTGGTAGTGAGGATGGCACTCCAGCTCTTCCAGCTGCCGGTGCAGTTTGGCAGGCCGCCACTGGTCATCACTGTCCAGAAAACAGATCCAGGGGTAACGGGACAGGCCGATGCCGGCGTTGCGGGCGGCGCTCACTCCACGCTGTCTCTGGTAGAAGTAGCGAATGCGATGATCCTGGAACTCCTCGACGATGGCTCGACTCCCATCCTCGGATCCGTCATCGACCACAATGAGTTCCCAGTCCTGAAAGGCCTGTTCCAGGACCGACTGGATGGCACGTGCCAGAAACGGGCCACGGTTGAAGGTCGGGATGATGATACTGATCAATGAGACTTAGCCCGGATTATGCATAAATTCTCTACTGCAGCGACGAAATCATCCGGCGTGCTGCACACCGCCCGTGTTGCGCTCGGTCGGCCCCGCGCGCGGCGCAACGCACTCAGGTCGGCGCTTTCGTCGCTTCGTGACAAGAACCGATATATACCGGGCTAGGAGGATTGATCTGCTGTACCCCTTCGGAAGCGAATGACTTCCGAAGGGTACTTCTTCTTCTGACGCGCAGCCTTGTCCTTGTACATGGCTTGATCCGCCACCACAAGAAGGATATCCGGTTCTCTTCCGTCTTCCGGAAAGGTAGCCGCCCCGATGCTGATGCCCACCTGCGCGGATTCGTGTTCATCGATCATGATGCGATGTTCGTCGAGGGCCTTCTGGATACGCTTAATGGCATAGGTGGCATTGTCCTTGGTCACTCCCGGCAGAATAGCAATGAACTCATCCCCGGCATATCGAACACAAGTGTCGGATTCACGCAGGTGCTTGTTAAGGAGGGTGGCGATCTCCACCAGGATCCGGTCCCCGGTCTTGTGGCCGAATTTGTCGTTTACTTCCTTGAAGGACTCCAAATCCATCATCAGAAGGGTAACGGGTTGTCCCAGCTGAGAATAGCGTTTGAGTTCCCGCTCCATAAAGACGTGAAAGAAACGCAGGTTGGGAAGCCCCGTCAAGACGTCGGTGAAAGCGTTCTCTTCCGTTTGCTCGTAGATGATGGCGTTTCTGATGGCTGTAGCGGCGGGATCGGCAATGGTCTCCATAAAGCGGAGATGATCCTGGTGATAATCATCAGGCTGGTCTGAGTAGAGTGAGATCACCCCGACGATGCTGTTGTTCAGGGACAAAGGCATGACCAGACAACTACGGTAAGCGGAGTGTAAGACTTCCGAGTCCATGAAATCGGGAGCGGGAGAGACGTTCATCAGGTACTGCTTGTGAGCGGCCACCCATCCTGTGATGCCGTCGCCAACCCTGAGTCTTATGCCTTCAAGCTCCTCGGCGTGCAAGCCGGCAACATGATAGGGAGCCAGTTGGTCGGTCTGCGAGTCCATAAGGAAGATGGCACAGGAGGCATAGGGAACCAGTTTTTGAATCTTCTCAGCCAGAAGAGAAAGGGTTTCCGAAACCTTGAGCGATTTTCCCAGTACCCGAGAGATCTCGTAAAGAGCCTGAATTTCGACGTGCGTGGCGGCGATTTCGTGAAAGACCGTGGAATCGATCCGGGCTCTGTCTTCTGTCTCCGACGAGCCTGTACTGTCTTCCTCCATCAGGGGAGAAATTCTGGAGGTGATGTTTAGCTCCGACTCTTTCATGGCCTCTTCCAACTCGTCGATGTGCTTAACCAGTTGTTCCACCACGGGAGGGTAGTAGGACTTACCGGATTCCGAAATGAGGTGTTCCAGAGCGACCTGGCAGGTTAATTTGGGTCGATAGGGGCGATCGGAGCGCAGGGCGTCGTAGCAATCGGACACGGAAAGGATTCGCGCACCCAGTGGGATTTCCTCTCCCTTGAGTCCCTCCGGATATCCGGTCCCATCCCATTTCTCATGGTGGTAGCGTACGAGATTCTCTACAGGATAAGGAAAGGGCACCAGACTGAGAATATCCGCCCCAATGCTGGGGTGCTTTCGCACCTTCTGTTCCTCCCACTTGGTGAGCGGGGAAGGTTTGTTGAGGATGTATTCGGAAATCGCCAGCTTGCCGATATCGTGCATCAAAGAGGCTGCCCGCAGCCCTTCAATTTCATTTTCGTCAGTAACCCCGCAGTATTCAGCCAGCCGAAGAGTCAGGGTCTGGACCCGCTGGATGTGGCCATGAGTTTTGGCGTCCTTGGCGTCGATGGCCATGGCCAAAGATTCAACGGTCGCTTGATAGAGTTCGTTGAGCTGGCTGACGTGCTTGTGAGCCGCGTTGATGCGGTCCAGATTGATCTTGTAAGCGTAGTAGATGATCAAGACGATCGGTGCGGCCACGGCGATGGCAAAGAAGGGAGTTTCCTTAAAAAAGAGAAAGATCAGGGCCGCTCCAGAGGCGCCGGCAAAGGTGGTCAGGGAAACCCACAGGAAGTCTGATTTCCAGGTTATAAAAATTCTTTCTCTAAGGGTTAAAGCAATCGCTGTAGCCACTGCTCCACTGTTCAGAACGAAATACAGAATCGAGCACAAGCCCAGTGCCAGGAAAAAGCTGGTCATGTCCACTGTGGTCACATCAAGAGGAGGGGAGACCCCCTGCAGTTGATAAAAAATGTGTCCGATCACAAAGGTCACCAGAGAAAGCTGGGTGAGGTTGAAGATGATCTTGGCCGATCGCTTGATTTTCGAGGAAATGATCGTTGTCAAACCGCTGTCGATCGCTGCAATCGTTACGGCAACCTCCGGGCCGAAGAGCAGGATGGCGGTGAAGATGAAGACGTCACTGGTTGTAACCACAACCGGTTGAGTTTTCCCTCTATACGAGGGTATCCGCACCGGGAAGAAGCTCCCGAACACGGTCAGGCAGGCCAGGTAGAGCCATCGAATATCGGTGCTGGTAACCGAATGATATAAGGAGAAGAAAAGTATCGGCGCTCCGCCTGCCATGACGGACAGAAGGTATATTTTTGCCCGTATGGGCATGTCTCTCTCGAAAAAAATCATGCCGGTTTCACGATTCGTTTTTTGGTCAAAGGATCCTATTTGTTTTCAAGAGAGCCTGCTACAAGGGAGCGACTGAAATGACTGTTAACTTCCCAACCCCGGGGTGTGCGCTCTTAACCTGTTCTATTGTACTACTTTAACGTACCAACCATCAATCTTTTATCGAGTTTCGCACAGAGGACTAGGTACGGGAAGATCGAACTTCTCCCAGCACTGAACGGAAGGAGCGCAATCCCAACTGGCGTCAAGGGACAGGCGGAACCCTCGAGCCCGCAAACGCCCCCTGGGAATGGAGCGGGAATATACAATGGAGTTGCCGCTGGACTCACCAGCACTACCCCAAAAAACTGAGAAGTGCTCTTGCCCAGAGGCAACCTCTGGGCGTAGTTTACGAAATGGTCTGTGTCAACGGCGAGAGATCAGTCTCCCCAATAAACGATGAATTGCATCTCTTCTCCTTTCGAAATTGACCCAACCACGGGTTTGGCTACAAACATTTTCATTAGTCACCCCAGAGGATGGCGTCACCCCAGAGGATGGCGTCACCCCAGAGAATGGCGTCACCCCAGAGGATGGCATCACCCCAGAGAATGGCGTCACCCCAGAGAATGGCGTCACCCCAGAGAATGGCGTCACCCCAGAGGATGGCATCACCCCAGAGGATGGCATCACCCCAGAGGATGGCATCACCCCAGAGGATGGCGTCACCCCAGAGGATGGCGTCCGCGCTGCTCGAACCGGAAGTCTCGAGATCGCTTCCTTTCTGCCAGGGACTTAAAACAACTTGATCGCCATAAACGAAGGCTCCGCCTGCCCTCACTGCTTCACCGTCGAGAAACCATTGGGGAGAAACCGCACTTGTCAGTTGGTGAGTCTCCATGTCGATGGCCTCGGCCAGTCGGACAGCTGTGAAAGCATTCACCAATCCGTTGCCCTGTTCCAGCGCATGGGGCTGCTGCAGTTTGATGGCACTGGTCAGGAGAATCAGCTTGGTGATGTTGGGATTCAGATCGGGGTTGGCCTCCAGCATCAGTGCGATGGTTCCGGTCACGAAGGGCGTGGCCATGCTGGACCCACTCAGAGTGATGTAGTGCTCATCAATCTGGAGTTCCGGTTGACCCTGGGAAATATTGCTTCCGCTGGCTAACAGGGAAGGGATCTTATTGCCCGGCGCAGCAAGATCGGGTTTGAAGAGACCATCCAGATAGGTTGGCCCACGCGAGCCATAAGTCGTGGCGATGTCATCGCTATGGGTGGCCGTCCCCCCCGTCTTCATGGGATAGACCGTAATCACTGAGGGGTCATTGGCGGGGCTGTTGATGGCGCCCCAGATCGCCGGGTACTCCGAAGTCTTCCCCAGATTTCCCCCTGAAGCCACGGTGACCACTCCCGATTCCACCAGTTGGCGGACGGCCTGGTTCAGGGGATCGGTCGTGTAGGATTCCAGGGGAGGATGGCCGACCGAAAAATTGGCTACCCGAATATCATAGAGGTCCTTGTTTTCAATGACCCACGCAATCGCCTGGATCAGGTTGCTGGTGAGCCCGCTACCGTCGTCTCCCACCACTTTGAGGTCCACAAAGCTGACCTCAGGCGCCGGACCGGCATAAGCTCCTCCCGATGCCTGTCCCGTTCCCCCTACGATTCCCGCAACCGCGGTCCCATGGCCATATTGATCGGAGTGGCCCTCTGAGAGAATGGCTGTTCCCGAGGTTAAGTCGACGGCGGCAAGAATCCGCGAAGGGTCGAGATCCGGATGACGACTGATCCCCGAATCAAAAACAGCCACCGTGACGCCTTTACCCGTGTAACCCTTCAGCTGATCGGCTCCGATGGCTGCCAGGAAGGGGTTTCGATTCTCTTGGTTGGGCTCGGCCCGATGGTTCGATGGACGGGCACCGCCGGGTGCATCCATCGTGACCGGTTCCACGACACGGATGGGAGCGTCAATCGTGATGTACTCAATGGCCCCGGATTCCAGCAGCAGCTTGATCTGAGCAGCCGGCAAACGGGTCATGTAGCTGTGGATTAAGGAGAGTGCCTTGTTGGTACCTTTTGAGAACTCATTTCCTTCCAGCTCGGCGTTCTGCTCCCAGAGGTCCGGATTGACCCTCACGATAACGGGAATTTCGTGGTCCAGTTGTGGATTGGACAGAAGAAAGGAAATCTGATCTCTGAGAGCAGGAGAGAGCTTATGGCTCAAGGAAGCGAGAAGATTCTGAGATCTGACGCCGTCGAGCCCCGCCCAAGAGGAAAATTCTGTTCTGAGAGATGCGTCCTGGCTGGCGACGGGTTCGGTCTTCAAAACGACCGGATGCGTGCCAGCGGTTGTGGTGGATGGATTCGACTGCCAGGTCAAGACGAGAAGGATCACTGCGAGGAAAAGGCTGAGAAGAACCCACCGTGTTGATCGGTCTTGGATTTGCCTCATATGAACACCTCCGGTTGCCCAAAAACAAAGGAATGAGCTACCAACGGATGATTGACCTTGTTCGCCAGGAAACTCCCGCCAAGGTGCAGTCCAGAAACTTTAACCCGTGGGTAGTGTTTTTGGTATTGCCTTAAGCGTTTATAGAGTATAATCCAACAAAATGTCAACTAATTTTTACCAATATTAAAAAATAAATTCACTCACAGCAATTGTTCATTCTAATATGTTTTGGATAATTCTTCAACCCTATTGGTTTGGATAGTGTCTCATCGGCCCTTTGAATACAAGTTAATAAGAAATACAATTGGATTTAAGTGGTATTTATGAGAGGTAAAGATGGCAGCCGACCCGCTTGAGCCTGTTTCGATAGAAGCTGTCTTTCAGAACCTTAGGGATCGGCTGGAGGCCTTTGAAACCGCCTTCAGACGAGGTCCAGTGGGTGCTCAGCAGGTGTTGGATCTCTGGGAGAAGTCCCTGGAGTTGAAGATTGAATCCGAGGAATTCTACCAGTTTCTACTCAACTACCGGACTATTCTGAACGGACTCTTGTGGGCCCACTACCCGGAGGAGTATAGAGAAAAGGTTTATCCCCGTCTTCAGGATGGCGGATCCTCAGAAAGCAATCTTCTCGAAGCGGATTCGCCGAAGCGACAGCCCAAAATGATGCTCGTGGTTGCTGAAGAGGTCTTCTCCTCCCGGGAGAATGAGCCTCTCTCCATCGCTGGCTTGATTGAGGAAATGAAAGCCAGAGGTGTACATTTCAAAGCCAAAGACCCGGCCAAGTCGTTGGCCCAGGCCATGAAGAATTCCGGAAGGTTTGAAACGGCGAGACGGGGAATGTACCGACTGAAGAAGCCATAAAGCAAGGGAGCGCAGTTTCGTGCTCGAGCTACGAGACACTTAGTTTGACTTACCTCCCGCACTCCTTTCTAATCAACTCCATCTTTTTATCATCACAGTAGGGGAGGGAAACTCCGTGCCTTATCAAGTCCTTCATCCTCTCGAATCGGGACCCAACGTCAGTGTGTATCTTGTGGCGGATCGCCGGAGGTCCGGTGTGTCAAAAGTCTTGACCCTTCTCCCGGTTGACCTGTCCCAGGAGTCCCAGAGACTGGAATTTGAGGCGCTTTTCACCTGGCGAAAATCCCTCGATCACCCCCTCCTGGTTCCTGTTTATGATTTCGCTTTTAGGGGAAGGCGAGTCGGGTTTGTATCAGAACTTGTGGAGGGTGATCCTGTTTCGAAAATACTCAGAACTGGAGATTCGTGGAAGCAACGTCGATTCTTGGCCCTTCAACTTGCGGAACTCCTTGCGTATTTGCATCGAAGAGGTTTCCTGTGTGGATTGATGAAGCCGACTCAGTTGTTTGTTCTTCCGGAAGGTCGTTTGAAAGCAAATTTTTTGGTGCCCGAAGGAAAATATAATGGCGGACCGGGGAGAGATGCCTGGATTCGCTATTGCGCACCCGAGTTCTTGACCCATGGAAGCGTAAGTCATCAAACCGATCTCTACTCTTTAGGGATGGTGCTCTATTATCTTTTCACGGGACAGGAGCCTTACGTTGAGCGGGATTTAAATGCTCTGAAACGAAAGCAGCTGGTGGCTCTTCCGATCCGCCCCCGAAAACTTAATCCGGATGTCCCTTCTGATATCGAGCAACTGATTCAGGACTTGATTCAAAAGGATCCCCGCGTTCGTCCTTCATCTGCTGAATACGTCGCTGCAGTTTTGAAAAAAAGCTGTGATTCCGGATTGAACAGACTGCCTCGATTTCGTTCTGTTCTTGTGGGAAGGGATGTTGAACTGGCCAATTTTCGGAGATTGAGCCGACGACACCTCGCCAATCCTGCTCCTTGCTTTATCGCAATTAGTGGTGTGAGCGGAATCGGAAAGACCCGCTTGATGGAATCTTTTGAAACCATCCTAAAGATCGACAGGACGACCACTTATTCGGTGAGTCATCATCCGGGATCCGGTGCGCTTGAAGCCTTCACGCAGCTTTTCAATAGGATCGTGGATGAATCTGAGACGTCGATTTCGAGAATCGATTGGCAGGAGAAGGCCGACCCAACTGGTTTCGCTCAGAAGTTCCTTCAACTTTTGACGCAAGTCTCCAACGGTCGACCGGTGATCTTATGTGTCGATGATCTGCAATGGATGGATGAGGGGGCTCTTGCTATTTACAGGAAGATTTTTGAGAGTGTGGAACTGCCCGTTATGGTGATCGGGATAAACCGAACCCAGAGTAATCTGTCCCGGTTGGCTGTAACTCAGGCTCGCTTAGCCGCTTGAAGTCAATTACTCCATTCACATCCAGGCTCTTATCTGGGTTCGCAATGATACGGTGTATTTTGTCGCCAGGGACAATCAACCGGA
>JADFOI010000159.1 GCA_022562935.1 Acidobacteriota bacterium
ATCTCGTTGCCGAGTTGAAGGCCCTGGTGGAGACGCTGAGGCCCCTTGTGCTGCCCGATGCTGAACGAGCGCTGCTTAAGGAGATTGAGGCGTTTCTCGCGGCACACCGGGTCTTTGCGCGCGACAACCTTGACCGTGTGGAGGCTCAATGGGACGGTTTTACTTGCCTCCTTTGTAAACGGCAATAGCGCCCTCTTCTCCTCGCGCATCTATATCGTAAATCCCTCGGGGAATGCCGGGAACGTTACGATTCGGGTGTTCACGCTTCCCATTGCAGGTGGTGCTAATGCCCAAGTAGGAGCCGACTTGGCTCTCGGAAGCCTGGGAGCGGGTGCAGGCCTCAACATCCGATTGGCCGAAGACGTTCTGACTCCTCTGGGCATCTCGCTTCCCTACACGACCGATGGCGGTAACCTGATAGTGGAAGTTACGATTGAGGCGACGGGTGTCATTGGCAATGCGCAGGTCTTTCAGCTTGACCTGTCGTCGTTTGGCATATACCCACTCCAGGCACTTTAATAGCTGTAGGATCTGATGGCTCCGGCGTCCTAGTCGGAGTCATGGGATCCAGAGGGCCTGAAAGACTACTGTAAGGGGAACCTCCTAAAGGGGTTCCCCTTAAATTTTTGCATTGGAAGGGCTTTGAGAAAATCCGCATGGACTTTCGAAAAAGAGACAGGGTTGTAGAAGGGTGCAATTGGCTTATGGTGGGTATTGCGGCCGCATGGGTTGCTTATACCTTTGCCGGGGCAATGTCCTCACCCGCCGACTCACAGGCGAACTTACTTCCACCAGCGGTTGTACAGCAAGCTCCCTTACCGACTGAGCTGGCGCCTGCCCCCATTTGGGGAGCTGAAACTCCTACAGTTAAAACATCAGACCCAACTACAGCACCCCGCCAGAGCCGTGCTCCCCGTTCCCTGTCAAGACCGAACCCCAGGGAAGTGGTGGTAGCTCCTGAAGTGGCAATTCCCTCAATGCAAACCTTCCCACCGGGAGTGGGGCCTGACTTCTAAGGCAGCTCGTTCACTCCTCCCCTTCTTGACTTCTGATCCAGCAACCCGCCATATTACTTTTTCATGAGGCGACTGGCTTCTGTGGATGAGTTGCGCTCTCCCGCCTTCCGGTCCTTTATGAGCCGGGTGAATGGCTTCGCCCAGGAGCATGGCTTAAGAGTCCATACCGATTGGTCCAAGGTCTGGGAGTATCCGTGGATCTGGCAGTATCTCAACCCACTGCATTTTCCGGATCTGAAGATCCTGGACATCGGCTCGGAAGTCTCCCCCATGCCCTGGTTCCTGGCCTCCCTGGGCGCTGAGGTATGGTTGACCGAAACCGACCCCACCCATCTTCCTAAATGGCAGGAGCTCAAAGAGGCTCACGATTTTGCCATCGGTTGGGATTTGATTTCCGACCCCCAGGACCTCCCTATGGCCGATGCAACATTCGACGTGGTCACTTCCTTCTCCGTCATCGAGCATATGGACGACAAACAGTCCGCTTTGGACGAAGCGCTCAGAGTCCTGAAGCCGGGCGGCCTTTTTTGCCTCACCTTTGATATCTGTGAAGCCTCCCTGGGGATGACTTTCCCGGAGTGGAACGGAAAGGCCCTCGATCTGGCAACCTTCGATCAACTGATCTGGAACCGTACAGACCTGGAACCTCTGGATCCTCTAGCACCTTGGAACGTCGAGGACATGGATGCCTTTCGAGAGTGGAACCTGCAGTCCGCCCCCCATCACAATTACGTTGTCGGTGGCGCTGTTTTTCACAAGAAACAGGAGGACTCCAGTGGCGGTCCCTGAGAAGAAGCGACCGATTCGTGTCCACCAGCTCGACACAGGACTGGGCTCCGGAAATACCGGGGACGACGCCACGTTCCTGGCTGCCCAGGCGCGCCTTGAGCCTGAATTCGAATTGAGCACGGAAGTTCATTCCCTGAAAAGAACCGAGGTCTTGCCCCAGGGAGTTCGCTACCTCTCGGTGGAGGACTCCGGGGCCATCGAGGAGAGCATCCGAGAAGCCGACCTGGTCCTTTTGATCGGGGACACGCCGGTGATGGATCAGTGGGGCCTGGCCTGGCCTCTGCAGGCCAACGCGGGCAAGCTTCGACTCTGCCATGAACTGGGGAAAACGGTCCATGCCCTCGGTGTGGGCGTGGATCGGCTCCAGGATCCTGAAGGCCTGCGAATCTTTCAGGAAGCCTACTTGCCCATCGCTTCCTGGTCGGTTCGCTCGGAGAATTGCAAGAAGGCGCTGCTGGAAATGGGCGTCAGCGAAGAAAAGATTGTGGTGGGAGCTGACTGGGCCTGGCTGCTTGGCCCCCAGATCAACTCAGAATGGGCCAATAAAGCCCTGCAGAAAGCCGGGGCATCAACAGGCAGACTTCCTATCGGAGTCAATCTGGTCAACGAGATCTGGAAAGACGAGATAGAGATGAAGAAGGCCTGGGGGACCTTGCTGGATCGGTTGATCGAAAAATACGACGCTCAAGTGTTTTTCTTCTGCAACGAATCGCGGGAAGGAGACTACTTTGATCAGGCGGCAGCGGCCGAGGTCCGTGAAGGGATGCGTCATCCTTCCATCATGGTGCCCAGCCGCTACTATGAACCGAACGAGATGATCTCCCTTTTGTCCTGCATGAAGCTGAACCTCAGCCAGCGATATCATTTCACACTGTTTTCTATTCTGGCCGACGTCTATCCGATTTCCATCCAGCGGGGTCAGAAAATGGAGGGCTTGAACCAGGAGCTGGATCTGCCTTTCGTGGGAGACATGACTCATCTCGATGAGAAAAGCATTGAAAGGGAAGTCGAGGCGGTATTGAACGACGCCGAGGCCAAGATGGAGCCTCTCAGAGTGCGCCGGAAACATCTGGAAGCACGTGCCATGAATAACCTCTCCCTGGTAAGATACTGACTTGGCCCCATATTCCGAAGTTGTGGTGGCCGCTCTGAGGAGACGGTCTAAAAAGTCGGTCCAGGTTGATTGCGTAGGGGCCCACAGCCTTGTTCCCTATAACCCGTGGATCAACAAAGGTTTTTGGGCGCACGGCAGAACTGTCTCAAAAGCCGGCTGACCCAGGTTTCTTGTGTAGGCGCATGGCCGTTCTCCCTATAAGATTTTGATAAAGCAGGGTTTGTGGGCGCACAGCCGTGCGCCCCTACAGGCCTTAATCAAAATAGAGTGGGGTTTTGAGACAGTCTGGGCAGTGCGCCCTTACAGAGCTTAATCGAAATCAAGTGCGGTTTTTGATACGGTCTCCTCAGAGCGGCTTAGAAAGGACAGATGGTCCGTTCCAAGAACGGACACTACATTTTTTATGGACATGGATAACGTTGCGGTTCGGGTGGTCAATCTCTCCAAGTGCTTCAAGCTGTACAGCCATCCCTGGCATCGTATGGCAGAGTGGGTATCGCTGGGTCAGGTGCAGCGTCACGAGGATTTCTGGGCCTTAAGGAGCGTCACCTTCCATTTGGAGCGTGGGGAGTGTCTGGGGATCATCGGGCCCAATGGCGCCGGCAAGACCACCCTGCTCAAGATCCTCACCCGAGCCTTGTATCCCACAGCGGGAAGTTTCGAGGTCAAGGGACAAACCGTCTCCCTACTGGAGCTGGGAACCGGGTTTAATTTGCAGCTCACCGGAACCCAAAATATCTTCACCAGTGCCCGACTGCTGGGATTCAGCGACGAGTACGTGAAAGACCGCCTGGAGGCTATTGTGAAATTTGCAGAGCTGGGCGACTTCATGGATCGGCCCATACAGATCTACTCGAGCGGAATGTTCGTTCGTCTGGCCTTCTCCCTGTTCGCCTGCCTGGAGCCGGACGTCTACATCGTCGATGAAGCCCTGGCGGTGGGCGACGCCTCCTTCCAGAAGAAATGCATGGATAAGATCAACGAAATGCGCCAATCGGGGGTGACCATCCTTTTCGTTTCCCACGACCTGTGGCGGGTTGAGGCCCTGTGCAATCGAGCCATCTACCTGAACCACGGCCTCATCCAAGCCAGCGGTTCGACCGATGTCGTGATCAAACACTATTTGGATGATCTGGAGGCACAAGCGGCTCAGGAGGCGGGCATCCGATCGGAAGAGGAATCTCCATCCCTGGAAAATGGGGCAAGTCAAGCGCCTCCCAAGGCCGTGATTCCTCAATTCGAGATGTACGCGGACTCTCCCTTAAAGGTGCGAAGACTCTGGATCTGTGATGAGCACCAGAAAATGAAAAGCGAATTCCAGAGTGAAGAAAGCTTTGAGGTGGTGCTCGAGTACGAGTGCACCGAGGCCATCAAGCAGCCCATCTTCAGGGTGGTTTTCGCCCTGCCCGATGAGCGGCGAGTCTCGGTGGTGGGCTGGCACCCGGGTGAAAATGATCTCCAACCGGGCACAGGGTTGATCCGCTGGAGAGTCGAGGGAGGAGTTCTCTATCCTCGCAAATACGTCCTTCATACATCGATCTCGACCTGGGACGGGGTGGTCTATGACACTCACTATGATATTGGCAAATTGCTCATTCAGGCCGACCACCCGGGTCCTATCTTGCGGATTACAGATGACCTTGCCGCTTGCCTGCAATATACGGTGCACCATGAGTCGTGAAGTCTCTTCTTGGGACTTGTGAGCCTGACCGTTGCATTGAGGTTTTGGTACAATCGCTCCAACCCTCGCTACCTTTGCCGATGGATGAAGGAGAATGGGTTTGGAATGCGCTCTGAACTTCTTAAGAGTCTGGGGGGAAGTTAAAACCGGCATCCTCTCCCTCCCCAAGCAAGGGCGGTGAGGCAATGCCAGAGTGAAATGCGAAAAAAGAAGGCACTGATTACTGGAATTACGGGCCAAGATGGTTCGTATTTGGCAGAATTCCTGCTCAAGAAGGGATATGAGGTTCACGGGATCATCCGGCGGGCCAGCACATTCAACACCGGGAGGATCGATCATCTCTATCAGGATCCCCATATCAATGGTGTGCATCTGTTTCTACACCACGGGGATTTGGCCGATTCGTCGAACCTGACTCAAGTGCTCAACGAGGTAAAACCCGATGAGATCTACCATCTGGGTGCGCAGAGTCATGTGCGAGTGAGCTTCGATATCCCTGAGTATACGGCCGATGTGACCGGCCTGGGCACGATCAGAATCCTGGAAGCCATCAAGAAGGCGGGGGTTCGCACTCGCTTCTATCAGGCTTCCAGCAGCGAGATGTTCGGGAACGCTCATGAGACACCACAAACTGAAAACACTCCATTTCACCCGCGGAGCCCATATGCATGCGCCAAAGTGTATGCCTACTGGGTCACAGTAAATTACCGGGAAAGTTACGACCTGTTTGCTTGCAATGGAATATTATTCAATCATGAATCGCCCCGCAGGGGTGAGACCTTTGTCACACGTAAGATCACGCGCGCCGTGGCTTCCATCAAAGAGGGGCTCCAGAAAAAGCTCTACCTGGGAAATCTGGATGCCCGGAGGGATTGGGGGTTTGCTCCCGAGTATGTTGAAGCCATGTGGCTCATGCTCCAGCAGGATGTCCCCGATGACTTCGTGATTGCAACCGGTGAAATCCACTCGGTTCGGGAGTTCCTGGAGGAGGCCTTTTCCTATGTGGGTTTGGAGTGGCAGGAGTTCACCGAGATCGATCCGCGTTATTCCCGCCCGGCGGAGGTTGATGAGCTGGTTGG
>JADFOI010000160.1 GCA_022562935.1 Acidobacteriota bacterium
GTGCTCGATTTTCCTGCCCCGCCAAAGTAAATGAGCGTACACCTTTACCGTTGCCCACGAGAAGACACGATACCAAGTAAGGAGCTTGAAGCCGAAGTGAGAGTAGGCCTCACGCTGCGGATCCGCGAGAAGAGTAAATGGCCAGGCGTGAACGCGCTGGTAGTGGCTGAGCTGCTCCGGCTCCGCGAAGGAGACGACGACAATGCTCACCCCTTGCTCTTCAAACTCCTTTAGAGCTGACTGCACCTCACCGAGGTGCTCCTGGCAGGCAAGTCAGGCGAGATGGCGAAGAAAGATCAGCAAGGATAAGTCGGGCACGTGATCCTTCAGAGACGATTCTTGCCCGGTCAGGTCAAGAAGACGAATACGATCCAATGGGATCTTTGAGCTGGTCGAAATCATCATCAGAGTGGGCCCCCTTTAGATATCCATGGAACACAACAAACTTAGCTCACAACCTGACGGTCGGAGAAAGTCAGACTATTGCAACCCAATTGACTCACGGAACGACCGTCATGGTCATGGACATATCTTGGTGTATTTCACCACAAAAGACCATGCATTCAACCCGGTACTTCCCCGGTTGGGAGGGCGCAGTCAGTGTAAACTCATGGGTCCCCTCCTTTAAAATCAGATGCCAGCCCTGGCCGATCAATTTCTTAATGGTAAAACTGTGCACGACTTGGTCTTTTCGCCAAGCCTCCCCTCTTTCAGCCGTAATTCGGAGTCGAACGACCGAATCTGCTTTGACGGTGAACTCACGTTTCTTTTTGCCGGGAACCTTGAACCCATCATTACCGGCAATAATTTCAATCACTGGCTCATCACCTAGTACCGTATCGACAGGCGATAGGACCAGGATGCCCAGTGTGAACAGAACAACGAGAAGGGCTCGCTTTTTTGTGATCATTTCTATACCTCCACTTCAGTTAACGAACAGATTACCGTCCTCTACTCAGTCAGGAACCTGAGGATTCCCTTGGCCTCCTCCTCTGTGAGATTTGCCCGTACCCGCATGTGTCTCATAATTGTGGCCATCTTCCGTTCGGGAAATCTCCGTGGCGCAAGATGACAACGAGTGCAGTTCGACTTGTAGGCGTCGTCAAAATAGAAGGCCGGGGTTTCTTTATTGGTGAGGGTCGCTTGAGCTTGCTCATGAGAGGCGGCTGGAACAAGGACGGTTTCCGTCACTTGCGTCTTATCCAATACCTCTTCCACTTTAGCGACCTTGTTCGGTTGCTGGGCTACACCGACGGCAACCCAAACGGTCAGCATAGTCAACAGGACAAGGATTCGGTTTTTCATAGTTCCTCCTTTTAAAACAAGAACCGATAGGTCAGTGCCAGACCCCAGAAGTTACCGTGAGAATTGAGGTCCCGACCGTAACTAAAGCTCAACTTCAAGCCATCCGACAGGTAGTAGTTCCATCCCACCGTCAGTCGCTGGGTGTCCACTTCAGGTAACCGACCATGGTGGCCGCCTTCCTCAGCATGGCCGCCTTCCTCAGCATGATCGCCTTCGTCGATAGGTTCCCCTACACTGAATGCTAGGTCGTCATGTTCGTCCCCCAGGTGGTCGAAGTCTTCAGGTGCGATCTCATCAATGAGAGAAGGTGCGAAGAATTGCTCAACTCGAAACACCACTTGGGAACGGCGGAAAAAAGGCTTCCAGAAGTCGACTTTTCGCAGACGATAGGCAGCTTCTACCCAGTAACCACTGCCTTCGCTATTGCGCGCATACTCCATGCGAATATCAAGTGGCGTTCGTGGCACTTGCCAGGTGGCATCCAAGCCCACGGAATTGGATCGTTCGTCCTGCAAGAGACGCTGAAAGGAGGCGCCGATCTCCAGTTGCTTCTGGGGCAGGAAAACGCCCCAGCGAGCGCCCGCCATCCGTTTGGATTCGATCGTATTGGTCGTGGTGAGCGCTGAATAATACCCGCTGTAGCTCAGGTTGACCCCTGGAAAGACCTGGGCACCCCCTCGCAACATCAGTCCGTTACCGGAACCGGCCTCGATGGGCAAGATCAGAGGTGTAGGCTGGAGATTTTTGATCCAAATGGGGTGTAGACGCTCGTTAAAAATGCCGAACGGTGTTAAATACCGACCGGCCACAACGGTAAGATAGCGGTGGGCGAAGAAATCGACCTGTAGATATTCCACTGCTTTCTCAAACCCCTTGTTCCACGTCCCATCCTCACGTTCAAACTCGCCCTCCACCTCAAATTCCGCTTCAATGAGCCAGTTTTCTCCGAAAGGAACAAGAAAGACGGGGGTCAGTATAGGCACCACCGTCTGTTTGCCGGGTTCCGAGCTGGTAATGACACCCGCGTAACCCGTTACCACCGGAACGGGCTTGATCCGCTCTTCTTCGTTTTCCTGGGTAGCCTGAGGATGTGCCCAGCTCGTTGTTAGTCCCAAAAGTAGGACGATCGTGGGTACACACTTCCGATATTTCATTGTCTTACCTCCTGCTCTTGTGCTTTCACTGAAGGCCAGTCTTGGAGTTCCATCACCGTTGCAATTAGCAACTCTCGTGCCAAGCATGACGTCGAGCCAGTAAAGATAAGTAACTTCATAAGAATCAATTAGTTAGGATAAGATATTGGATATGACTCGCCCTTAAAAGAGTCTGGCTGTGCCGATTTTTCGGCGGGAGGCAGCCAAGCTCAGCTCGCTGCAGATTTGGGAGATCGCAGGGGTGAGGGTTGTGGCCAGGAGGCGGTAACGCCGAAAATTCGGCAGGATCTGCCGAATGCTCGGTTTTGAAGTGGGTATGAGCAGTCGTTTCTATTTGGCGAGCTTACTCTGCAAAGTCGTCCGAGGAAGTCCGAGCAGTTGGGCGGCGCGCTGCTGCTCCCCTCCTGCTTCCTTCATGGCCCACTTAATGAGCTCATCCTCAAACTTCTGGACCAGATCCTTGAGTGGGACTGAATCGACACCGGCCAGATGAAGCGCAAATAGTTTGGGTCCGGCCTGCTCCTCTCGAAGATATTCGGGCAAATGCCGGGGAAGGATCTCGGAGTCACGGCACACGACAACAGCGGATTCCAGGACGCGTCTCAGTTCACGCACGTTTCCCGGCCAGGCATGCCTAAGCAGACAATCGGCTACTTCAGGGGTGAGTGACTTGCGGGGAGCTTCGTCAGAGGCGAGAACACGAAGAAAGTGTTCCGCTAATAGAAGGATATCTTCTCCTCGTTCCCTTAAGAGAGGCAGTTTGATTTCCAGCCCATGAAGGCGGTAAAAAATATCCTCTCTAAAACGCCCTTCTTTCACCGCCTGAGCCAAGTCTAGCTTGGTGGTGGCGATGACTCGCACGTCTACCTCAATCTCCTTCTCACCCCCGACGCGCTGCAGTGTGCCTTCTTGCAAAACACGTAATAACTTGACCTGGATCTCCAGTGGGAGATCGTCCACGTCATCAAGTAGGAGAGTCCCACGATGAGCCCTTTCAAAGCTTCCTCTTCGACGTTGGATGGCACCGGTAAACGACCCCTTTTCGTGACCCAGGATCTCGCTCTCAGCCAACTCGCCAGGAATGGCCCCGCAGGCCAGGGCCACGAACGGCTCCTGACACCGAGGACCTCTCTCGTGAAGGGCTCGTGCCACCAGTTCCTTTCCGGTTCCACTCTTTCCAACGATCAGAACCGGGGCTGCATTCTGAGCAAAAAGCTCAATCTGTTCGAATACCTTCCGCATGAGAACAGATCGACCTATCAAGGATCCGTAGCCTTGACTTGGATCAAGGGCAGCCTTAAGGCGATTGAGTTCACGCTGGATCTCCTGGAACCGTGTCAGGTTTTTCAAACGCAATTCGAGTTCGTGGAAGCTGAACGGCTTAGTCAGAAAATCGGCTGCACCCTCACGCATAGCGGCTACGGCCGTTTCAACGGTTCCATAAGCAGTCATCAGAATCACTTCAACATCCGGTGAGTTTTGTTTCACCTTCTTCAAGAATTCCAGTCCGTCCATGGTCGGCATGCGCAAGTCCGTCAAAACGACGTCCCACCTATTTTCTTCAAGTTGCTGCAGCGCTTTAAAGGCATTCTCCACAGCCTCTGCCTCATATCCCGCCTCGCGCAGCTGTTGTCTTGTAGTCTCGCGGCTGAGCCGCTCGTCGTCCACCACGAGAACTCGAAGTTTTGGGCTCATGTCACTGTTCCTTCTCGCTGTTCTTGTCGTGTATTGAGGGGAATCAAGAACGAAATCCGGGTACCCTTGCCGACCTCGCTATCTAACACAATCTTACCCCCATGCTCTTCTATGACTCGGCGGGCAATCCCCAGCCCCAGCCCGGTGCCTTTACCGATGGCCTTGGTAGTGAAGAAGGGATCAAAGGCTCTGGGAAGATGCTCAGCAGCGATGCCCTCTCCGGTGTCCCAAATGTCAATGTGCACGACTGGATCTTTCTGCCCGCTGACATAGGTTCTCACTGTAATCGTACCCCCATTGGTACAGGCGTCCAAGGCGTTGTCTAATACGTTGAGAAAGGCCTCACTGAACTGGTTGGCGTCGAGCTGCATCACTGGAACTTCCTTCAGATCCATTTCAATGTTGACTCTCTTCTTATGGCGTTGCACCTCGATGAAGTCAAGCGCATCCCGGACCAATGTGTTGATGTCGCTCGAGGTCTTCCGCAAAGGAGCTTCCCGGGTGAGCACCAGAAGTCTCTGGGTCACGTTCTCGATCCGTTGCAATCCCTCGGACATCAGAGAAAGCGTGTCCTGGATGGAGTCATTTCGTGCCCCCTTGGCCCTCAAAATATCAACGCAGTTCAGAAGACCATGGAGGGGATTACGAATGGTGTGGGCAACTCCAGCAGAGATTTCCCCAATATGTGCCAGGCGTTCTCTGGAAAGGGCCAGCCGCTCCTGTTCCTGTCGCAACGTCTCGGCGTGCCGATAACGTGCCGCGATCGAGTGCACAAAATAGATGACCCCGAAGAGCATAAGAACAAACGCCAGGAGGTAGCCCAGCAAAAAGGAAGGCGAGCGCCAGACGGCAAAATCGGAAATGAAGCTGTCAGACAGGGAAGGAGCAAAACGGAGGGGGTGATGAGCCAAGACTCCGGCAAATTCGGCGAACACGGAGGCTCCGTGAAGCACGCTGGCCGCGATTCCCAAATATAGCGCCATTTTAAGTGGCAAGAGCATGGCGGCAATGGCCATATGGAAAGCAAAGAACAGAACAAAAGGATTTTCTACACCACCAGCTAGGTGAAGGAGGGTCGTCAATGCACCCAAGTCCAATAGGACCTGGAGAAAAACCCTCTTCTGGAGGAGGGGGGCTGAGACCTGATCAGAGTTCGCCTTCGACAATCTCCAAAAGATCAAATTGTAAATCCCCATGAACGCAACTACCAGAAGCAGAGGAAGGGCTCGAGCAATCAGGCCACTACGGGCGGCGACGGTCACTGCCCCGAGGATTCCTCCAATGGCAATCCAACGCAGCTGGGTCAGCCAAAGTTGACGCTCTGCTAGGTAGGCGATCAGTAGCGGATCACTGTGATGAGCTTCGTCGAGGCGCTCCATGGGATTGATCAGTCTTTTTAGGAGTACATAGCAGCATAGTCGGTTACCTCCATCTGGGCAAATGCGGACGGCTCCTGCACCTTACAAACACACCTTTCCAC
>JADFOI010000047.1 GCA_022562935.1 Acidobacteriota bacterium
TGTACTCCTCGACGTGGGCCTTGGTCCCCGTTCGTCCATGCCCGGGCGCCAGAATTTCAAAATCGAGGGTGGCCAGGACCCTGAGAGCCGCCATCCAATCGTACGGGTTGGCTCCAGACATGACTCGCCAGGGGAGCCTTCGGACACCGACGGTGTCGGACATAAAGGCCACCTTGCGATCGGGAACAAAGACGATGATGTTGTCGTCGGCCTCATTGGGACCAGGGAAAATGAGCTGAATTTCAAGATCGCCCAGGAACACCGAGAGCTTGTCAGAAAAGGTCACATGAGGTGAAGCAACATCCTTCATGCGATCGGAACCCAGGTGACGGGTGATATTGGACTGAGCGATGATGATCGGATCCGATCCAAACACCGCGCCTCCGGAGACATGATCGCCGTGATGGTGGCTATAGACCAAATAGCGAATCGGAGCCTGGCTAATTTTCCTGATTTCCTGCAGGTAAGGGCCGGCTCGCTCTGCCGATTGAGGATCGGTGACCAATATGCCCTCGTCGGTAACGACAAAAAGAGATCGATGAATCTCGTAGGTGTACAGATACACATTTTCCGCAACCTTCTCGACCGAAACCTTTCCCTCCTGGGCGATGAGCCCTCCTACGGAAAGGCAAAGAACGGCCACGAACTGAATGACTATTGTGCGTTTCATAGTTATCCTCCTTTGCGGGTGAGGTGAGCCATCACCTGTTCCTATACTATGGAAAACCCATACAGCTTACTCCAACCCGTAGGCAGGCAAAAGAGGGGCCAAAAAGAAAATGCTTTCTCGTCCTAGTCGAGGAGAGTTTGGGGACAGTCCCAAAACTCTCTATTGCCTTCAACTCTCTCCCAGCGTAACATTCAAAGGTCTACGGCGCTCAGGACACGAACATGGACCAGACATTTCATTCGGTCAGGTAGAATCAAGATGCCAAGGAGGTATGAAGATGAAGAGAAGCCACTACGTTTTTGCACTCATTTTTCTGGCCGGGACCACACTTTACGCCCAACGAAGCTCTGAACAACAGGGCTCAGTGAGGGCGTTGGGCGGCAGATCTGTTCCACGCGCATCTGCCCGGGTTCTTTTTTCCAATCGAGCCACCAATTCCTTTCCCGGCCAGTTGGTCATCAATTTCGGACAGCCCGTCTGGAAATCCGAGTATGAAGATCCGACCACGTTTGATCGAATGACCAACGGGCGGGTGTGGCGAATGGGGAACGACTTCTGGACGGTCCTGGATACGAATGTGCCTTTGAGAATCGCTGGCAAGGACATCGCCGCCGGAGCCTATTATCTGGGAGTTCATCGATCCGAGGATGGGAACACCTGGAGCCTGGCTTTTATGGATCCCGCGAAAATTCGGCGGGCTCGGCTGGACGCCTCAGAGATCGCCAAAGCGACCATCGACTTTATGGTACCCATGACCTTTGCGAAGGCAGAAGAAGCCACAGAAAAGCTGGACATTTCGCTGGCATCCCAAAAAGATGCGATCGAGAATGTGACGATCAAAGTGGTGTGGGGAACCCTCCAACTGACTACTCTGATTCAGGTGATGGGTCTCGAGTAGAAAGTCACTCGGGCGAGTACCCCCTCGATGAAATGATAACCACAACCGAGACCCTACTGAAGGAGTTGGTACCCATCAACGATGAGATCAGTACGGTGACTCCATTGAGTTTCCCGAACTATCAGGCCGGGCTGGTGCTTTTCCAACCTCGCCAGAGAGAAGATGAGAAGTGGATCACCCATACGGATGCGGAAGTGATTGGCTATGTGTTGAAGGGCCAGGGGCGTTTGCGGCTGCCAGAGGAAGAATCCAAAGTGTCCCCGGGGGTCCTTTGCCACATCTCAGCAAACACACCGCATGATTTCCTGGCCGAGGGTGATGAACCACTACTCATGTTCTATGTCACCATCAAAGTGAACTCTGAAGCCGATTGAGAAGATAAGTGGGGGAACCTCCAAGGGGACCTCACCCTAGCATAGCCCGATGGCCTGGGTAAGAAGACGGTTAAACGTTTCCGGCTCCTCCATCATGATGAAGTGGCCCACTTCGGGCACCACCATCACCTGAAAGGATTCAAATGAAGAGGCGAAGCTCTTCACAACTTGAAGGTTCTGTGCGTTACTCTCTGCCTGGATCATAAAAACCCGCGTCCGCAGACGCCCCAGTGCTTCTGGAAAGTCCTTTTTCCCCCATTCGTAGATGGCGTCCATGGAAGCGCTTCCCACCTCGGGAGGGGCGGCTGACATATCGGCAACGAGCCTTTCAACCAGGTCAGAATCAGAAGTGGGGAGGAAAAGGTTGTGGCCCACCCAGTTGCGGGTGGTTTCAACAAAATCGGTGCGAAAAGGGACCAGGAACTGTTCCCGTTGTTCGGGAGTAAACCTTGCCCACTTGTCAAAGAGAGTATCCACTCCCACCAGGGCCACGAGGCGCTCGGGCATCCGGACAGCCGCCTCCAGAACCACCGTCCCCCCCATGGAGTGCCCGATCAAGACGACCTCATCCAGATCCAAATCATTGACAACCGCGACCACATCCTGGGCAAAGGCTGAGATGGTCCAATCCTTACGGTTGAGACCCGACTTCCCGTGACCCGCCAGATCAAGGGTCACCACCCTGTAGTGAGGGGAAAAGTGACTCACCTGAGCCTCCCAATAGGTTTGGTCACCGGACCAGCAGTGAACGAAGAACAAAGTGGGAGTCCCACCACCCTGCACCTGGTAATGTATCGGTACACCGTCAAACGAGACCACACTCCCTGATGATGAAGCAGCAGGAGGATTATTGGAGTCGGAGTGATGGGAGGACATGTCAGAATAGCCAGCTGCGGAAGAACTTCCTTTTCAAGATTGCGTCCACACCCAAGGCTCTTCCGGCGCCGGCCACCGCAAAGATCAGCAGGCAGACGATAAAGAGACGGTTCAGGCCAAGTACTGCGCCACCCTGGGGGATGCCTATGGCCAGATAGATGTTCAGATTGTGGAAGGCCCCGAACAGCGACGAAACCCTCACCAGACACCCCAGCACCAGGGAGATTCCGATGGCCAGCTCCCCAAAGGCAACCAAATAGCTGAAAAAGACCGAGTGAGGGATGACCACCCCTGAGAGAAAGTCCTGATGCCACAAAAACGGGTCATCCGTCACATCGGCCAACATTCGAGGCAGCGCTTCTCCGCTCAAGAAAGTACCCGAGACCTTCCCCCAGGACACGCTAATATAGTGGTAGCCGATGAAGATCCGCACGATGGCCAGGTAGACCAGGAAAGTCTTTTGCTGGTACTGTCTTTTCAGGCTGTCGAGTACGGACATGCTCCTCTGGAAACGGGGCCATTATGGGTGCTCCCTTCTGAGCTGTCAACGATAGGTCAGCTCCGAGTCGATTGCCTTTACCCTCCCCAAGCGTTAGCATTCCAGTACCTTGTATCTGTCACTAGGAAGTTTGCAATGAAACGTTTCAAGAAACCAGCAGCGTGGGTAGCGGGTGTGTTTTTCCCAGCGCTATTGCTCGGTTGCGGGGCACCACCAGAAACGGCCGATCTCATAATCACTCATGCCCGTGTGATTGATGGAACGGGAGGCGTCTATGAGGATGCCACCATCGCCATCACCGGGGAGCGCATCCAGACAATTACCGACGCAGAGACCCAGTTTAACGCAACCCTGACCATCGATGCCGGGGGCAAAACAGTACTGCCTGGTCTGATCGATACCCATATCCATTTCGGAGTGGGAAGTGCGGTCGACGAGGAGTCATTTGCAGAGTTCCTCAACAATGGATTACCGGCCAACCTACAGGCATTCCTGTCCCATGGGGTCACCACCATCAAATCCACCGGGGATATCGCAGAGCCCTATCTGAAAGTCAGAGAGCAAGTTGCAGCTGGGGAAATTCAGGGCCCCCGAATATTTCTGGTGGGGCCCACACTGACAGCTCCAGGTGGGCATCCCTCGGCCACGGTTTTAAAAGATAATCCCTGGCGAAGTGCAGGAGGGTCAAGAGAATTGACTTCCGAAACTGAAGCGCGAACTATGGTGCGTCAACTGTCCCAGTTAGGTGTAGACGCCATCAAGTTCGTTTACCAAGGCAGTACGGATGAGAACAAACCCTATCTGTGGCGCCCTGGTGTTCCTGTGCGCAAATTGACTCCCCCGATCATGAGAGCGATCATTGATGAAAGTCATAAGCATCAGCTCCGCGTCACAGCTCACACGAATCATCTGGAGGATGCCCTGGAAGTACTGGAGGCGGGTTGCGATGGTTTGGAACATGGTGTGATGAGAACACGACTCCAGGACGACAAGCTGGCCACCCTTTTGATAGAGCGTCAGGCATCCTATGCCCCCACCCTGTCGTTGTATCAGGCGGGTCGAACAGGATCGGAACAAGATTCCGATCGATTGGAGACGGCGATGGCGAATCTGAAACAGCTTTCCGAGGCAGGGGTCCGCATTGTTTTGGGAACGGATACGCTGTCACGCGGAACCCCCCCAGGCTCCACTACTCTCAACGAACTTGAACTGATGGTGCGAGCAGGCCTGAGTCCGGAGCAGGTCATCCAGGCGGCAACTCGCAATGCGGCAGAACACCTGGGAAAATTGGATGAGCTAGGTACTCTCGAACCGGGAAAGTTGGCCGATCTCATCATCGTGGATGGGGATCCCCTCAAGGATATTTCGGTGATCCACAACATTGAAGTGGTCATCAAAGGCGGAAAGGTTGTTGTGGATCATCGGTAGCTTTCGTGCTCTGGGGTGTTCGTGCTTTCGTCCTAAAGGATTACATCCGGGCTAGGAGCCTGTCCGAGCAGTCCTCACCACCTCGTCAAAGAGACGCAGCAGGTTTTCCCCCATGATCTTGGCTACATCCTCACGGCTGTATCCTCTTTTGAGAAGCGCCTGAGCGATGTTCTGATATTCACCCGCGTTTTCGATCCCCTTGATATTGGCCGGGTAGCCTCCGAAGTCGGAAGCGATACCCACATAGTCCACCCCCACCAGCCTGGCAATGTAGTCGATATGATCAATCAGATTGGAGAGAGGCGGAATGTCCTGACGGCGCTGGCGGCCCGTCTCTGCCCGACGCGGTTCCCTCCTGTTTTTTCGCTCCTCAATGAAATCGTAAATCTTTGTGGGGTCGCCCCGGTACACCAGTGACTCCAGACCCACTATTGAGGATCCACGCGGTGGTCCTGACTGCCACTTGCTGGCAAATTCCTGGCTGATTGCCATAGGCAAGAAGGGGACGCAAATGACCCCTCGCATGGCCGCCAGCTTCCGAATCATTTCATCGCTCCATCCACGCCCCAGGGCTCTGGCTGCCGAGTGAGTGGTAGCCACCGGCTGGGTGCTGATATCCATCACATCCATGATGGTTTGCTCACCTGTGTGGGACAGATCAATCAGGATCCCCAGCCGATTCATCTCGGCCACCAGCTCGCGTCCGTACTCAGTCAAACCGTAACCCTTGCCATTGTTCTCTTTCGAGAACCCGACATCGCCGATATTGTTGCCCAACAGGTGAACAAGACTCATCTCCCTGACACCCAAGCGGTGAAACATCCGCAGTACCCCCAGGTCGCTCTCAATGGCCAGCGCTCCTTCAACCGCCAGAATGGCTGCGATCTTACCTTCCCGGCGCAACCTCCGAACCTCCTCGCCATTGGTGGCTACACCCACTTCATCGGGGTACTTGGCGATCTCGCGGTAGAAGTGGTCAAACTGCCTCAGCGCCTCTTTCACAGCCAAATGGTTGGCTTCCTGGAATTCATCGATTGAGGTGTTAAAGAAGGAGGCCCCGAGCCCTCCCATTATGGCCGAGGGAAGTGCAAATCGGGGATCGCTAGGCTCAGCCAGGGTTCCTCCCCGATAGTAAACCGACCAGGTAGGATGCATGTGCCCATCAAAAGTCCAGAACTTCGTCTCCTCTGAGCCCTGGGCATAGAGGGGCTGCAAACCTTCCAGCCAGGGAGACATGAATCCCCTTTGAAACGACAGGGCAAGACCGAGCCCTACTACGAAAGTTGCGACCATTAAAAAGTGTTTTTTCATCTGAAAACCCCCTTTACTTCCGAATCGTTGTTCCCTGCACTCATGCCACTCCCTTGAGCCCGGATTATGCTTCCTCTAAAGCGGCCAAAAGCGCTGTGGCTTCTCCCTCATCCTCTTGTCTGACCTGGATGTGAACCCTGAACCTGTGGACAGGAAACAGGTTATGAAGCCCCTCATTTTGGGTCAGGTACTCGATCCCGGAATCCTCCAGTAGGGATTTGGCCACCGCAATCAGTGCCGGATGTCCAGTTGCCAGCACCGTGACCAGCTCCAGGTCTGGCTGTGGCTTTGGCTTAGGTGGAAGCTCCGCAACCAGGGACCGTTGGCATTCTGCGCACTCTAGGATGCCTTCTCGATATTGGGCACGGCATTGGGGACAGAACATGATCATTCAGCCCAAGACTACATCCCTTGAAGTCCGGAGAAAAGGGAAGAATTTGGGCCAACCCATTGATTTGCTTTCGACTCCCTACCGGCGTAACATTCTGGGACTTAATTTATGGAACGAAACACTCAGGAAGGAAATTCGATGATGTACCGTTACTTAAGATTTGAACTGGCTGCTCTTGTGTTGCTCACTGCAATGTTGACCGGGTGCTCCGGGGACAACCCGGCCGAAACGGAATCCGCACCCGCAGTTTCCGCCCGGCCCACACCGGCTTCGGGTGCCGGGCTGGAATATGAGGCTCCTTCCACGTGGATCAGCGAAACTCCTTCTTCATCCATGCGGCTGGCTCAATATCGACTCCCTCGTGTGGAAGGAGATCCGGAAGATGCGGAACTGGCAGTCTTTTATTTCGGAGGGCAGGGAGGATCTGTACAGGCCAATGTGGACCGCTGGATCGGACAATTCTCCAACCCTGATGGTTCTCCGGTCACTGATCCCCAGGTTTCCGAGAGGGATGCTAACGGAATTGCCCTGACCATTGTTGATGTGCATGGTACCTACCACCAGTCCCAGGGGCCGATGATGGCCCAGACCACGGCCAAAGAAAATTACCGGATGCTGGCTGCGGTGGCCGAGGGACCTGCGGGACCCATTTTCTTCAAACTCACCGGACCTCAACCCACCGTGGATCATTTCGAAGAGAGCTTCAATTCTTTCCTAGACACACTCCGGCCTGCTCAGTAACGGGATAGGGGATGCTGTGGTTGGATCAAACAGGCAGGAGTCAAAACTTGGTTCGCGTCCGCTTTACCGGCACCACCTCCCTGACCCAGATTCTTAAGCTGGTCCACCTCACCTTCATCCTTTGCAGTTGCGCTCAGACCCTCTTTGCTTCAGATGAAGATCGGACCATCACTGCACTTTACGTTGAGTCAGAAATTGTTATTGACGGGATCCTGGATGAACGGGAATGGAGTCTGGTGGAGCCGGCCACCGATTTTATTCAAAACGAACCGGATATGGGAGAAGCGGCCACGGAACGCACCGAAGTCCGTTTACTCTACGATGATGAAAATCTCTATCTTGGAATATACTGCTTTGACTCAGCCGGGAGGGAGGGCATTACCGTTACTGATGTTTCCAGAGACTATGGTGTTGCGGATAATGATCACTTCGCGGTGATCTTCGACACCTTCGACGACAATCGCAATGGCTTTGCTTTCGCAACAAATCCCGTGGGGGCAAAAAGGGACCTCCAAACAACCCAGGACGGCGAACGCACGAATGTCGACTGGAACACCATCTGGCATGTGAAGACCCAGATTACCGATTCGGGTTGGCAAGTGGAAATGGCCATTCCCTTTCGATCTCTGCGCTTCCGCGACAGCCAACAACAGGTTTGGGGGATCAACTTCAACCGGAGAATTCGCCGAAACAACGAAACCAGTCACTGGTCACCCATTCCGCGGCCTTTTCGATTGAGCCGCGTCTCCCTGGCGGGTGAACTGGAGGGCATCAACGGAATCGGTCAGGGACGAAACTTTTACATCAAACCCTACCTGTCGGCTCCGCTTGTGCGTCGGGAGCAGGATGATGTCGATTTCCTTCCCGACGTGGGTGTCGACATCAAATACGGCATGACCCCGGGCCTAACCCTGGATCTGACCGTCAACACCGATTTCTCCCAGGTGGAAGCCGATGTGCAGCAGATCAACCTGACCCGTTTCCCCTTGTTTTTCCCGGAAAAGCGGGAATTTTTCCTGGAAAACTCAGGCGTTTTCCAGGTCAAGAGGGTGGGCAGCGGGTTTCGTTCCGACAACGATCTGATTGCTTTCTTCAGCCGCCGTATCGGCCTCTCCGAAGGCCAGGTGGTCCCGATTTTGGGAGGAGCACGTCTTACCGGTACGGCCGGGCCCTACCGTTTGGGATTTCTCTCCATCCAGACCGATGAATCCGACGCCACTCCTTCCACCAATTTTTCGGTGCTCCGAGTCCGCCGGGACATTTTCCAGAATTCAGATATCGGCGGAATTTTCATCAACAAAGACGTCAAAGGAGACCACTCCAATCGGACTTACGGAGTGGACACCAATTGGCAATTCTTCGGACACCTGGAGGCTGCCTCCTTTCTCTTGAAGACCGATACTCCGGGACTTCAAGGAGAAAACAAGGCCTTTCATGCCTTCGTGGGCTGGAGAGATCCTTTCCTGGAGATGGAAGCTGAACACCTGTCGATCGAGGAAAACTTTAACCCTGAGGTGGGCTTCGTTCCTCGGGCGGGAATTCGAAAGAGCAAAGGGGAGTTCACAGCCAAACCCAGGCCCGGCGAAGCGATTCCCTGGATTCGCCAATTCAGACCCAATGTTGGAATTGAGTACGTCACCAACCAGGAGAACGTTCTGGAGAGTCGAGACTTTGACCAGACCTTCTCCATTGACTTCCAGGACGGCGGTCTTTTCTGGTTTACCCACCGGTTCAGCTTCGAACGGCTGGATGAACCCTTTTTCATCCGGCCCAACCAGAGCATTCCGGTGGGAGACTACGGGTTTCGTGAGATCAACACCAATTATTCCAGCGATCAGAGCCGCATGTTCAGCGGCAGCCTCTTTTTTCAAACCGGTGAGTTCTTTGATGGGCACAAGAACACTACCCGGGTCGGCTTTGGCTTTAAGCCCGGCTATCATTTTGGAAGCTCCATTGCCTGGAATCGGGACGATGTCGAGTTGCCTTCCGGAGATTTTACAACCCATCTAGTGATTGTGCGCTGGAACTATTCCTTCAACACTCGTATGTTCCTGGACGGGTTGATCCAGTACAACAGCACTGTCAATGAGGTTGCCAGTAACATTCGTTTTAACTTTATCTACAAGCCCTTGAGTGATTTCTTTCTTGTTTATAACGAGAGGAGAGCCACAACCGGGGAAGTCATCGAAAGGGCCCTCATCGCCAAGTTAACCTATGTCTTTGACTTTTAACTTAGTACTCCCTAATAGCCTATCACCGGGCTGAAGCAGGGGGGGATCGCTGTGAACGGTCTCGGCATATTTGAGTCCCGTCCCCGTATTGAGTAAGACAATCTGCTCCTGTGGTGTGATCCAGCCTTCCTTTGCCAGTTTCATGGCGGCGCTTAAGGTGGCCGCTCCCTCCGGACAGACGAAGGTGCCCTCTTTTTGGGCCAGCATCTGTTGGGCTTTGAGAATGTCTTTATCGGTTACGGCCACCGCGCACCCGTTCGTTTCCCGAACTGCCTTCAAGACCAGGAAGTCGCCCAGGGCGTGGGGAACGGTGAGGCCAAAGGCGATGGTGTGGGCGTTCTCCCAAAATTGGGATTCTTTTCGGTTTTCCTGCCAGGCCTTCACAATCGGGGCACATCCGGTCGACTGCACGGCCACCAGTCGAGGAAGTTTTTCGCCGATCCATCCCATTGTCCGGAGTTCCTTTAGAGCCTTATAGATACCGATGATCCCAACGCCTCCTCCGGTGGGGTAGATAATCACATCCGGGGCCTGCCAGTTGAACTGCTCGAGCAGTTCCAGTCCCATGGTTTTTTTACCCTCAATACGGTAAGGCTCCTTCAGGGTCGAGGCGTCGTACCAGCCGAACTCTTCCACTGCCTCTCTGATGATCTTCCCGGCGTCACTGAGCCGGCCATTCACCAGATAGAGCGATGCTCCGGCAATGATGCACTCTTTTCGATTAATGGCAGGGGAATCGGCGGGCATCACTATGACGGCCCGGATGCCGGCAGCGGCACAATAGGCGGCCCAGGCAGCCCCTGCATTGCCGTTGGTGGGCATGGCCAGGACTTTGATACCCAGTTCTCTGGCTCGTGACACTCCTACCGCTGCTCCACGGGCCTTGAAGGTTCCGGTAGGCAGAAGACCTTCATCCTTCATAAAGAGATGGGGCATACCCACTTCAGGACCGAGCCTCCCCAGGGGCAGGACAGGGGTCATGGGCTCTCCCAACGACAGAATGTTTTCATCCTTCCTGATGGGAAGCAGCTCACGATAACGCCAAAGGGTGGGCTTTCTGGATGCGAGCACTTCCTTGCTCAAGGAATTCCGGACCCGATCCAGGTCATAACCCACCAGCAGAGGTGCCCCGCAAGTGCAGAGTTGGATCGGCTGCTCACTCTCATAGGTGAGTTCGCATTTAGAACACAGCAGGTGGGTTACATACATCTCCGGCTAGCAGGGAAGGCTACAACTGGAAGTGAACCGCTTGCTCGATTTCCAGGTGAGAAATGAGACGAACCAGGTAGGTCCCGCGCGGAACATCGTCGGTCTTCCACTGGATAAAGTGGTCAACGATTGCCCACTCTCTCATCGTCATACCCGTGGGGCTGTAGACACCCAGAATCCCACCATAAAACTCTTCAGGGACGAAGAAGCGAACCATCCTGTGAAATCTCTGAATGGCCAGATCGTGACCCTGCAAGGAAAAGTGGGCAGATCGATCTGCCGCGGGCAAGGAAGGCAGGACAATATCGAAGACTCCCTGTAGAGTACCCACCGAATCCTTGCTCAGCGGGATGATTCTGGACTTGGCTTCAGGCAGCGAGGCCCCGCCGATAGGGTCCGTGGCATTGTATTGATCTCCTTCGAAGTAGAGCTGGCTGATCCAATCGGCGCTCCCCTGACTCTCCGAGGGAGGAGGAGTGATCTTATAGTGGATGTGGCTGGGTCGAAATCCCCCTCCAGCCTTGTAAGCAGCAGGTTTGACGGTCGAAAACTGATAGCGACCCTGTTCATCGGTTTTGAATCGGCCCCTGAGTCGGAAGTCATCCGGATCTCCAGGAATCACTCCACAATCTTCGTTGACGCTGTAGCATCCCGAAGTATTGGCCTGCCAAATCTCCACCACTGCTCCCGGCACGGGTCCCGTGCAGTCGGCCACCTTCCCGCTGATGACCAGCCGTTCTCCCGGCTCCAGAGGTGAGGCAAGTTGGGTTCGAAAGGGGGCATCCGGTTGAAAGAAAGGCCCAGCACCCTCCGCCGTGGTGGACTGACAGCTTTCTGCGGCTCTCAGGTGGGGAAATCCCAGACCTACCACGGGAAGTAGTGTGCCCAACTTTAAGAAGCGGCGACGATCCAGTTTCTTTCCGTCTTTTTTGTTCCTGCTCATAACACCCTCCACTACCCGATATGGCCTCTATCTCACGATAGAGCCACAATCCTGCATGGCCGTGCCAAAAAAGGGATTCATGATGGCTCCGTCTTTCTGAACCCAGTTTGCACCCATGCTGTTATTGGCCATGGGACAAAAAGCCACCACATAGCCCTCGGGGAGATCCAGACTCGCAATCTGATCAGAAAGAGAGATAAAGGCACTGCGCATGCTTTCGATACCTTCGGCCTGGGCAGCTTTCTCGGCCAGGAGTTTCAAATCACCTGTACTCCCCGCGGCCAACTTCTCAAGCGCAGTGCCTGCTTCATCGTAATTGTCGACGGCCAGAGCTGCCTGAGAAACTACATAGTATTGGAATAAGCTTTCCGAGAGCTGTGGCCCACTGCTGGCAACCTCTTGCTCACCCGAACTGCAGAAAGTAAATCCAAGGGCCAGGATCATCCCTGGCAAAAATGCTTTTTTCATGGGTTTCTCCCTCGTTAGGACACGCTTCGCGCGCGTTCCAGATTCCAGGTTCCAAGCTTGAAGAATCTTCTCTTCTCCCTTCTGGTCTGCGGTCTGCGCTTAATCCTCTCTTCCTGTCCCCTGTCTTCTGCCTCCCGTCTTCTTCTTTTGTCAGTTGCCTGTTGTCTGTTGTCTGTTGTCTGTTGTTTTGGCTTCCTCAGCCTGTAACTCCGCCAGGACCTCATCGACCACCGGTGCGTCGGTCCAGTTGGCCTTGTAGACAACGTTCCCCTTTTTGTCGACGACATAGACGGCATTGGGCATGTTCCCATATCGGAGATGAATCTTCTCATCCATACCGTCGAGTACAATCGGACTTTCGATATTCATGACTTCGCGCAATTCCTGGGCGTAGGCAATCCGGTCCTCATAGTTCTTGTGGGGAAAATATTTCTTGAATTTGCGCTCCTGGGGATGGGGCTCTCTGACATACAGGTGCCAAAGCTCGGCGTCATCGTATTTCTTGGCGACTTCCTCGATCGCAGGCACCTGCCCGCGGTAGGGCGGTCATGTTATAGCGCCAAAAACCAAAACGACATTCTTCTTGCCCATTCGGTCGGAAAGGCAGAACCGCTCACCCTGATCTCCCTTGAGATCGATTTCCGGGGCCCTCGCTCCTAAAGTCACTGCACCGTCCCAGTTCTTGTAGCGCTTCCGGATCTTCGGGTTCAAGCGTATCTTGATGAGCTTCGTCAAGTCGCAGTACTTGAAACTGATCCAGGGGTTGGCCGGCATTTTGTAATAGTCGGAACGGGGTAGCATGAAGCTTTCCTTTCTTTGGGCCAAGTTATTGGAACCCATTATGATGAATCATCCATTCTCAAGCAAGTGCTGCGCCCACTTTCAGTCGGAAGGCAAACCAGCACCTTTCTTTCTCACGATATAATCCCGAACTGATTTTGTGAGATCATGGTGCGGTATTGAGAGGTCAGGTGTGGGGACAATGAAAAAAATAGGAGTGGCAGTTGCCCTGTTGATCGGGACGATCGTCTTGTCCTCTGCCTACGGAGAGCAGAGTGTAGAAAAGCCCAAATTAATTCTGGTTCTTTCCATCGACCAGATGCGCTTTGACTACCTGACGCGCTTTAATGATCTCTATAAAGGAGGTTTCCGCACCCTTCTGGATCAGGGAGCGGTCTTCAGCGAAGCCTACTACAATCACGCCATGACCGAGACAGGTCCGGGCCATTCGGTGATCCTTTCCGGCCGTTACCCCCGCCACTCGGGAATCGTTGCCAACGCCTGGTACGATTCGTTCTTGAAAAGAACCATCAACGTGGTGGAAGATCCGGTTCATTCTCCGTTGGGAGGAAAGGGTCGCGGGGCTTCTCCTGTCCACTTCATAGGCTTCACACTGGGTGATGTGCTGAAGCAGCAAAGTCCGGAGTCCCGCGTGGTGGCTGTTTCTTTAAAGGATCGTTCAGCCATCCTCATGGCCGGCCCTCGAGGAGATGCCGCCTACTGGTACGAAACCTCGGGGGGCAACTTCATCACCAGTACTTACTATATGAGTGAAGCTCCCGCCTGGCTGGAGAAATGGAACAGCCAGCGTTTACCCGACCAATATGCGGGTAAAAGGTGGGAGCGCCTGCTGGAGGATGAAAAACTGTACGAGAAATACGCGGGCCCGGACGCCATTGAAGGGGAGTGGGACCGCAAAGATATCGTTTTCCCCCATTCCATCCGAGGAGCCCCTCCGGAAAGGGAATTCTATGATGATCTTCGCCGTACTCCCTTTGTCGACGAAATGACGCTCTCGGTGAGTCTCGAGGCCATGAAGGCCCACCAACTGGGCCAGGACGACTCCACCGATATTCTGGCCATTGGATTTTCCGCAACCGACGTTGTCGGCCATACCTACGGAGCGGAGAGCCAGGAAGTGATGGACCAGCTTCTTCGGCTGGACCTGATTTTGGAAGAACTGTTTGAGGAGGTCGACGCTCGCGTGGGGCTGGATCATACTCTGGTGGTCCTGACCTCGGATCACGGGGTTCTTCCTCTGGTGGAAACCTTGCAGGCCAAAGGCATCGAAGCTCGACGAGCCCATCCCCAGGTTTTGGAGGCTGCCGTGGGGCAGGCATTGGAGAAGAAGTATCCGGGTGTGGAAAATTTGATCGCTGATTCTTCCAGGGATATTTATCTTGATGAAAAGGTGATGCAGAGGCATCACCTGAAACGCCAGGAAGTGGAAACCACCATTATCGATGCCCTCTTATCGACCGGCCTGGTGGAGGCGGTCTACACCCATTCCCAACTCTTGAGCGATAAGCCTTCCAACGATCCCTACATCGAGCTCTTTCGGAACTCCTTCTTTCAGCCGAGGAGCCCTCACCTGGCGGTCTTGATCAAGAAGTATCTTTACCTGGATCCTCGTCCTGGAGGAACCGGTCACGGCACGCCATACGATTATGACCGACATGTTCCCATCATCTTCATGGGATCCGCTATTGAACCGGGAGTCTATTCAGATACCTGCGGGCCCCAGGACATCGCTCCCACCCTGGCTCGCCTGCTGGGCCTGGACTTTCCCCGTGAGAAGGATTCGCGGCTCTTGCTGGAAATGATTCAATCTGCCAGCGACATCATGGACAGATAATTTGGGGACAGGCCCCGAATTCGGAGAATTCTTGGCCTGTCCCCAAATTACCTGTCCTCTCTGAGCTCTTCCAGCAACTCTTCAGCGGTGTCCCGGACTCCTTCGTACTCATCGGAAAGGGCCTGCTCCAGAAGCCGGATGGCACTGTCGCCGCCAATCTCACCCAGAGCCTCTACCGCCTCCTCACGAAACCACTCATCCTCGTCTTCCAAGGCGACGGCCAGGACCTGGGCGGCCCGATCCCCTCCGATATGGGCAAGAGCGGCAATCGCTGCCTGTCGCACATCCTCATCCTCGTCCTTGAGTGCAACACCCAAAAATTGGGCGGACTCCGGTCCACCGATTTCACCCAGAGCCTCTACCGCTTCCTCCCGTTCCCAGGAGTCTTCACTCCTGAGAGCAGCGATCAATAGCGTTAACTCTATAGATTCGTCCTGGAGAAGATCATCTTGTTCACTTTCATTTACAGCAGCGGTCTGGGGAGGAGAGCCTTCTGCTCCCTTGGGAATAATCCACAGTTTCCGGGGTCGTGCAGCGGTGGATGGACCCTCTCCAGCCTGGGAGAATGCCAAGGCAAAACTGTGATTGCGCAAGATCCGAGCCAATGCCTGGTCCAGAACGAGCCCCTGAAAATCCAGGGTAATCCTCTCTGAGATGGTGCCATACCACACGATGGTGAGACCACTTTGACGGGCAATTTCCTCAACCAGCTCTTCCACCGATGCATCGTGTACTTTCACGGTTAAGAGATTGTTGGTAATGCGAACAAGGCGTTGAGGGCTTGACGGCCAGGGGTCCGTCTCCTCTTCCAGCCCGGCCTCATCCTGAGTCCAAGCACCCAGGGGAGCGAGGTTCACCGTCAGACAAAACAGACCAAGCATAAGCTGCTTCGAAAGCTTCATATGTGGATCTCTAGGGAAATGGTGACTTCTGAGGATATTGTAACTTAGCGGATCAGAACGGATCAAGAAGAGGAGAAGGTGGGCTAGATTTTCCACCAATCCCTGACCCGAAACATCAGTGCTCGAGCATATTCGACGTGTGTCCACATAAGAGGGGCGGCAAACTGGATATAACCCCCTTCCGAGCTCGTATCATCCCGCACCATGCATTGCTTGCCCGTCTTCTGGTAAGAGCGGGCCATGTTGTTTGCCTCCTCCAGGATGTTGTCAAATTCACAACCCTCCAACAAGATGGGTTTGTAAAATTCCTTCTCGAAATCGATACCGGTCTGCCATTCTCTTTCCATGAACTCTTCAAATCTCCTGCAGGTTGAAAGGTGCTCGGGGATCTCGCCATTTTCGTTTTTGTATTGGTCGATCAGTTGAAGCACCTTGTCGCCCTCTTCGGTGTTTCCACACCAAAAATGAAACTGGGCCAAGATAGCCGTGTATTGCAACCAGGGGCCATTTCCAGCATGTACATGGGTGGCAAAGTCGTTATGAAAGGGAAGGTAACGCATGATCATTCCGAATGCCGGATCATTGAGTTGTTTCTGCAGGAAGCGAACACCGTTGGTCAACTCCGTTTTGTAATATAAGAATCCGTAATAGAAGGGGGAGAGAAGAGTGAAATCAGGTCTCATGTCCATATACCCATTGGGGTCAATGCGCCGGACATATCTTTGGCCAGATATGAAGAGTTCACTAATGCTATAGAGAAAGTGCCTCCTAAAGTTGAGATGGGAACGAGAGATAATGTCGGCCTGATCCATCTCACGGGCTACTTCGTCAGCCAGGGAGAAGGCATAGAGAAAGGAAAAGTTCACCCAGCAGGTGTAACCCTCTTCAAGTGAGGACTCATGAATTGCCGTCGTAGAATAAAAGAGGTTGAGTTCTTTATGGTAGAGATTTTCGACACTGTATCTTAAAGCACGGTCGACACAATTAAGAAAGCCTTCCAAATCATCGATTTCCTTTTTCAAACGTCGGGCCGCCAGCAAATAGTTACACAGAATGGAAATTCCATGAGCAACATTATCTTCCTGCTTGTAGATGCTCTTGTCTTCTCCTTTTAAACTGTACCGTTGTCCCCACTTGCCATCAGAATCGATGTCTTTCATGAAGTGAGCCATGGACTTCATCAATGCGAAGGCCTGAGGGCCCACGTCGTAACCAAGGTTAGAGCCGGCCAGCCGCCGCAACAACTGCACCGCGCAACTCGTGTCTCGGGGATAAACATAGGGGTATCGAGACTCCGGTGAAGAAGCCAACAACAAGCGGCCATACTTTTTGGAAGGCACCGTACATCGCAAAATGATTTGCATATGGTGCGATAATTGGTCGTTGAGTTGGCTCAATTCCTTGTCACTTGCTGGCATCTTGTGTCTCCTTCAGCGTTGTCGCTCCCGTTCTAAGAACGGTTTTCCGGCTGGCCGCTGAGAGCGGCCCCTACAATGAGATCATGAGGGTGGCACGATGGGCAGCTCCATAGAGCGCTGTATTCGGTTTCAGGATAACGCGAACGGGAATGGCTTTCATGAGCGAGGAGAGTCGGCCCTTGTCCCCAAACGCCTTCAGGAACGTTTTTTCACGGAGCTTGCTGATGATCTTGGGAGCGATTCCACCACCGACGTACAAGCCTCCCACGGCTTTCGCCTTGAGGGCAAGATTACCCGCCTCTGCTCCATAGATGGAAACGAACAGATCCAGTGCCTTAACGCACAGTTCACTTTCACCCCTCAGTGCTGCCCTCGATATGGCGGCACCCGGGTCCTCCTGCTCCAGCGGCCCCCCCAACCCATTCGGCTCTTGGCCGCGGCCCGAGTCTCTTAGAAAACTGTAGATGTTGGACAGCCCTGCACCTGAGAGAACCCGTTCGTAACTCACATGCTGGAAACGCTTCAGGAGATAACGCAGAAGTTCGATCTCCAACTCATTGCGGGGGGCAAAATCCGCGTGACCTCCTTCGGAAGCAAGCGGTTTGAAACCTCCCCCCTCTCTGTAGAGAAGAGCCTCCCCCAAACCCGTGCCGGCGGAAATCAGCGCCCCATGACCCTCCTCTTGTAGAGATCCCTCCTGGAGAGTCTCCAACTCATCGTCCTTTAGCAGTGAAATGCCGTAACCATTAGCCTCCAGATCGTTGATCAGTTTTACCTTCTGGCAGCCCACCGTCTCCCGGATCACTTGAGCGCTAATGGTCCATGGCAGGTTAGGGGTCTTGGAATGTTCACCGACCACGGGCCCAGCCACTCCCAAACAGGCGGCCACGATCGGTTGATTGCAGATCAGCTCGGCGTTGGCCCCCAGAAATTTCTGAAGCACTTCTTCAAGCCCAGAATACTCCTCGCTCTTATAAGTCTCCTCGATGAGAAGCTGAGGGTGCTTCGCCTCAACGGCAAAAAGCGCCACATGGCTTTTGGTTCCACCCATGTCCCCTGCCAAAATCATTCCTGTGAATCTCCTGAGGAAGTGAGCTCACTTGCTGCGGCGCGATCCACCAGAAAGAGGAGCTTGCCTTCGACCGGTTGGATGCTTTGTGAGGGCAGGCGGGTCGGCTGATACTGACCCTCCAGCACCTCTTTCAACACCGAGGTCTTGGACGGACCTGAGACCATGAACACAATATGGGCTGCCTGGTTAATGGCAGGAATGGTGAGCGTGATTCGATGGGTCCCCAACTGTTGAATGTCATTTGCAGTCACGGTTCCCGTCTCCTGGAGAGCGGCCGTCCCGGGAAAAAGAGAGGCGGTATGTCCATCCTCTCCCATACCCAACAAGATCAGATCCAAGCGCGGTTGCTGGCCCTCGTTCACACCGAAAAATGTTCTCAGAATTCTCTCATACTCAGCGGCCACCCTCTGGGCATTCCCTTTCTCGGTGGGCACGCGGTACACGTTCTCTGTAGGAACAGGGACCTTTTCCAGCATCGTCACTCGTGCCATTCCATAATTATTTTCGGGGTGATCAGGAGGAACGCAGCGCTCGTCACCCCAGAAAAAATACACCCTGGACCAGGGCACCAACGGCTGAAAGGTCTGGCCGGCCAACAAGGAGTAGAGTGCTTTTGGAGTGGAACCTCCTGAGAGAGCCACGGTGAATCGACCGGTGGCTGCGACAGACTCCGCCGCGAGTCGTACGAATTGCTCTGCTGTCCGCCGGTTCAGCTCCTCAGCATCAGAGCAGACGACTACCTCCTTCATCGGGATACCAGCCACTTGAGTCCTTGCTCATAGACTTGATCGTGGCCCAGAATCTCCAACTCCCTCCCCACAAGCTGCGCTTCATCATCGTCATCCAACTGGATGAGTCTTGCCCCCTCGTTTCTCCCCTCCAACCTTGCATGACCCTCCAGGTGTTTGCCATCCGCAGCAATGGAGGCAACCCACTGTGCTGAGGGCTCACCCTCCACGAGAAGCTGCAGCGAGTTCAAGCCAGGGCGAGCGGCACCCTCAGATGAGGTGATTTTGATGTGCATGGTGACCGTTCGATCCTCCGCCTCCAGCTCCCAGTCACAGGTACGCTCGTCGATCCAGTGCGGTTTCGTGGTGGCTTTCCAGTTCAAACGACTGGCCAGCCAGGCAGCCAGCAGTAAGCCGTGTGCGGGAATCGAGGGTTTACTGGAGCCTCCGCCCACAGACTCAATCTGCACACGATCGAGCCGGGCCAGATAGGGCCTGTATTTTGGAACATCGAAAAAACCCGCTACCAACACCCGCCAGGGGGTGAGGCGGCACCAGGTAAGGTCACTGAAAGCCGTCGTCTGAGCCGTCTCATCCATGAGGGAAGCCAAAGTTCGCAGCCCTTCTTCGGCATCTTCCAGACCCGTCGAATCCAGGATCACACGGTCGGAGCTCTGTATGAATTCAGTGAATAACTCATTCTGAAAGTCGGGTAAATCACGCCACCACAAGAACACTGGAAGATCAGGGATCACCAGGGTTCGGACAAGACTGGGCAAGCGGCTTATGTCCTCCCCAGCCGCTTGAATGACAATTTGCTCACAACAAATCTGCTTTCGGCCGCGCCCGGAGGGATGACACTGGGCTGTGACCATGGCATCGAGGGAGGCCTGGGACGAACCAGGTTCGGAAAGTAGGAGGATCACACGACTGGGATGTTGGTTGGTGACCTCAGCAATCATCGGGCTAATCTCTCCGGCGCTCTCGCCAGCAGGGTTAACCACAACCAAATTTGCCACGCAGGCTCTCATGACGGCCTGCTGATCTTCCTCTGCGGACACCTCCGTCATCTGTTCCCACAATTCCTTCAATTCATGTTCAATGACTGACACATCTACAGCTCTTTGGGGCAGGTTTTTCATAGCCGTCTCCAGCGACGCCCCTCCCTCTGCATGAACTCATCACTTTCGCGGGGACCCCAACTCCCTGATTCGTAGTTGGGAAAATGATCTGCCGTTTTCTGCCATGCATCGAGGACCGGCATCAACAGCCGCCAGGAAATCTCCACCATATCGCCCCTTGCAAATAGAGTGGAGTCTCCCAACATGGCATCCAGGAGAAGTCTCTCGTAAGCATCCGGAGACTTCTTGCCAAAAGAGGTTCCATATCGAAAATCCATACTGACGGTTCGAACCTGAATGGACTGGCCCGGCAACTTGGCCCCAAACCTCAAGGTAATGCCTGCATCGGGTTGAATGCGCAGGGTGAGGGAATTCGGCTGCAAGGGCTCGCTGTCTTTGAAAAGCAAATGGGGTGCCTTCCGGAACTGGACGGCGACTTCGGTGACTCGCTTGGGCAAGCGCTTGGCCGAACGAAGGTAAAAGGGGACATCGGCCCAGCGCCAGTTGTCTACCAGGAGCTTGATGGCAGCATAGGTCTCTGTGTTCGAGTCAGGACTGACATTCTTCTCTTCTCGGTAGCCTTTGGCGGGCTGACCATTGACAGCGCCGGCCGCGTACTGGCCGCGCACAGCGAACTGATCCATGTGCTGTAACTCGATGGGTCGGACGGCCTGCATCACTTTGGTCTTCTCATCCCGTACGGCGTCCGCTTCCAGGGAGACCGGTGGTTCCATGGCCACCAGAGTAAAGATCTGAAGCAGGTGGTTTTGGATCATATCGCGCAGAACTCCGGCCTGGTCATAATATCCTCCGCGATTTTCCACGCCCAGACTTTCAGCGGCTGTGATCTGGACATGATCAATATAGCGACGGTTCCAGAGTGGTTCGAAAATTCCGTTAGCGAAACGGAGCACCAGAATATTCTGAACCGTCTCCTTTCCCAGGTAGTGATCGATGCGGTACACTTGCTCTTCCCTAAACACCTCCAAAACTTGCTTGTTGAGCGCCAGCATGCTTGCCAAGTCGTGTCCAAACGGCTTCTCGATAATGACTCGGGTCCAGCCGCTGGAGCGGTTCAGGCCAACAGATCCCAGCAGTTGAGTGAGAGGAGCGTAAAGAGTGGGCGGCGTAGAGAAGTAAAAGAGGCGATTACCGGAAGTCCCACGCTCCTGATCCATCTGAGAGAGCAGCTCACTGAGTCTCTTGAAGCTCCCCGGATCCTTGACGTCGATAGGGGTGTAAAACATGCCGGCTGCGCAATTCTCCAAGACCCGGCTATCCACCTGCCCCGGGTCGAGAAAGTGATGGACGGCCTCCTTCATTCTGGCACGAAAGTCCTCACTGCTCATAGGGGTGCGGGCCGCTCCCACAATGGAGAAACCGCCGGGCAGAAGACTCTGCTGAGCCAGACTGTAGAGTGCTGGAACGAGCTTGCGTTTGGTTAGATCACCCGAGGCTCCGAAGATAACCATGGTGCAGGGTTCAGGGATGCGCTCCAAACGCAAACCCTCCCGCAGAGGATTTTCGATCATCGTCTATTCGTGACTTCGTGACTTCGTGCCGTCCGTCGTGATTCCAACCCAGTCGGTGTGAACCAGGCCCAACTCAGGTTTGTCCACTCGCTCGTACATGTGCGAACCAAAAAAGTCGCGCTGAGCCTGGGTGAGATTCTGAGGCAGGTTTGCGGTACGATAGCTATCCCAATAAGCCAGGCTACTGGCCATGGCCATCACCGGGATCCCCAAGTCCTGAGCCGTGGTAACCGTCTTTCTCCAGCGCGGTAGGGCTTGGCTGACCCACTCCCGGAAGCTCGGATCCAGGACCAGATTGGGTAAGTCGGGCTGCCGTTGATAGGCTTGTTTGATCTCATCCAGAAATCGGGCTCGGATGATGCAACCTCCCTTCCAAATACGACTGATCTCACTCAGGTTAATATCCCACTGGTATTTCTCTGAACCGGCACGGATCAGAGCGAAGCCCTGGGCGTAGGAACAGATCTTACTGGCGTACAGAGCGTCACGTACAGAGAGGATCATCTCCCCTTCGTCCAAACCGTGAGGTTTTCCCGGGGGACCGGCAATGGACTGGCTGGCCTTCACACGCTCCTCCTTGAGAGCGGAGAGGAAACGGGCTTCTACTGCAGCGTGAATGGTGGGAATGGCGACACCGAGGTCCAAGGCCACCTGTGAGGTCCATTTACCGGTGCCTTTCTGACCAGCCTTGTCCAGAACGAGATCCACCAATGATCGATCGCTCTGTGGGTCAACCACGGTGAAAATCTTGGCGGTAATATCAATGAGATAGGAATCGAGCACCCCCTGGTTCCATTCCGCAAAAATCTCGGCCAACTCTCTATTCTCTAGGCTGAGGGCATATTTGAGGATATGGTAAGCCTCTGCGATCAGTTGCATATCGCCATACTCAATGCCATTGTGCACCATCTTCACGAAATGGCCGGCACCATCCGGTCCACAGTAAGTCACACAGGGCCCGTCATCGACCTGGGCTGCAATGGCTTCAAAGATGGGTCTGAGCTCCTGGTAGGCTTCAAGCTGTCCTCCCGGCATCAGTGAGGGACCCAGCAGGGCTCCACTTTCACCCCCTGAGACCCCCGTGCCGACGAAACGAAAATTCTCAGCTGCCAGATCCTTTTGCCTCCTCCGGCTATCTTGAAAGTTGGAATTCCCTCCATCGATGATGATATCGCCCTCTTGCAGATGGGGTGTCAACAAATCGATGGTCCAGTCGACCGGCTCACCCGCCTTGATCATCATCATGATTTTACGTGGCCTTTCCAGCGAGTCGATCAATTCTTGGATGGAGCGGGCACCCAGGATCTGTTTGTCTTGAGCCTGATTCTGGATGAATTTCTCCACCTCCTCCGGCTCTCGGTCCCAGACGGCAGTCCTAAAACCGTTGCGCTCAATATTGAGGGCCAGATTCTGTCCCATCACTCCCAGTCCGAGCATTCCAAACTGGTTTCTGTTAGCTTTGGACATCCTGGAAACTTCCTGATTCACACGAGATGAGCCTTTAGCCCGGATGATGCATAAACTCTCTACTGCATCGCAGAAATCACTGGTCCTGACTGTGTGCGACCCGCAAGGCGGGTGCCCCCGGCCTCCTCAGCGTACCCTACAGTACACTTGCGGGGACCTCGGTCGGCGCGCCCGTCGTGACGAGACCCTATGCATAATCCGAGGGAAATTCAGGGCCCTCAGTCACCCTTTCTTGCACGACGCTGGGCAATCCCTTCTTACCCGGTGAGTCGTGTCTCCATTTTTATGACCTTTTCCAGCCGCCGCTGATGCCGCTCAGTCTTGGAAAAACGCGCCGCCAGGAAGGTACGAATCAAGTCATCCGCCAGCGATGGACCGATGACCCTGGGACCCAGGCAGAGAACATTGGCATCATCATCCTCGCGACTCTGGCGAGCCGAAAACACATCGTGACAAAGGGCGGCTCGAATACCCGGCACCTTGTTGGCCGCAATGCTGCTCCCCACGCCGCTGCCACACAGAAGAATTCCCAGTTGGGCTTCTCCCTTGACCACGGCCTCGCCCACGGCTTGGGCATAGTCCGGATAGTCCACAGGATCTGTGTTGTGAGTGCCAAGATCCAAAACGGCATGTCCCTCTTTTTTTAGCAACTCAATGACTTGGTCCTTCAGGGGAAAACCTGCATGATCGGCCCCAACGGCTACGCGCATCTTTTTCTCCTTAAAAGCGAAATCCCACAAACAATCGGCTGGCCTGGAACATATCAGTTGTCTACGGTGATTTCGAAATTCCAGTTAAACTCTCCCCACGGAAGGGTGATGGGGACCATGTATTTCAAGGCGATGAAGACAAAACCGACTTCCTTCTCCACGATGATATTCTCTCTGCTCAAGGGTATTCGCAGCTCTAGGGCCTCTAGGAGGACGGCCTCCCTGATTTGCTCAATCTCCTCCCCCCCTCTGGTGGTCCCATATCTGGTGTCAGCAAGAACTCCGGCCGCGGCATAACCGGCAATTCGAACCGTTGCGTTTCGAAGCTGGTAATCGTCGAAAAAGGGAGGACCAAATTTGTAGCTCCCATAGACAACGATAATAATTGCCAGAATACCGATAAGGCACCCTGCATTGGTCGCGCCGTGCTGGTGAACAATACGTTTTCGAAAACGGTGAATTTTCAATGCTTTATCCCTCTTGTCCATCTCAAAGCTGTCCATGATCTTACCCTTCAGGCTGCCATTGGAAAAGGGCGATGGTAACGGCCGCCCCGTCGCCAAGCTTCAAAGCATCCCGCAGGTTCATAGGGGCCAATAATTCAACGACATCCGTGGTATTGGAGGGCACCTCAGGCAGTACAATGGCACCCGCAATCTGGCCCTCCACGCTGACTGGGTAACAACGTGCCGCACAGTAACCCGTCTCCGGCTCCAGAGTCTTGCCGGGATGGCTGCGGAGTTCCTTCCACATGGTTTTGTCCTGGGCCCTCTCCAGCCGAATATTGAGTGTACCGGGGTAGGGCTCAAAGTGAAACTCATCGGCCACTAGTTTCCGAACCCATGGGAGCCGGGTGAAGGCAGCTGCCTCACCCTTTCC
>JADFOI010000161.1 GCA_022562935.1 Acidobacteriota bacterium
AGGGGGGGATGCCATCCTCGTGCAGACCGGGGACTTTCTGGATCGAGGATCCAAAGTCCGAGAAGTGATGGACCTGTTGATGGCACTGGAAAAACAGGCTGTGAGGGACAGCGGCAGGATCATCGTTTTACTGGGGAACCACGAGATGATGAACCTCATGGGGGACCTGCGTGACGTGACAAAGGAAGCCTACCTGAGTTTTGTGGACGAGAATTCGGAAAAACGACGCCAGGACGCCTACCAGGATTACCTGGAACTCTACAAGAGGCGTTCTCAGCTCATTGGTCAAGAACCCTCCATCACTTCAAAATTTGAAAAGCAGTGGATGAAAATGCACCCACCTGGTTTCCTGGAATACCGTGATGCCTTGCAACCCCATGGGAAATATGGCGGCTGGCTGAGGAAAAGGCCGGCAATCGTGCAGATTGGGGACACCATTTTCCTCCACGGAGGCATTCACCCCGAATTGGCGTCATTCAAGCTTAGGGCGCTTAACGAGCGAATCAAAAGGGAGATCGAGGCGTTTGATTCTTATACGCGATACATGGTGGCGGAAAAGTTGATTTTGTCTTTTGCCACCTTGGATGAGACCGTAGCGGCGGCTGAGGCCGAACTGAAACGAACCACAGATGAGGTGGGGGACAAGTCCATGTTGGAGAGTTTTCTTCAATACGGCAGCTGGCTCAGCGTTCACCCCAACGGTCCCTTGTGGTTTCGAGGTTTTGCCTATTGGTCAGAGAGAGAGGGCCAGCGGCAGCTCTCGAAATTGCTCGAAAGTTATGAGGCGAAGCATTTCGTGGTGGGTCACACACCTCAACTACCAGGAAGAATCCAAACTCGCTTCCGGCGTAAAGTGTTTCTAGTCGATACCGGGATGCTCTCCAGCTTTTATCGGGGAGGCCGGGCCTCGGCATTGGAAATCCAGGACGGGAGGTTCACGGCCATCTATAGGGACCGTCGCAAGGTGCTCCTCGACCCCAGGGATTAACGAATCCCATCCATTTTTCCCATCTCACCTGCAAACCCACCTTTTTGACATTGCCTCGGCCCATCTAAAGGTCTAACATCTAGGGAAAATCCCACTCGCAATTCGGAGGGGCAGCGTGATCGGCGAGACCATCGGCCATTACAACATCTTAGAAAAGCTCGGCCAGGGTGGCATGGGAGAGGTCTTCCTTGCCCAGGACACCACACTGGATCGTAAAGTCGCGCTGAAGTTCCTGCCTGAGGAACTGCAGCAGGACCCCACGGCTCGAAAACGATTCCTGCGAGAGGCCAAGTCCGCCGCTGCCCTGGACCACCCCTTTATCTGCAAGATCTACGAGATCGGAAAAGCACAGGACAGAACCTTCATCGCCATGGAATACATCCAGGGGAAGACCCTCCAGGAGAGAATGGCAGAAGGCCCGATTCCTGTGGGTGATGTACTGGAAACAGTATGGGAGATCGCCGACGCTCTTGAAGGAGCCCACAGGCGCGGCATCGTGCATCGCGATCTAAAGCCCTCCAACGTCATGCTGATTCCGGAAGGTCATGTCAAAGTGATGGACTTTGGCCTGGCCAAGCGAATGACTCCGGAGGGGAAGGAGGAAGATGTTTCAACGGTCCTGACTCAAGAAGGTGCCGCCGTAGGAACGGTCCCTTACATGTCCCCAGAGCAAGTCCGTGGTCAATCCCTGGATACTCGATCCGATATTTTTTCCTTGGGTGTGGTTCTCTATGAGATGGTCACCGGAGTGCATCCCTTCAAGAAGGATTCGATCATGGACACGGCCCAGACCATTCTCAGCGTAACACCACCTCCCATCGCCCGATACGCCGATGACGTCCCAGACCTTCTGCAGGATACCATCAGGAAGATGCTGGCCAAAGATCCGGGGGAACGCTATCAAACCGCCAAGGCCCTCAAGATCGACCTGCGACGGCTCAACCTCGATACGATGACCGAGTCAGCGGCCACCGTTGCCTCAGATTTAGGCCCTGAAAGAGCCAAGGGAATTGGGAACTGGATGAAGCAGTGGCGCTTTTGGAACAAAGACAGCACTTAGTACCCCACTTTTTCCCACCCTTGGATGCTAGATTGAAGGCGGGGAGCCCATGGAAACTGATTCCGTCGACTCTGGTTTGAAAAAATGTCCCAAGTGCGGATTTGAGGAGTCTGCCGGGAGCTTGGACTGCCGCCGTTGCGGCGTCATTTTTTCCAAACTGGGACAAATGGCCGAACTCCCTGTGGAAGACAGCACTCTTGTGGATACCCGCCCTTCCTCAGCAGAGGAATGGGAAACCGAAATCGAGGCTGATACCCACACCGACAGTTACACCCCCCCTTATGCCAATAGCGAAAGTCTCCTGATTCGAATCTGGCAGCGTGCTTTCACTGTTCCTGAAAGGAGCCATCTGGGCCTGATCGTCGCCTGCGGCATTGTCTGGCTGGTCCTGCTGGTTTTGGGATGGAGCTTCCTCACCATGAGTATCGAACGCTCCCAGAGGTCTCCCTCCTTCACTCATTTCATTATCTACAACGTGAACCTGGTCTTTCACGAGGCTGGGCACGTGATCTTCATTCCGCTGGGGCGCTTCATGACCATCCTGGGTGGATCTCTTCTTCAGGTACTGGTACCCCTACTGTGCACGGTGGTTTTCCTGACCCGACACCTGGATCCCTTCGCGGCATCGGTGACACTCTGGTGGACCGGTCAAAGCCTGATTGACCTTGCACCCTACATCAACGATGCTCGTGCCCAACAGATGGTCTTGCTGGGAGGGTTTAGCGGACAGGATCGGCCCGGATATCACGACTGGAACAATCTCTTGGGTCAGTTGGGGTGGCTGAGCTTTGATCATACCCTGGCCAACCTGGTTCACTACGCAGGATCCGCTCTCATCATTCTTTCACTACTGTGGGGTTTGTATCTGTTGCTGAGTCAATATTTCCAGCTGACCACAGACCGCAAACTAGCAGACCGCAGACCGCAGACCACAGACCGCTGACGGGCTGACAGCCGTCAGCGGAAATTCAAAATCCCAAATTCCAAATCGCCGGCCGGAGACCGGAAATTCTAGATTCCAAATTTCAAACCTGTCCTGGAACCTGTGAACGCGCGCGAAGCGCGCTCTCGCCGCTTGTTTCTTAGGACTCTGGGTCTTATCATGGCTGGAAAATCTTTCTTCAAGCCAGGGGTGGGAAGTGCAACACAAGAGCAAGATGCAGTTGGCCGTTCTACTGATGACCCTGCTGGCAGTGACGGCTTGTGCAAGAGAACCGGATCTTGAGGCGGGCCCGATTCGATGGAAGGCCCAAGCCGGAATGCCCGCCAACAGCTGGTCTTACGAATACCAGTTTTCCAAGTTTGCTGAATTGGTCAACGAGAGGAGCGGTGGACGGCTGGTCATAGAGGTTTTTCCACCCGGCACCATTGTGGATGCCTATGAGCAGTTTGGTGCAGTCCAAAGGAAAGCCATTGAAGTGGGAATGGGTGTGGGGGGCTATAACCTGAAGCAGATTCCTGAGGCCTACATCGAACAGGGGTTGTTCGGTGTTTTTTCGGAGCTTGAGGATTTCGTGGATTTCTATATCTACTACAAAGAGGGGGCGGTGTACCAACTGCTGGATGCCGCCTACAGAGAGAAGGGTTGTCATCTTCTCAAATCGCTGGGACCTTCTCATTTGGCCCTGATTTCCAAAATTCCTATCCATACCGTGGAGGAAATCAAGGGGCTGAAGATCAAAGGCAGTGGTGCTGAATCCAATTTGATCAGGAATTTGGGCGCAGTCCCGGTCACGTTGGCTCCAGCCGAGCACTATATGGCGTTGCAAACGGGAACCATCGATGGGTTGATCGTACCCTCCTATGTTATCGGCACCACCAATCTTTGGGACGTCGGGAAAGGCCTGCTCAGACCAACCCTGGGCCAGGTAGCCGGGAACATCTATGTCAATCTGGAAGCCTATGACAGCCTCTCCGATGACTTGAAGAAGATTGTGGAGGATGCTGCAGAGGAGGCCATGTTGTACTACGTGGAAACGATTACCCGAAATCTGGAGGGGATGCTGGAGACTGCTGAGAAGGAGCACGGTGTCACCATTGTAACGCTGCCCGATGAGGAGTATGCCAAGATCCTGAAGGCGGCAGCTCCTATACTGGATCTGGCAGCAGGACGGAGCCCCAGGTCCGCTGAAATTATAAAGTTGATGAAAGAATATCTGCTCGAGAAGGGCAGTCCCATGAACCGCTATCTGCAATGAATCAATAAAAAGGAGAAAATTATGCCAACGCGAAGAGAGATACTCATGTCAACGGGTGCTCTGGCGGGAGTCTCCATGCTTTCGGCCAATGCCAAGCCGCTGGTCTCAGCGGTCCAGGACGATGTCCCGATTCCAGGTAGTGTGGATAAAGCGTTAAATATCTGGGATCTAAAAGCGATGGCCAAGGAGCGTCTCACCGAAGGGCACTTTGCTCACATCGTGGGTGGGGCAGCCGATGAAATTACGGTGCGTTGGAATCGTGAAGGGTTTGACAAGATTCGTCTGCGCCCCAACGTTCTCATCGATCCCACCCAGATCGACACCAGTACCATCCTGTTCGGGCAGAAGCTTGCCTATCCTGTCCTGTTGGGGCCCACCGGAGGTCACCGCTCGACTCATCCCGATGGGGAGTTGGCCACCGCCCGGGGTGCGGGCCATGCCAACGCCACCATGGTGCTCAGCACGGTCTCTTCCACCGCCATAGAGGAGGTTGCCAAAGTCGCCACCGAGCCCCTCTGGTTTCAGCTCTATGTCATGCGGGATCGGCCCTTTACCCGCGATATGGTGCTCAGAGCCCAGGCCGCCGGCGCCAAAGCCGTGTGCGTGACGGTCGATACCGCCACTACCGGGCCTCGAAACCGCCAGACCCGGGGGAGACAGCGGGGACTTCCATCCGGTGGAAGAGGTCTACCCCTTCTGCAAGGCATGAAACGATCGACCAGCGTTGAGAGTGATATCTTCAGCACCTCCCGTGAGCCCAACCTCACCTGGAAGGATATCGACTGGCTGCGTTCCTTTACCCAGGTGCCGTTGCTGTTGAAGGGAATTCTCGATTCTGGGGATGCTGAGCGGGCCATTCAGGAAGGGGTGGATGGTCTGATCGTCTCCAATCATGGAGGGCGTAACCTGGACACATCACAGGCGACCATCGAGGCATTGCCTGAAGTTGTGGAAAGGGTGGACGGGCGCATTCCCGTTTTGATCGATGGGGGCATTCGGCGAGGCACCGATATCTTTAAGGCTCTGGCGCTGGGAGCCACAGCAGTGCTGATTGGCCGTCCCTATCGCTACGGATTGGCCGCCGGAGGAGCCCCCGGGGTAAGCCGCGTGCTGGAGATTCTGCGCAGAGAGTTGGAGATGACGATGGCCTCGACGGGTCGAACCACTATTGCCCAGATCGACCGTTCCGTGCTCTGGTCGTAGCGACTGTATGTAGGGGCGAGCCCAGCGGTGGGGGCACCTCAGGTGCCGAATCCGAAAAAAGATGCCGAAGCAACTCAGTGAGCGACCAGACTCATGATCCATC
>JADFOI010000048.1 GCA_022562935.1 Acidobacteriota bacterium
TCTCCATCTCTCTGGTGCCTCTTGAAAAGAGTTGGTGGATGGTAACAGGTTTAGGCGCGCTCCGCGCGCGTTGCAAATTCCAGGTGATCAGGTGATCAGGTGATCAGGTGGTCAGGTGTCAGTCCCCCCCCTTGCAAACCGAGTCTTTTCTGTTTAGATTGAGTGCGCCATGTCTTACGGAAAGATAGGACAACCGTTGGGGCGCGTAGAGGGACCCGCTAAGGTCACCGGAGAAGCCAAGTATACGGCAGATGTGTTGCTGCCGGGCATGATCTGGGGCAAGGTCTTGAGAAGCCCTCTGCCCCACGCCAAAATTGTCTCCATCGATACCCGAGAGGCCGAACAAATGCCGGGAATACTTGCCGTCCTCACAGCCAAGGACCTGCCCGACCTGTTGATTGGGCGACGGGTGTATGACATGCCGGTGTTGGCCAAAGATCAGGTGCGATTCATTGGCGAGAAAGTAGTGGTGGTGGCTGCAGAGGATCCCGATGTGGCCGAGGATGCGCTGGCCTACATTGACGTGGAATATGAAGATATGCCTGCCGTATTCGACGCTCATGAGGCCATGAAACCCGAGGCGCCACTGCTGCATCCCGATTATCGATCCTATGCTCACGCTCCCGAGAAGTTCTTCTCGGATATCCCCAATGTCCACTCTCACGTGACTTGGGAGCTTGGTGATATCGAGAAGGGGTTCGCTCTGGCCAAACAGGTCTTCGAACACACCTTTAACACACCCGCTGTACATCAAGGTTATATTGAGCCTCACGCCTCGGTTGTGGCCATCGATCCCGATGGCCGGGTCAATGTCTGGATCAGCAACAAGATGCCGGTGCGGGCACGAGAGCTTTTGGCCGACGTGGTCGAGATCCCTCAGGAGCGGATTGTGGTCCATCTGGCCCAGATCGGGGCGGATTTCGGAGGCAAGGGCTCCCTGATGGATGCGCCGCTTTGTTATCATCTGGCAAAGCGGACCGGCCGACCGGTGAAGATGGTCATGACTTACACCGAGGAGCTCATGGCCGGTAATCCCCGACATCCCACCAGCGTCTTTTTGCGCACGGGGGTCACTGAGAAAGGCCAAATTGTGGCTCGCCAGGCCAAAGTGGTTTTTGACAGCGGCGCCTATGCTGCCTTCAAGCCCGTTCCCTTTGTCAACATTCCGGGCGCCAAGGACGCAGCTGGAGTCTACGGGACACCGCATATCAGGATCGATGCCTACTCCGTATATACGAACTGCGTTCCCAGTGGCCACTTCCGGGCCCCGGGAGATCTCCAGGTGAACTTCGCCGTGGAGTCCTCGATGGATATGATCGCGGAAGACCTGGGCCTGGACCGACTCGAGTTTCGCAAGCAAAACTTGCTCAAGGATGGGGATTGGGTGCCGGGCGGTCCTCAGCTGGAAGAGGTGAGGGTGGCTGAGACGCTGGCGGCGGCGGTCAAGGCATCTTCCTGGAACCAACCCAAATCCCAACCCAACCGAGGCCTTGGCTTGGCCGTCTCCCATCGCTTGATTGGCACCGGTGAAGCGAACACCCAGCTCACCCTAAAAGAGGATGGAACCATCCAAGTGCTCACGCCCGTGCCGGAAGTGGGGACGGGTGCCCATACGATTTTGCAACAGATCGTGGCTGAAACACTGTTTCTCCCCCTGGATCAGATCCGGGTTGAGACGGCTTCGGATATTTTCAAGACCGATTCCGGTTCAGGGGCAAGCCGCGTCACATACGTGGGGGGACAGGTTGTTCAGCAGGCAGCCGGGGAATTGATGAAGTTGATCCTGGCAGTTGGCGCAAAAGGCTTGGGCTGCGCGGAGAATGAAGTCGTGTTTGAAGGTGGCCGTGTGGTGCACAGTGATTCGGATGGCAGTCTCTCTTTAGCCGAGGTGGCCAAGATAGGAGGCGATGGCAAGTCTGCCTTGCGGGTGAAGAAATCGCTCAACCTTTCCGAAGGACCTCCGGTGACCACATTTACCGCTCAAGTGGTGGAGCTTGAAGTGGATCCGGAGACGGGCCAGATCAAGTTGCTGGATGTGGTGACCGCACATGATGTGGGGACCATCATCAACCCACTGGGTCACCAGGGACAAATCGAGGGAGGTCTTCTTCAGGGAGTTGGTTTTGGCCTGATCGAAGAGCTGAGGATGGAAGATGGGCAGGTCTCGACCTTGAATTTGGGAGACTACAAGCTTCCCAATATCCGAGACATCCCACCGCTGACGACGGTGCTGGTCGAGGAGGAAGTGGGGCCCGCCCCCTTTCACGGTAAGGCCATTGGAGAGAGTAGTATTACCCCCACCGGTGCCGCTATCGCCAATGCGGTGTATGACGCCGTGGGAGTGCGCTTCCACGATTTACCCATTACCGCCGAGAAGGTGTATTGGGCGTTGCGGCAACAAAGCGGGGGAAAAGGGTGACTTACACCATCCGCCTGAATGTGAATGGCAAGGAGCACACGGTGGAGGTGCCCTCACGACGGCTCCTGATCGATTGTCTGCGCTATGACCTGGGCCTGACCGGGACCAAGGAAGGATGCAGCGTCGGTGTTTGCGGAGCCTGCACGGTACTCATGGATGGAAAGCCCATCAGTTCCTGTCTGGCTCTGGCCCTGTTTGCCGATGGAAAGGAAATAGTCACAGTGGAGGGGCTGGCTCGGGAGGACCGTCTCGACCGGGTGCAACAGGCCTTCATCGACTACGGAGGATTTCAGTGCGGAATTTGCACCCCGGGGATGGTGGTTACCGCGAAGGCTCTCCTGGATGAGAATCCCGATCCAAGCGTCGATGAAATCAAAGAGTGGATGATGGGCAATCTCTGCCGCTGTACGGGCTACTACAAGGTTATTGAGTCGATTCAGGGGGCCGCGCGGCGGAAGAGGCAGGCGGGGGATAGCGATGAGGGCCTTTGAGTATCGCGAACCCGACACTCTGGAAGAAGTGCTTGCTCTGTTGCACGATCATGGGGAGGATGCCAAGATCATCGCCGGTGGCACGGCTCTGGTGATCATGCTCAACCAGCGCTTGATCATGCCCTCCTATCTCATCAGCTTGCGCAAGCTGTCTGGTCTGAATTCTGTGGACTCTGTGGACGGTGCTCTTCAGCTGGGGGCACTGGTGACTCACCGTGATATGGAGACTTCTCCTGTGATTCGTGATCAGATTCCGGTTCTGGCTGAAACCTATAGGCAGGTCGCAACCCTACGGATCCGCAACATGGCCACGGTGGGAGGAACTCTGGCTCATGCTGATCCCAGCCAGGACTCACCGGTCACCTTGATGGCGTTAGACGCCCGAGTAGGACTCACTTCCAGTGGAGGAAGCCGGGAGGTTGCTCTGGATGAGTTTTTTACCGATTATTACGAGACCGTTCTGCAGCCCGATGAGCTGCTCACCCATGTGCAGGTCCCTTTACCCAAACCTCATACGGGCAGCATCTATTTGAAGTTTCTACCCAGGACGGAGGATGACTACGCGACGGTAGGAGTGGCAGCGAGTGTGGAAATTGAACCCTCCTCCCAGTTGTGCCGGGAGTGTCGTATTGTCATGGGGGGTGTGGCTTCCACGCCTTTGCGCGTCAAGGAGGCTGAGGCCTTACTTTCAGGGCAGAAGTTGGCTCCCGAGCTCCTGCACAAGGCGGCCTCTGTGGTTCAGGAGCATACCGATCCCATCAGTGATTCTCGCGGTTCAGCCGATTACAAGCGCGAGATGGCGGGTGTCTGTGTGCGCAGGGCGCTGGAGCAGGCCTGGCAAAGGGCCTTAGCATGAAATTCGAACAGACCTGCACGATCGCCGCCAGCCCACTGAAGGTGTGGAACTTTCTGATCGATATGGAGAACGTCAGTCGCTGTCTGCCCGGCGTAGAGAGCCTGACACCGCTTGATGAGGATACCTACGAAGGAATCTTCAAGATCCGCGTGGGTCCCATCGCACTCAAACTGCAAGGAACCCTTCGAGTCGAGGAGAGGGATCGTGACAACTGGCACGTGGGCATGCGTGTGGAGGCCAAGGATCGCCGGCTGGGTGGGGGAATGCGGGCATACCTGGAGGTGGATCTGGTTGAGAAGGGATCCGATGAGACTCAGCTGTGTGTGAAGCTCGAGTCTCACGTGCTGGGCAAGATCGGTGAGTTTGGACAGCCCGTGATGCGCAAAAAGACCGATGCCCTATTGCAGGAGTTCGCACGTCAGGTGAGCCAGGAGTTAGGTGGATCCTAGTGCGTGTCTTAGCCGGTTTGCTGCTTCTATTGGGGGCCTGGTTTTCTCAGAGCGAAGGCAATACGGGTCCATCTCCGGAAACCCGTGCCATCGCCTATTTGGCCCATGAAGTCTCTCTCTGGTCCAGGGAGAACCACTGCTTCTCTTGTCACAACAACGGAGACGGGGCACGAGCTCTCTATACAGCCCAGAGACTCTCCTATGCCGTACCGGAGCAGTCTCTTACCGAGACCACCCGGTGGCTTGCTCAGCCCTTGGAATGGGACGACAATCAAGGCGAACCCGGATTCAGCGATAAGAGGTTGGCCCGGATTCAGTTTGCTGCTTCTCTTGTTGAGGCGTTCGAGGCCGGGCTGATCGATAACTGGGAGATCCTTGTCCAGGCAGCTGAATCGCTTCTACCCCATCAACGAGAGGATGGATCCTGGCAGGTCGATGTGGAAGCGGTTGTGGGCTCTCCGGTAACCTACGGAACTCCCCTGGCCACCTATATGGCGCGAAAAACGCTGGAAAAAGCCGATACATTCCGTTTTGCCACGGCCATTGCCCGGGCCGATGATTGGTTCCTCGAGACACCCGTAAAGAATACTCTTGATGCGGCCGCAGTCCTGATGGCTCTCGAGGACCGCTCCCATCAGAAGGTAGAGGCCAAGGTCCGGGAGTGCCTGGAGTTGATTCTTGGCGGGCAGGCTAGCGACGGAGGATGGGGACCCTATCGGCATTCCCCTTCTGAACCCTTTGATACGGCAGTCGTTTTGCTGGCTCTGCTTTCCGTCAGAGATCGACCCCAGATTGAGAAGTTGATCGAACAGGGTCGGACTTACCTGCTTCAGACCCAACTGCCCGTGGGCGGCTGGCCTGAGACCACCCGGCCCCCCGGAGCGCAAAGCTATGCACAGCATATCTCGACTTCGAGCTGGGCAACGCTGGCTCTTCTATTGTCTGGGGAGAACCTGGAACGGTAGGGACACCGTTGTCGTAGTAATCCGCTCTTCAATCCGCTCGAAAACATCCACCTCGAAGAGACGGTTCACCCTGTTGCCGGCAAGGTCTTCCAGGGTGGTATCGACCGAAAGGGAATAATCACCTTCCCTCCACGGTTCCTGGGGAGTGAACTGCCAGCGAGTCTCGTGGCGATCCACCTGGATCGATCCTTCAACAAAGTTTCCCTGGGGATCCATGATCTCCAGTAAACGCATGAGCAGTTCATGGTCCAGGGGCTCGGGAAACTCAACGGAGAGAGGTTGAAGGCTCCCGGCCTGTGGGGCGTTGAGCAGCCAGCTCTTGGGATCGGGAGTTTCCCGATCGGCCGCAATGACCGAGAAGAACTTCTTGAAATCCTGCTTGAGGGAGTTTCCCTGGGCGTCCCGCCAATCGCGGTCGATGACCAGGGCATAGTTTTCTCCTTCCGTGATGGAAGGTCCCACTTCTTCATAGGGCACGAGACCCCTTTTGATCCGCCCCGGATCAAAAAGGAGTGTCAGTCGCTTTCCCTCACGGTCCCACAGTTCCTCATCCAGTTCCAAGAAGGGGAAATCGACGGGCTCCCCCCTTTCGTCAAGCAAATGAATTCGGGTGTAGGCTTCGCCGCGACTCATGGGAGCTGAGAAGTGAAGATAGAATTTGAGCTGGTTTTCGGGTAATCGGTCTGTCGAAGGATACACATGTTCTACGGTGGTCGAGACGATTGCTTCCGATTTTGGGATCTCGAAGCGGAGGATGATGGGCTCAGAAGCCGATGTAAAAACGGCCCGGTAGCGCAGGCCCGGTTGCAGAGGAAACCGGGCCTGGAAAATCAGGGCCTCGTCCTCAATTCTGTAAGAGCCAAGCATGGGGGGGAGGGCATCCTCAAAGGAGCCGGAATCGACATAGACGGCAAATAACGCTTGCCATTGATCCATTCCAAAACGGGCGGACTGAGTGCTGATTTGTCCGATCTGGTCCCAACCCACGACTTTAAAGATGGGATGGGCGCCTTGCTGGTTCTCCAAGCGGATAGCGATGGTACTGGGAAGCCCAGAGGTGGAGAGGATCGTGAGGGTGAGGATTCCCACACAGACCAAGACACTTTTGAAGGAAAGAAAGAGGCGCGCGACCCGCAAGCTGGTACCCCAAAGGACCCGCGCCTCATGACTCCCGATTGACGTCACCGTACTGATGAAACGAGGCACTAAGGAAGCGCAATCGTTTTGAGATCCAATGAACCGCTGTCGGTGCTGACCAGGATCAAGGCGTTGGTCTCATCCAAACGGTCCAATTGTTGTACACCCTTGAGGTGATCGATGGTCTCATAGGATACGCCTCGAATATCCGTACGCTCGGTAATCGCCTCGTAGCTCCCGAGATTTTCGGCGCTGATCTTCATCACACCGCGGCTGCTGTTGTTCATCAGAATGAAACGGGAACCGTCCTTTTCATAAGTGATCATATCCAGAGGACGGTTTCGATTGCCCAGTTCCGCGATGGTGGTGCCCAGAACCTTAGCGCCCGCTGTGAGAGAAGAGACAGGAAATATCACCAGGGGTGTACAGGTGTATGCCGCCAGGATGTAAGGCTCTTTCTCAATTTCGTATGCGACGAAAGTGCGAACCGGAGCGTTGGTTTCGAAACGGCCGTGGGCGCCATGGTAGATCTCAACGCTGGTGCCGTTGCCGGTCTTTTCAAAAGGAAAAGGGATGGAGTGCAGCTTGGAGGCGAATTCTTCATTGGAAAGCCCTGCGATGAAGACCCTGTCGTCGACAAAGGCCAGGTCGGTGATGGCTTCCATTCGAAGGCTCTGGCCTCGACGATCCTTGGCGTCGGGGTCAGGAGCATTGGGGAGGGTGACCCGGGCGTGCTTCACGTTATCCAGGGAAAACTCCTCGATCTTGCCGGAGGCGTCGACTCGTACAATCAAGGGAGTGGCGTCCGGACCTCGTCCACGAGAGACCGACAGATAGACCCTCTTCGAGGCCGGGTTTACGGCCAAATCATTAATGAGAATTTGATCGGCCGAGGTTCCCAGCAGGGCGGCCACTTTTTCGTTGATTCCTGAGATGTCGATCCGGCCAGGGGAACTGGAGACCGTGTCCTCTGTGGCTAGAGCGAAGATTGCGGCTCCCACGGAATCGCCGACAAAGAGGATTCCATCTGGTCCAAAGGCCAGTGGTCCGGCCGATTGGAGTTCGGCCTTACCCGCTTTGAGACTGGAGGAGTAATCAATGGAGACGGCCGCGGTAGTAAACAGTACGGCCATCAGAAGCGCACACAGACCCATACGAGATTGGTTAAGACTCATTTTCTCTCCTTCCATGATTGAAAAGGTTTGTCCGACTTTCCCATCTTGGACTCCCCAAGTCAAGGTGATAGTCAATAAAAAGCAGTCAGAGCCGTGGGCTTTAGCCCACGGGCCAGGTTATTTCAGTCGGGAGCATTTGGGGACAGTCCCCAAGATTCTCCCCTAGCGGGTCCTGTTCACCGCATCCACCAGCTCCTTCCACTCCAGCACACGGCCATGCCCAGGGACAATCCGATTCACTTTAAAGCGAGCCTTGGTAACGGCATTGTAAAAATCGATAGCTTCGGGAGGAACGCGGGCAGGGCCGCTCTGTTCGGGAAGAATTTGAAAAGTATCGCTCTGAATCTGAAACAGATCGCTCTCGAAGATGAGTCGTTCTTTGGGCAGATAAATGGCCAGAAACCCATTGGCATGGGGATTGGGAACGTGTATGAGCTCTACGGTCCGGGTGCCGTCTGTAATGGTTTTTCGATCGGTGACCGTCTCGATCTGAGGCTCTATTTGGGACTCAAAAAGGCGGTCGGGTTTCAGGCTGTGAGGTAAGGTCAGGATTTCCCGGATCACCTCTTCGTTGTTGGCGTGGGTGATGATGGTTGCCCCTTCGGCGGCGTAGGTGCGAATACCACCGGTATGATCGGAGTGGTGGTGAGTGGTGACCAGGTAGCGGATGGGCTTGTCTCCGACGGTCTCACGGATCTGGCGAATGACCGCCAGGGACTGTACCTCGTTGTTGGGTCCCTCGGCCACCAGAATAAAATCCTCGAATTCCACCCACATATTGTTCATGCCCACGCCTTCACCAAAGTACACGCCTTTGGCCAGTTCAGTGGGAATAACCGGGAGTCTGTCTGAATGGGCCAGGGATTGGGCTCTTTCCTGAAGTCCCTCCGGAATCACAAAACGATCTTCCGGAAGGTCGCCGTTAATCGTCAGTTCAGCCCATTCCTTGATTTCAGTGACCTCATTCATTTCCTGGGTGATCTCGGAGAAGGGAAGTTTGACGTTTCCAACATCTCGATAGTCTGAGAAGGTACGCTCTTTGGCCAAATCTCCGTAGGGGTTGCGATCCTCAGTGAACTGCAGCTTTGAAATCAAGTGGGTGGTGTCGTCCACGTAAACATCGTAGTAGACGGCGTCGATGAATTGCAGACTGACGATGTGATGAGGTTTTCCGTCGACCGCGGCCTCACTGATTCCTTTAATACTGGTCTCTATCCCCAGAGCATGGACCAGGAATTTGGCAATGTCGCGGTCCCACTCGATGCGGTATCTCTGCAGTTGTGTGGCTTCCAGAGGTCGTAGTGCCGACCCGAAAACATCACGGTAACCGCCCTTGTTCCAGTCCGCCAACTGAATGGCTTCCCTGGGGCCCGTCAAATTGACCTCTCGAGGCCCGTCAAAATCGATCATTTGCGTGTAGGGACCCGGAGACCCCATGAGCAACCGATCCGTGGTCACGTGACCCTGTCCAAGGGAGTTTCTTGTTCGGGTCCCCTTGCGGGTGATGGTTTCAATCGCCTCCAGTGCCTGTAGTCCACCCATTGCCTCAGCGGCCTCTTGCAGCACCCGCCGACCCTGGTCTTCAGGAGTCAGCGGGGCGCAGTTCAGTTGAAACAGAGCGATGAGCAGGGTGGAAAACAGAGATACCACACTTTGGGTTTTCATTCAGAGCCTTTCATGGATGTACTCCTCCTCGATCTTTCAGAGCCTCTCCCCTTGGTCGGAGAGAAACGATGCAACGAGTAAGCTTTTACTATGAAGCTGGAAAAAGGGCAAGGACTGGAGGGTCTCGCGCCTTGCTAGCTGGGCTCGAGGGCATCCTCCAGGTCTTGCCAGGTCAGGAGCTTAGCCATGATGGAAAACAGAAAAACGGAATGTCGGGATTTCCATTCAGAGTGTCCCATGGTTCTTCTCCCTCCAGGCTCCAAGTTCCAGGTTCCAGGTCCGGTTTGGAATTTGGAATTTGGGATTTGGGATTTCAGCCGGTCTGCCGGCTGTCAGTTCTCAGTCCTCTCTTCCGGTCTGCTGTCAGTTGTCAGCTGCCAGTTGTCTATTGTCTATTGTCTGTTGTCTGTTTCCTCTGGCCCTTTGCCCTCATCTCTTCCGTAGGCCCCACAACCTCAGTTAAGAAACGGATCCACTCGACGGCCACGATATCGTCAGCCAGTGCAATCGGAGGTTGTCCGAAGCCCGACATATAACTGATGGGACAGCAGTGATAGCGATCTGGAATTTGTACCAGGTGAGCGGTCAAGCCCTGTTTTAGAAATTCGCTGTAGAAGCGGTAAGCTTGCTCGGGGAGAAGATACAGATCGTTGTCGGTAAAAGTGATGAGAAAGGGCGGTGCCGACGGAGTGAGATAGTTCAGGGGCGAAGCCTGTGCCAAGATCGCAGGATCGGTGCCAAAGCCTTGCTCCAGGCCGGTGGGAACCTGTCCGGGTTCCGGCCAGGCTTCCAAGTCATAAATTCCCGAAGCTGGGATGACTCCCTTGATGGCACCGGGCGGAACTCCTTCCGCTTTCAGATATTGAGTATCAAGGGCCAGTAAAGCCACCAGATGGCCACCTGCTGAATGACCATTGATGACGATCCTCTCTGGGTCGATTCCGTAGCGCGAGGCATTCTCGTAAACCCAGGCAAAGGCACGGGCCACGTCTTGGACATGGGTAGGGTGCTTGATTGCTGGAGAGAGCCGGTAATTCGTAGAAGCAATGCCCCATCCCAGACGACCCAGAACCGTCACCAACGTATCCAGGTTCTTATCGCCGACTCTCCAACGGCCCCCATGGACATGAAAGAGGAGAGGAAAATGGGTCTTGCCTTCCGGAAGGTAAAGGTCCAGAGCATTGAGCTTGGGATCGGCTCCGGCGCCCTGGTCATATTGAATATCCTTGATGATTCTCATCTGGGGAGAAGGCATGGCGGGAACAGCTCTGGGCCCGCCTTCGGGCCAAACAGCATGAAAGCTTCTGATGAACGATCCATCCTGAACGTTCTTCACAAACCCAATCATGGCCGGACCCAGCAGATCCTCAACCTGAACGATTGGAGTGCCATTCAGATCTCTTATAGGGACTTGTTTCCCGATAGTGGAGACCACGTTGTAATGGTCCCGTGCCGGGAGTTTCACCAAATGGGCTGGTCGGTTGTGGTTTAATAACAGAGAATAAAAAGTTTTGGCCTGCTCATCAAATCCGAACAGGTCGTTTGTTGCATAAGTAATGAGGAAGGGCGGGGTATCGGAGGCGGCATTCCTCACCTTCAGTGCCGGCGAAGCCTCCCCTAGGCTCTCGCGGTCCTTTCCGAAGACCTGTTCCCTGATATCGGGCCCGCTACCCACCTGATACACATTGACCAAATCGTACATACCGCTGATGGTGATGACCCCCTTAATCCTGCCCGGGGAGAGGCCCTCCTTTTTCAGATATTTCGGATCCAGAGCCAACAAAGACACCAGATGCCCCCCTGCGGAATGTCCGGCAATGAAGATATTGTCGGGGTCAATACCGTACTGGGCGGCATTCTGGTAGATCCAGGCAAAAGCGCGCGCCACATCCTGAATTTGAGCGGGATGTTTGACCCCTGGATAGAGCCTGTAATTGATCGACGCAACTGCCATCCTGCGGGAGAGGAACAAGTCAATGAAATTCACTAGCCCCTCCTGAGACTTGTCTCCAGTTCTCCAGGCGCCCTCGTGGACAAAGAAGATCAGAGGCAGGTTGGATTCGCCCTCGGGCAAATACAAGTCCAAAGTATGAAGGTCTGGATCAGCCTCGCGACCGGAAAAATACTGAATATCGCCTACAACACGTCGGATCACTTGAGGGGATGCTCCCAGTGCGGTGACGCTCAAGAGCGCCAGCATCATCCAAGCGACCGGTTTTATGTCAAAAACCATGCTTCGTCGACTCACGGTGGTTCCCCCCTTTTTGGATTTTCCACTTTTAAGGAATAGAAGGTCTCCAGGAAACTTATCCGCTCCAGGGTTCCCTGTCAATGTCCCACAAACTCATTTTGGACAGCTCATTTGAGGAAGCGTATCCTAAGCCCGGATGATGCATAATCAAGGCGAGTGTTCCATCGATTCACTCATTCATCGGAGGAGAGGCCATGGCCCAAAACTCTTACGATCTGATCATTGTCGGGACGGGGACAGCAGGAACCATCCTGGCCGCCCGTATCGCCCAGCATGGCGTCCATCCTGGAAGCGGGGAACCCCTGAGAATTGCCTCCATTGAGGCAGGCCCCTACTGGAAGGGGGCGCAGCGCCCCGGCTACGGTATCCCACTGCGCCGCCAGATGATGACCAACCTCCAGGCAGGGACCCGTCTCCATGTTTGGCCTTCAGGTTTCGCCAAGGTTGTGGGAGGATCCTCGGTCCACTGGGGCAATGCGGCTCTTTTCCCTTTCGATACCGACTATCTGCGCTGGCAGAACGAAACGGGTGTGGATTGGACCAAGGATAATTTCAAGGAAGCGGTCACTGAGATTACCGAGATGTACAACTACCACCAGGCACCGGACGCCACTTTGGGCCGGGGCAACCTGTTGTTTCGGGAGGCGGCTCGTGAACAGGGTTACAGGGTGACCCGTTTTCCCATGGCCCGGACGAACTGCATCTATTGTGGGTACTGTGGCAGTGCCTATATGTGTAAATACGATAGTAAATCCTCTTCCCGAAACTATCTGCCCATCGCCGAGAAGCAGGGTGTCCAGATTATTGCCGACACGGAAGTCTCGAGGATACTGATCGAGAAGAGTGGAGAACGGGGCAGAGTTTCCGGTATCGAATATCGACAGGGCAGCGAGAGGGGAGAGCTGAGATCTTCCAAGGTGCTGGTCTGTTCGGGTGTCATCAATACCCCGATGTTGTTGATGCGTTCCGGCTATGGCTCCAGAGAGCTTCTGGGAGATAAGTTGCTAGTGGAGAATCCCAATGTGGGCAACCACTACAACACGGACCAGACCATTGCCATCCGTGCTTTTTCCGACGAGCCTCTTATGGAAGCGGGTCGCGGAACCAACAACGGAGATTACATTTTCGAGCATGGCATGCCGGATGGGGATTTTAACTTGATGATCAGTTCTAACTACTCGAATCGACTGATCCTGCCCCAGCAAGCGGCGCTGAGTGAATTCGCGCCGGAGTTCGGCTCGGACCACAAAGAATACATGGGAACGGCCTGTACCCGCATTTCAGGCATTTTGGTGCACCAGACCGGACCTAAGAATTCTCGAGGGCGAGTGGAGCCGGACGGTACCTTGAGCTACAGCAGCGACCCTCGAATGGTCAAGCGGTTCGAAGATGGAGTAGAGATCTCCAGAGCTCTTCTGAAGGGGATGGGTTTTAAGCGGATCAGTGATGTTCGCGGCCTCGATGAACGGGTTCGCAGTTACCGGGGCAACGTGCACGCTATGGGGTCCTGCCGTGCCGGGGTGGCGCCTAAGGACTCGGTGGTCAATGAGCGTTTCCAATCCCACGACATTGAGGGCTTGCTGATTTGCGATGGGAGCGTCATACCCCGCTGCGGCTCAAGTGAGGCCTGCATCCCCATTGCCACCGTGGCGGCCTTTGCCTGGCGTCGAATCGTGGAGGATCACTTCTCCAGAGTTTGAGCAGTAGGTCGGTACAGCGTTTTCCCCTCCAGTTCCAGATAGGGGCGAATCGAATCGGCAATTTCCTGGAAATGCTCGGGCAGCAGTGCCTGAAATCCATCAGAGAGCGCCTCCTCAGGGTGAGGGTGCACCTCCACCATCAAGCCATCCGCTCCCGCGGCAATGGCTGCTTTGCACATAGGCAAAATCAGCGATTTCACTCCGGTTCCATGAGTGGGATCCACGATGACCGGGAGATGAGACCACTCCTTCATCAGGGCAACAGCCGACAGATCCAGAGTGTTGCGTGTGGAATCCTCGAAACTGCGAATGCCCCGTTCGCACAAAATGACGGAAGGATTGCCGCTGCTCAAGATATATTCAGCCGACATGAGTGCTTCCTTGATCGTGCACATCATGCCCCGTTTGAGCAGCACGGGACGATTGACTTTCCCCAGTTTCTTGAGCAGGGAAAAGTTTTGCATATTACGGGCCCCGACCTGCATCACGTCCGCGTATTCCGCCACCAGATCTACATTTTCCGGCGACAGAATCTCGGTTACAACAGGGAGACCCGTCTCCTGGCGGGCTTGGGCCAGGAGTTTCAATCCCTCATGCTCGAGTCCTTGAAAGCTGTAGGGTGAAGTTCTCGGCTTAAAGGCTCCTCCCCGGAGCATGTTGGCTCCCGACTTTTTGACCGCCCGTGCAGTTTCAATGATCTGTGTTTCGCTCTCCACGGAGCAAGGGCCGGCGATCAGGGCGAAGCCACCACCCCCAATCTGCACACCGTTGACCTCGATCACGGTCGGCTCGCGGTGCATTTCCTGGGAGGCGAGCTTGAAAGGTTTGAGGATGGGGATGACGCTTTCCACTCCCTCGTAGCCCACCAAACTTTCCAGAGCACTTTTACCGCGTTCGTCTCCAATGGCCCCGATGACGGTGTGTTCGACTCCATGAATGGGGTGCGGCTTGTAGCCCAGATCTTGAATCCGTGCCATGACCCGTTCGATTTGCTGGGGCGAAGCCCCTCCCTGCATCACGATGATCATGTGAAGCCCTCCTGTCGATTCAGCTCCTTTACTCTAGAGAGGAAACCCGCTCCTCGTAGTTGATGACGATGTCCACGATGCCAATCTCGACTCGGCGATTTTCGGCTCGTGCCTCTGCACTGGTGCCGGGTACGATCGGTCTGGACTTTCCGAAACCCTTGGAGGTGATGATCTCCGGAGCAATGCCGTTCTCGGTCAGGTAGTCGCGTACCGTCTGAGCCCGCTTTTCAGAAAGATCCAGGTTGTATTCCTCAGAACCGATGTCGTCAGTGTGACCATAGACGTAGATCCCATAATTCTTGGAGGTCAGCAAAATACCGACGATTTTACTCAACAGTTCCCGATTCTCCGGTCTAAGAGTGGCCTTGTCGAAGTTGAACTGCATGGAGTCGCTTCCCAAACTCATGACTAATCCCAGAGCAGTTCTGCGGGTTTCCACGATCTGGTTGAAAGCCCTGTGTAAACGGTCGAGGTCCTGGTCTCTTTCCCTGCGGATGCGTTCATGATCTTCCCGGGTTCGTTGCGCTTGTTCCTGGGCCAGTTGTGTGTCCTGTTGGGCCCTTTCAGTTTCCTCTCGAGCGAGCACTGCCGTTTTTTCGGCTGCGGCCTCAGCTGCTTCCGCCTGGAGCCGACCCTGAGCAGCCTCCAGGGCATTTTCTTCGGCCTGGGCTGCTCGTGTGCTGGCGGCTTCCGACTTCTCGGCGACCTCTGCCAGCTGTTTCATGGCGTGGTCCAGTTGCTGGTTGACATCGTTCACCTGCTCGCTGAGTTCGGTGAGACGGGTCATGAAGAGGTATCCCAGGATTCCCAGGACGGCGATACCTAACGTCATCAAAAGGAAGGTGCGCAGTAGAGATTTAGCGGAGAATGACATCAGCTTAAGCTTATTGTAGCCTATTTGCCGCACTCCGTGCAGCCCCACATTTTTCCCTCCAACCCATTTCTACCCGTGATGATTTTCATTGCTTTTCCGGATGGGACAACTTAGGATTTAGTAGCAGAAAAGAGGGAGGAGATATGAACAGATTACTGCTTCTTGGCTTGTTTCTCACCGGATCAGCAGCTGTGGTGGACCATCCCCATTTTGGTAAGACGGTCACCGCGAATCTGCCGGGACCCGTCGAACTGAGCGTGCGCTATTCGACGGTGCCTGCCCATGAATTGGACACGGAGGGTGCTCCGCTCGGGAAGTTCCTCAACCCGCGGGCACCGATTCTGCAATTGTCCCAAACCGTCAGGCTGGGATCCACAGAGATCCCCAGCGGAAACTACACCATCGGTCTCATTAAGAAAGGGTCAGACGATTGGATCCTGGCTTTGCATCCTGGCCGACTGCGTCAGAAAGAAGTCGCGGTGACCCCAAATCTTATCCTGCTCAACACCCTGTCCTCTCGTTCCAGTGGTCGATCCGATCACCTGGTGATTGACTTCAATCTAGGGACAGGGAGATTTGAGGGGAAAGTGGTGCTCACCCTTCATTGGGGCACCCTCTTTTTGGCGGCGGAGATCCAGTGAAAAAAAGGAGAGTCAAGCTTATGAGAGAAAGACAGAAAGAAAAGTGGTTCATGAAGATCTGCATGGTGGCTTGGGCCGGCATGTGCCTGGGGTCGATGCTGATGGGGCAAGCTCCAACTAGCGGCAACCAGGAACTTCGACTGGACCTGATTCAACTTCCACCAGGATTTCAGATCAGCGTCTATGCGCGGGGCGTCTCGGGTGCTCGATCCATGACGCTGGGCTCCAGGGGCACTCTTTTCGTCGGTACGCGCGGGGAAGGCTCCGTATACGCGGTTTTGGATCAGGACGGAGACCAGAAGGCGGAGGAGGTTCTCACCCTGGTCACTGAATTGAACACTCCCAACGGGGTTGTTTTTCGGGATGGAGATCTTTACGTTGCTGAGACCCATCGGGTGTGGCGTTACCAGGACATCGAATCTCATCTCAGGAATCCCTCCCAGCCCGTGCTCATCCTGGACAACCTGCCCAAGGATCGGCGTCATGGTTGGAAATTTATTGCCTTTGGACCCGACGGTTGGCTCTATGTTCCGGTTGGAGCACCCTGTAACGCCTGCCGGCCGGCAGACGAGCGCTATGCCTCTTTGCTGCGCATGAGGCCCGACGGAACGGGGCTGGAAGTTTTTGCCCGCGGTATTCGAAACACGGTGGGTTTTGACTGGCATCCGGAAACCGAAGAACTCTGGTTTACCGATAATGGCCGGGACTGGTTGGGCGATGATCTTCCGCCGGATGAGCTCAACCGTGCCACCGGTGCCGGACTTCACTTTGGCTATCCTTACTGTCATGGAGGGGATATTCCCGATCCCGAATTTGGCCAGGAGCGGGGCTGCCAGGAATTTACTCCTCCTGCCCGCAAACTGGGTCCCCATGTGGCCGCCATCGGCATGCGTTTCTACACCGGGGACATGTTTCCCGAGGAGTATCGGAATCAAATCTTCATTGCCGAACACGGTTCCTGGAATCGAGCCGAACCTTTGGGCTATCGGCTCAGCCTGGTTCGTCTGGAGAAGGGGCAAGTGACGGCCTACGAAGTGTTCGCAGAAGGATGGCTGCAGGGCGGCCGCCCCTGGGGCCGACCCGTGGATGTGCTGGTGATGCCCGATGGCGCCCTGCTGGTCTCCGACAACCAGGCCAGCGTCATTTACCGGATAACCTACCAGCCCTGACTTAGTTATCTGCTTCAGCTAGAGGTTTGCCCAGATGTTCCAGATCCTCATCTTCAAAGGTGTAAGCGGGACCGACGGCCTCGACCCCGAAATCACTGGCCAGGGACTCCTGGAGCACGACGACTTTTCCACCCACCATGGTCATCAAGGGGCGGATTTTCAAGATGTCATCGACCGGAACCGTCAGGTAATCTCGGTCGATAATCAGCAGGTCGGCGAATTTTCCCACTTCCAGGGTACCGAGCTCATCCGGCTTGGTGACATACTCGGCTGCCCATGAGGTCCACATCTTTAGGGCGTGCACCCGGTCAATCCGTTCCTCCGGTTGCCAGACTTGTCCGTCGAACTTGCGGGTGATGGCCTGCCACAGCTGGAAGAAAGGAGGCTGGAATCCCGACCCTACGCTCCCCTCCCCGGGTCGACCGAAGGCGCCCCCGCCATAGTGCTGCCCGGCGATCTTGATTCCCGACTCAATCCAGGTCTTCATGGGCAGGATGAAATCGTTCATTTGGGGGCCGTAATCGTTGATCCAGTTGGGAGCCTCACTGATGAGATCGGGACCACAGCTCAACATGATTCCATAGTCCTTCAACCCCTGAATGATATCGGGCTGCTTTCCGATGAGATTGCAATGCTCAACGGTCATCTGGAGGTTGCGAATGTCCTCCATGGACATGCCACTGGCGGCCCGGGCTCGGTCAATCATCCTGAAATAGGCTCGGGCGCTCTCGCTGCCACACATGTGGACTCCCGCCAACCGCCATCCCGACTTCAGAGCATTTTCCAGTACATCCCAAGGCAGATCGCCCGGTTTGGGGCAGACTTCCCGCGCCTTGATATGGGGTGGCGCCTGGGTATCGGGACCGGTACAGGATTCGGGATAAATCGAATCCCAGCGCTCGGAAGCCACCCCGTCGATCCAGAAGTAATCGTTGCCGATACCCTGCAGCACACCGGTGCGCCGGTAGATCTGACGGGTTTGCTGGGGATCGGTGGGCATTCGATGAATTTCATAGTGTGCAGATAAACGAATCGGCATCTGGCCCAGACCGGCCAGGGTGGAGTACCCGGTCATCACCTTGGGAAAGGGAATGCGGGTGGAGACGGTGGTGACTCCGATGGAAGCGAACTCCTCCGATACCAGCTTCAGCGCCTGGGCCAGAGTTGCCGCGGGGAGCTTCTCCAGAAACATTTCCCAGGTAATCACGGACATTTCCTGACTGCCCACCCAACCGAGTTCCGGGATGTTTTCGCCGATATCCACTCCGTGCATGGTTTCCTGAATGGAGTCTGAGTAACCGGGTAGAAAATCATTCACGACCTCCAGGGCCTTGGAATTCAGATTGCCTCTCAACCCAGGGTTGACCAGGACCGGGTTTTCCGGTGACCACAGATCGATGGTCCTGCGGTTGATCAAGCGGCGAGTAAAGCCCCAGAGGCGAGCTTCGTTGGGAGCGTCTGGGTGGCCTTGCACCCGAAGTATCACCCAATCGCCCGGATCGACATTCTTGATCGTTTCCTGAAGCTTGTCTCGGATGTTGGCCTGGGTTTTTTCCAGGTCTCGCTCGGCCTGTGCCGTAACGATGACCCCTTTGGGAGGGTACTTGAAGCCGAACCGTTCCAGATAACGGATGGCGCCGCCGTAGATGTGCATGTGGGGTTCAATGATGCCCGGGATCAGGGTACGTCCTTTCAGGTCGTGGATCCGGGTATCAGGTCCCGCCAGGGCCCTGACTTCCTGATTATTTCCCAGTTTCATGATCCTGGTGTCCTTGACGGCAATGGCCTGGTAAACGCTGCCCACCTGGGTTGAGGTGGACACATCGTCCATGCTCACGATGTTTCCATTGACGAAAAGGGTGTCCGCGTACCCCTGACGGGCCACTTCCACAGGGACCTGAGCCAAAGAGGTGGTGGTTTGAGCCACCCAAATGACCCCCAGGGTCAGGATAAGACCGACGAATTTGCTCATGGATCGATGAATACTCAATTGTTCCTCCTTTGTCCTTGTGACTTAATACCAGTCCAGAATCCGAACCTGAATACCCGGATCCGTTACCGCCTTTTGAAAGGTGTTTAGATCAGATTTTCCATAGTGGTACGGATAGACCACTTTGGGCTTGAAGTCATTGACACATCCAGCTGCTTCCTCGGGCGTCATGGTGTAGGGGAGATTCATGCAAACGAAAGCGACGTCGATGTCCCGGAGTTGCTTCATCTCGGGTATACACGCCGTATCTCCGGAAAGATAGAAACGCTCGTTTCCAAACGACAAGATATAGCCGTTGCCTCTTCCCTTGGTGTGATAAAGCTGTCCCGGTTGGGGACCACGCTGGAGATTGTACATAGGGATTGCTTCAATTCGGATACCGATTACTTCAGTGGTCTCACCGTTGTTCAGGATCTGGGCGTCGGTCACCGTTTTCTGAACCGCGGCCGGTGCGATGATCCGAGTGCCCGGTTTCCGCACTTTGGCGATCTGCTCCGGATCCAAGTGGTCGGCATGAATGTCGGTGATCAGAATCAGATCAGCAGGGGGGATATTCTCATAATTCCCCTGACTCCAGGGATCCACATAGATGGTCTTATTTTGCCAGGTCAGAACGACGGAACCGTGGGTAATCGGGGTGATTTCCACCTGGCTTTCCGTGGGTAGGAAGAGAAGGGCAAAAAGTAACGAAATATACATCAGCACTCTCCTTGAAGACTTAGGCGGTAGTCCTTGAACGGAACCACTTTACCACCTTCCTTTCCCGATATGAAGGCGCAACTGGACCCCGACGCCAAAACAACAAGCCTCTCCTGGCGCTATACTGTGACGACTGAAAACAGATGTGGATTGCATCATTGTTGGCAGCCATTATGCTGGCCTATGCCAACGGAGCCAATGACAATTTCAAAGGGGTGGCCACTCTTTTGGGAAGCGGCACCACGAATTACCGGCGAGCCTTGTTTTGGGCTTGTTCGACCACTCTGGCGGGGTCGATTGCGGCGGCCTGGGTTGCCCAGGAGCTCTTAGATACGTTTTCGGGCAGAGGCCTGGTTCCTGATGCCATTGCCTCCGCTCCAGCATTTTCGGCCTCGGTCGGACTGGCGGCGGCGGCCACCGTTTTGCTCGCCACCTACCTGGGACTTCCCATTTCCACTACCCATGCCTTGACGGGAGCGTTGGTCGGCGCGGGTCTGATACATGCAGCGAACGAGGTTGCTTTCTCCCATCTGGGCACGGCCTTCGTCGCTCCACTCCTGTTCAGTCCCTTGTTGGCAATGATTTGTGCTGCGGCCATTTATTTGATCTTTAGAGCCTGTCGATTGGCCCTGGGCGTTGACAAGGAGAGCTACCTCTGTGTGGGGCGAGAGATCATTCGATCGGAGTTGCTGCCTGCCACCGGGGAGAGACTGTTCAAGCCGCTCCCGGCTCTGCAACCTCCAATCGACTCCGACCAGAGCTGCCAGCAGAGTTACCTTGGGAATTTCCTGGGCATTCCCATAGGCAAGGCACTGGACCTGCTTCATTACCTGAGCGCGGGTGCGGTGGGATTTGCACGGGGACTGAATGACACACCTAAGATTGCCGCTCTTTTGGTGGTCAGCAGCACGCTAACGCCAGCAGCCCGTTATGAGTTGGTGGCTCTGTTTATCGCTCTCGGGGGTTGGTTGTCCGCGCGCCGGGTCGCTGAGACCTTGAGTCACAAAGTGACGGCCATGAATCCGGGTCAAGGCTTCTCTGCTAATCTGGTGACCGCATTTTTGGTCATTATTGCCTCGCGCCTGGGGATGCCCGTCTCCACAACACATGTCAGTGTAGGTGCCCTGTTTGGGATAGGGGTATTGTCGGACAGTGCAAACAAACGCGTGATTGCCTCGATTGTGTGTTCCTGGGTGGGAACATTGCCGCTGGCAGCAGTCCTGGCGGCCATACTTTGCTGGGCTCTCATGGTTCCTTAGTGTCTCGCTCCATAAATACGATGACGTTTGTGGTGAGAGCGGGCTAGATTTTTGGAATAAAGACCTCTCCTATTGGCATTTCTATTAGGTGAATAGGAAAAAGGAGGAGTTTTATGCGTACGGCGCAGGTTCGATGTGAGGAGTTGGTGAGTGTGGACCGTGTTTGGCATTTGAGGCAAACGGGCCTCATGGACGGGCTCCCACTCACTGATCTCAATGCTGTCCTGTCTGCTTGTATCGACCGAATCTACTCGAAGGGGGAAATCATCTTCGATCAAGGGGATCCTGTCGATTCACTCTTTATTCTCAATCGTGGATGCATCAGGATTTCCGCTGTTAACCCCGATGATCGGGAGAAGATCCTGGCTATCTATTCGAGTGGCATTCTGGGAGAAAACCTGCTGGGCCCCAAAGAACATTTCGAGGCTAGGGCTACCGCACACGAAGAATCCTGGGTATCGATCGTCCCGCGAGAGCAGTTTTTGATCCTGATTCAGAAGAGGGTGGCCATCGCCCTCAATTATGCAAAGATTTTGAGCCAGAGATTGCTTGAAGCTCGGGAAGACATCAGGTCCCACAGTTTTCTGGACACGGAGTGTCGACTGGCCAAGGTACTTCTCAGCTTGGCTGAAAGACATGGCAAGCCTCTCTTGGGCAATGGGGATATAATCAAACTCAAAATTTCACTCTCCCACGAGCACCTGGCTCAGTTGGTGGGGGGAAATCGACCCCATGTGTCCATGATGATGTCAAAATTTAAGAGGAAGGAGTGGATCCATTACCAGGGACGAAAGCTCCTGATCCATCGGGAAAAGATGGCAGGTTTGCTGCAAGCTCGCGATAACGGTGTTCCATCTCCTCATTGACGGAAGCGTGAAGCTGAATCGGAGTCGAAAAGAGAAGGCCCTATTTCTTGAGGAAGCGGTGCCCCATATGGAGTCTCTTTATCGAGTTTCTTTGAGTATGACCCAGCGAAAGGATTTAGCCGAAGATCTGGTACAGGAGACCTACCAGCAGGCCTGGAAATCGTTCCAGGGCTATTCCCCCGGTACCGATTGTAAGGCCTGGCTTTTTCGGATCCTGTTTCGGCTTCGCAATAAGCAAGTGCGGCAGGCACGATGGTGGAAGCCCGTGGATATCGAGGATGTTCCCGAAGGGCTCTTGGCGGTGCATCCCGATTTTCAGAAAAACGTTGAAAGCGGAGAGGTATTGAGGATCCTCCAGTCCCTTCCGGTGCATTATCAAACGGTGCTGGTTTTAGCGGACATCGAAGAGTTTCGGTATCGTGAGATCGCTCGAATGCTCAAGTTGCCGATGGGAACGGTCATGTCGCGTTTGAACCGGGCACGAAGCCTTTTTCGTGAGAAATTCTTGGAAAAATCTAGGGGCAGCCAAAGTGCTTAGTGCACCTAGGAGATCAATATGAGACAGGTGAGTGGATTTAGGTCCAAAGAATGCAGGCATGTTCAGAAGCTCATGGATCACTTTCTGGCAGGGGAGTTGACGGTTGAAAGCAGCCAGGAAATTTTGTTGCATCTGGAGAGTTGTTCGACCTGCCGCCAGGAAGAGAAGTCGCGACTCAGCGCGCGCCGGGCCTTGAACCAAGGCTGGAGTTCCCAGCCGGTGCCGCCTGACCTCGAGAAGAAAATCATGGATGGTCTGGAAACCAGAACCAGGACTGTACCTGCCTTCATTTTGCGGGTGGCAGCGCTTCTCCTTATGACCCTCGGTGTAGGCGTCTTGCTGTTGTTCTGGCTTGGCCCCAACGCAGGAACCCTGATTGCCCAAGCCCACTATGATGGGATCGTCGGTGACCATTTGAACTGTACCGGCCATCCGACTCCTCCAGAGGCCGTGTTGCCACTGGATTCTGTTCTGACCCGTATTGAGACAGTTCTCCAGGAAATGGGTGATTCCTATCGTTTCCTGGAGACAAGATTCTGCCGTGTGGGGGAGGTGGACATCATTCACTACGTGTTTGTGGCGCAAGGCGGGCAGATATCGGTGATTCTGGAAGGAAGGTCGAATCTGGAGCACCTGGCTCTCCGAGGGAATGAGCCGGAGAGAACTCTGGACGGTGTGAGAGTCATCCTTCTTCAGCAAGAGCAGGAACTGGTGACGCTGGCCGGTCTGGAAACACCCGGTTACTTCGTCTACCTGGTGGGTGAAGAAGAGGAGCAAACCTTGCAGTTGGCCGAGAGGATCATCCCCTCCCTTAAAGCCGCGCTGTGAGGGCCCGTGGGCTGAAGCCCACGGCTCTGACTGCTCTTTATTGACTGTCAGAGCCGCAGGCTTTAGCCTGCGGGCCGCACACCGATGAAAGGAAATTCAGCCCAACCGTTGCCAACCGATACCCTCGAAATCGGTGTCAAATACCTCAGGATGAAGAATCTCGGCGAGGATCTGCAGTGACTCCACCAGACGGGGGCCGGGCCGATTGAAGTATTGATGCCCGTCGGTCAGATAAACGCGGCCGCTCTTTACAGCTTTTAAGGAACTCCATTCCGATCGATCGGTGAGCCAGTACATTTCTTCCCGGGTACGCTTCATATCGAAGCCGCAGGGCAAGACCACCAGGACATCGGGATCGCTCTGGGACAGTTCCTCCCAACTGATCCATGAGGAATGCTTGCCGGTTTCTCCCAACAGATTCTCTGCTCCAGCCATTTCCACCAGTTCGGGCATCCAGTTTCCCGCTGTCATCAGGGGTTCCAGCCATTCGATGCAGACCACTCGGGGCCGTTTTGAAGCAGCCTGAGTCCGACCCGAGATCCGATGCATGCGCTGCTTGAGGTTTTCCACCAGTTCCTCACCTTTCCTCTCGATGCCCAGCGAATCAGCCACCAGACGCATGTCGTTCCAAACGTCATCCAGTGCATCGGGCTGTAGGGAGACGATTTTGGGTTGGCAGGAGAGGCGTTTGCCGACTGCCCGTTCCACATCCTTCAGGCTGACGGCGCAAACTTCGCATTGAGTTTGAGTAATGATGTGGGTTGGCCCTAACTGCTCCAGCACCTCCTCGAAAACATCGTAAACGGAGAGGGCCTTGCGCAAGGTGTCTTTGACTCTCCGGTCGATTTCCCGGCTGTTTCCCGAAGTGGGGAAGGTGGGCTCCGTGCAGATGGGAAGCGAGCTCACCGAGGTAGGAAAATCACATTCATGCGATCGACCCACCTGAAAAGTTCCCATTTCTAAAGCGTGCACAATCTCGGTTGCGCTGGCAATGAGCGATACAATTCGAGTCATGAATCGTCTCCAGGAGTGGATGGATCTGCCGCAGTGACATCTGCAAAAACGAAGCCATCTCTCTCGGTGATTTCTCCCACTGAGATCTCGAGCGGGTACTGAAACATGGGTCCGGCGTAGACAAAGGAATGAAACTCTCCGTTCTCACCGCAG
>JADFOI010000162.1 GCA_022562935.1 Acidobacteriota bacterium
CTCATCCACCTTCCTGGCTGGCCTTCACTCCACCGGCGTTACCCGGCTTCTTCGCTACTATGCAGCCTCTGACTTCTGTGAGCCGATACCAGACCCACTCACAGATCTCCTCGCTTCACGTCACTTGAACTTCCCACCATTCCGTCTCAAACCACCCCAAGGTGCCTCAAGATGCCTTTATCACGTTACCCATCAGGCTCTTGAGCGTGGGAGGTTCTCTCCCCACATTCGAGTTTCACCTTTTCCCAGCAGGCTCACTGCTTCCTTCAGGCCGCATCGAGTTCGTCATCCTACGGACTGGGGGTTCTCCTTCTGCTTCCCACCCCACCTCACGGTGACGCAGTTGCAGTCGGATACGGGCCGGAGAACGTCTGCCCGGTAGGGACTTCCACTCTACAATTCAAGTGCGCTCACGAGCGCACTGGGAGGCACCTCACGGTGCTGGATCCGGTCCGAACGCATCCTCGAACGGCTAACGACTCAGGAGCCCTGAAGGGGCGACACGGGGATGAGACCTACAACCAAATCGAGACCACATTGGAGTCCTCGCTTCTCCCCGCCTCGTTAAAGGCTCGGACCTTATAGGCGAATCCCCCGGTAATGTACCTCCCGACTTTGTCGTTGTAATGGGCGGAATCCGCTCCCACCACCGCCACCACTCGGAACTCCTTGCCGTTGTCGGAGCGAAGAACCTCAAAACCCACTTCATTATCGGAATGATCCTGCCAGAGTAGCTCGGCGACGGCGGTGGCTCCGTCATAGCGGGTAAAAATCCGTAAATTGTTCGGGGTCTCGGGAACTTCCTTTTCTTGCTGGGCAAAGGTGAGTCCGCTCACCAGGAAAGGAAGCAGAAAGAGTGAGACAAAGATTGACTTCCTCGGCATATCGTCTATTAACATAGCAGATCTACAGACCTAGATAGAGCAAATGGCCTCAAGGTTGCAAAAACTTATGCTGAAGGAGAAGGACATGCTCCGTTTTTTGATCTGTTTCGTCTCTCTGGCGTTATTGTCCGCCTGCGCCACTCCTCAAGAGTACGACATCGTCATTCGTAATGGAACCCTTTATGACGGGAGCGGCTCGGCACCTTTTCAGGGTGATCTGGCCATTCAGGGGGACACCATCGCGGCAGTGGGATCACTGGGTGAAGCCCGGGGCCGAACCGAAATCGAGGCGGAGGGTCTTGCCGTTGCTCCCGGCTTCATCAACATGTTGAGCTGGGCTACTGAGTCTCTGATCGAGGACGGTCGATCCCAGAGCGGCATCCGCCAGGGGGTCACCCTGGAGGTCTTCGGTGAGGGATCCTCCATGGGCCCACTGAACGAATCGATGAAAGAAGAGATGCTGAAACAGCAGGGAGACATCCAATTCGACATCCCCTGGACCACCCTTTCCGAATATCTCCAACACCTTGTGGACAGGGGAGTCTCACCCAACGTCGCTTCTTTTGTGGGAGCCACCACCGTCAGGGAACACGTCATTGGCTATGACGACCGTCCCCCCTCGCCCGAAGAGTTGGAGCAGATGCGTTCCCTGGTTCGTGAGGCTATGGAGCAAGGAGCACTGGGAGTAGGATCATCCCTGATTTATGCCCCCGCTTCTTTCGCCAGCACCGAGGAACTGACCGAGCTGGCCAAGGTTGCCTCCGAATATGGCGGAATGTACATTTCTCACCTTCGAAGCGAAGGCGACCGTCTTCTGGAAGCCGTGGATGAACTGATCACCATCGCCCGCGATGCCGGCATTCATGCGGAAATCTACCACCTTAAGGCGGCAGGCAAGGCCAACTGGTCCAAGCTGCAGGAGCTCATCGAGAAGGTGGAGGCGGCTCAAGCCGAAGGCCTGCAGATTACGGCGGACATGTACAACTATACGGCTGGGAAAACGGGACTGGACGCGGCCATGCCGCTTTGGGTACAGGAGGGCGGACACGATGCCTGGGTCACCCGGTTGAAGGACCCCGCCGTGCGACGGCGGGTCCGACAAGAGATGGCGGCTCCCGGTGCCGATTGGGAGAACCTGTATTGGGCTGCCGGCTCCGCTGATAACCTGCTCCTGGTCGAATTCAGGAACGATTCCTTAAAGCCCTTAACGGGAAAAACTCTGGCTGAGGTCGCCCAAATGCGCGGAAAATCTCCGGAGGACACCGCCATGGATCTGGTCATCGAAGACGACAGCCGGGTGGGCACCGTCTACTTTCTGATGTCTGAGGAAAACGTTGAAAGGAAGATCGCACTCCCCTGGGTGAGCTTCGCCTCAGACGCCGGATCTGTAGCCACCGAGGGGGTTTTCTTAAGATCCAATCCTCATCCGCGGACTTACGGCAATTTCGCTCGCCTTCTGGGCAAATACGTGCGCGAAGAGGGCATCATCCCGCTTGAGGAAGCGATCCGCCGCATGACTTCCCTTCCCGCCTCAAACCTCAAATTGGAAGGCCGCGGTTCGCTGGAGCCGGGATCTTTCGCTGACGTGGTGATCTTTGATCCCCAGAAAATCCAGGACCATGCCAGCTATGACAACCCCCATCAGTACTCCACTGGAGTCATTCACGTTTGGGTCAATGGCCAGCAGGTACTGGAGGAAGGAGAGCACACCGGGGCCACCCCGGGGAGGGTTCTCCGAGGACCGGGTTGGAAGGACTAAAATGAGATCGATGAGGCCAAGCGAACTTACTCAGCCACCAGGAGTTCTTTGGCGCGCTCGGTGGCTTTCACCACGGCTTTAATCAAGGTGACCCGCAGCTTTCCCTCTTCCAGCTCCATGATCCCGTCCACGGTACAGCCGGCGGGTGTGGTAACAGCATCCTTCAAGAGTGCCGGGTGCTGGCCCGTCTCCAGGATCATGCGAGCAGCTCCCTGTACGGTTTGAGCAGCTAAAAGAGTGGCCACGTCTCGGGGAAGTCCTACTTTGACTCCCCCCTCAGCCAAAGATTCAAGAATGATATAGATGAAGGCAGGCCCACTGGCCGAGAGACCGGTCACCGCATCCATTCTTTTCTCATCCACGGTCACGGTCCTTCCCACCGAGTCAAATAAAGTCTGGGCAGTGTCCAGATGCGATTCATCGGCAAACTTGCCCTTGCAAAGCCCCGTCATCCCACACCCGATGACGCAGGGTGTATTGGGCATGGCACGCACCACGGGCACTTCTGAAGCCAGAATCTCTTCGATGTAATGGGTGGGCACCGAAGCCGCTATGGAGATCAGTAACTTTTTGGAGGTCATTTCCCCTGCGATCTCCTCGGTGACCTCGCGGACGGTCTGAGGCTTGACACAGAGCAGGACAAGGTCAGATTGCTGAGCAGCCTGGCGATTGTCCGTGGTCACGGAAATACCCAGTTCCTGGCTCAATTTTTGGGCTCTTTCCGGATGGCGTACCGTGGCCACCGTGTTTTTAGGCGAGAGGAGATTCTTCTTGAGGAGTGCCTGAAGGAGGATTCCTCCCATCTTGCCCAAACCCAGAAAAGCCACTTTTCTCTTACTCATAGCTCGCTTCATGAGAAATCCATGATGGACGAGAGCAGGGGTTGGAGTCAAATAGGGAAGTAGGCTTATCGCTCTCGGTAGGATTCGGCATAAATGCGCCTGAGGGGAGCTAAACAGTACTCTTCGATGAGATCTCGAAGAACATCTTTGCGGCCCAGAAGGAGATCCTCGTGCTGGGGATTGACCCCGAAGAAAAGCCGGATGATGTCGGCCTTGTCTTTTCGCATGTCCAGAGTCACCGACTGGCCCATGACCGGCTTAAAAGAGAGCAGATCCTGGTAGGTAAAGTGATCAAAATCAGCCTCAGTCCAGGGTTTTTCATTGCGGCTGCGCCAGTAATGAGATTTCAGGCTATTCACGAAGGCTTCATAATCAAAGCCATCCGACTTGTTGTTCACACTGGATTCCACGATGAACTGTTCATCGGTTCGCCTGACCCCCAGACCATAAGTGACATCGAGTTCCTTCTCGCGGACAAACTTGATGCGGTGATTGCCCGTTTCGTGAAAGGACTTGAGTTCCGGTCCGATCCCCAGGTCGCGGCTATCCTCCTCGGTGACATAATTTTGTTTCACGCGCTCATACCAGTCATCGATAATCTGATGGGTAATCCGCTCGAACTGCTTGAGTTTCTCCTCTTTACTCAACATCGGAAGGTACCTTATTCTCCAGAATTGTTGTATAAAAGTAAAACAGTAATGGACTGACTTCCCTGGTCCTGCTCACGATTCTTATCAAAAACGGAAATGGAGGAATCCGAATGATCACAAGAATTCAAGAACGCCTGGTTCCCCTGGCCCTGCTGGCCGTACTGGCGACAGGAACCACCCTGAGCGCCCAAAGCCTACCCGCCTCAGAGGAGACTGCGCGTGCCCGGCTGAACGCATCCCCTCGCCATGGCGAGTGGGTCAAGGTCCAATCGGGTGGGGATACCATCAATGCCTGGGTGGTCTATCCGGAGCGAAGTGATCCGGCACCCGTCGTCCTGGTCATTCACGAGATCTACGGCCTTACCGATTGGATTCGCTCCGTGGCCGATCAACTGGCGGCGGAAGGGTACATTGCCATCGCCCCGGATATTTTAACCGGCAAAGGACCCGGCGGGGGTGGGACGGAGTCGGTGGACCGGGATGGTGCCGTGGCTCTGGTTCGGGCACTGGATAGGACCGAGGTGGTCTCTCGGTTGAACGCCACGGCTCAATATGCCAATTCCCTTCCCGCGGCTCAGGACACATTGGCGGTCATTGGCTTTTGCTGGGGCGGAAGCACCAGCTTCGCCTATGCTGCGGCACAACCGAATTTGTCGGCCGCCGTGGTCTATTACGGAACCTCGCCCTCGGCTGAAACCCTGGCCCGCATCCAGGCCCCGGTGCTGGCTCTTTATGGCGGAGACGACGCCCGGGTCAATAAGAGCATTCCTGACGCCCAAACGGAGATGAAACGGTTGGGCAAGAGTTACCAGCCGGAGATTTACGATGGTGCCGGCCATGGGTTTTTGCGGGCTCAGGAAGCTCGGGACGGAGCCAATATGCGGGCCAGCGAGCGAGCCTGGCCCGAGACCATTGAGTTTTTGAAGAGGGAGTTGGGGTCGTGAAGCGACGATGGTGAGGTTGGTCCTCTTCGGATGTGCCGCCTAAACCCAGGGCTTCACCCTGGCGCTATTCCCTGGCGCCCTTTCAGGGCTCCGGAGGGTTTTGCCACCCGGTCGAGGGTTAACGGAGATCGGATTCGGCACCTGAGGTGCCTCCCACATTCCGGAGGTGTCAGTGTGTAAAGGATGTCCTGGCACAACCTGAGGTGCCTCCTACATTCCGGAGGTGTCAGTGTGTAAGGGATGTCCTGGCACAACCTGAGGTGCCTCCTACATTCCGGGCACCAGTGCCACCATGTCTAAATGAGCCAGGGTTCTGCCACGTGGTTGAAGGTTAACGGAGATCGGATTC